>NZ_JBELOK010000001.1:0-435279 GCF_040276085.1 Castellaniella sp. FW104-7C03
TCTTGGCTCAATGCGGCTGGAACGGTGTGATTAACCGTGTCTGATGAATGCCCATCCCCCGATTATGGGGTAGAGCCAAAAAAAGCACCTGCGCGAAGCAGGTGCTTTTTGAATTCTCTGGCGGAGCGGACGGGACTCGAACCCGCGACCCCCGGCGTGACAGGCCGGTATTCTAACCAACTGAACTACCGCTCCGCAGCGGTGCCAAAAAAATTTGGCGTCCCCTAGGGGATTCGAACCCCTGTACTCACCGTGAAAGGGTGATGTCCTAGGCCTCTAGACGAAGGGGACAACACAATCATTAAGAAGTTTGGTGGAGGTAAGCGGGATCGAACCGCTGACCTCTTGCATGCCATGCAAGCGCTCTCCCAGCTGAGCTATACCCCCAAACAAGGTCTTCGTTAACGAAGAAGCGAGATTATGCACGAATTTTTTTAGGCGTGCAAGTTGACACCGGAAAATGTGCGAACGCAGCAATTTGTTACACAACAACACGGCCAACACATAGACGCCTGCACCCGGTCCCAACTGAGGCAAACAGCAAGAAAGACGACAGGTTAGGAGAATTTGTCTTAAGTTCGGCTAGATTGCAATGTAAATAGAGTTTGTCAACGGCATCAAGCCTCCCTAACATGCCGCCATCACCACACACTCTACGGCTACACCATGGATACCTGCATCCGCCACGAAACCCTGACACCCACCTGGTCGATACCTGCGATTTTGGATCTGTTTGCCCTACCCCTGAATGATTTGTTGCTGCGAGCGCAAACCGTGCACCGGCAACACCATCCGGCCAATGCTGTGCAGATGTCCCGGTTGCTGTCCATCAAAACCGGCGCCTGCCCCGAAGACTGCGCGTATTGCCCGCAATCATCGCGTTATGCCACAGCAGTGGAGGAAGCGCCGCTGATGCCGCTTGCACAAGTCATGGTCGCTGCCCGCAAGGCCAGGGATGCTGGCGCCCAGCGCTTTTGCATGGGCGCCGCCTGGCGCTCACCCACCGAGCGTCAACTGGACGGCGTCATCGAACATGTACAGGCGGTCAAGGGTCTTGGGCTGGAAACCTGTGTCACCCTGGGCATGTTGAAGCCCGGCCAGGCCGAGCGCCTGAAAGAAGCCGGGCTGGATTACTACAACCACAATCTGGACACATCCCGCGAGTACTATAGCGAAATCATTCACAGCCGCACCTTTGACGACCGTCTGGATACACTGCAACGGGTGCGCGACGCGGGCCTGAAGGTGTGTTGCGGCGGCATCGTTGGCCTGGGAGAATCCCGCGAGGTGCGAGCCGGCCTGATCGCCACACTAGCCAATCTGGCACCCTACCCTGAATCCGTGCCGATCAACCAACTGGTAAAAGTACCTGGCACCCCGTTAGCTGACGCACCAGACCTGGACCCGCTTGAGTTTGTCAGAACCATCGCAGTGACGCGCATCACAATGCCTGCCACGGTGGTGCGCCTGTCTGCCGGGCGCGAATCCATGCACGACAGCACCCAGGCGCTGTGCTTTATGGCCGGTGCCAATTCCATTTTTCAGGGCGAACAACTGCTCACTACCCCCAACCCGGCGCTGCAGACCGACAAGGATCTGTTTGACCGCCTGGGATTACGGGCCATGCCCGCGGATACTGAAGTCACCTGCCTGGACCAACAATAATGCACACCCTCATTCTCAGTGTCACCTTCAGCGTGCTTGTTTCTGTGTTTCTGAAGCTGGCGCGCCGCTACCAGATCCAGATCGGGCAAGCGATTGCGATGAATTACGTCACTGCCTGCGTGCTGTGCCTCTGGCTGCTGCAACCGCCGCTGGCTTCGCTGGGCCGGCAAACACCGGCAGGCTGGCTTGTGCTGGTGCTGCTGGGCGTACTTTTGCCATCCGTATTTCTGGTGATGGCGTCTGCCGTGCGCCATGCAGGTATTGTGCTAAGCGACACAGCACAGCGTCTATCGCTGATCATCCCCATTCTGGCAGCGTTTCTGGTGTTTCACGAAGCGCTGTCCATGGCCAAGGCCGGTGGCATCCTGCTGGCACTGGCCGCATTAGGATGCTTGCTGCAGCGACGTCAGCAAACCGACAGCATTGCAGCCGACAACACTGCAGCACCACATCCTGGCACAGGCCGCAAAGTGTGGCTTACCCTGCTGGGCGTATGGCTGGGCTACGGTGTGATCGACATCCTGTTCAAGCAAATGGCACGCACCGGCGCAGGCTTTACCAGCACCCTCTTGCTAAGCTTTTTGCTGGCCGGCGTGTTGCTGGGCGTGTGGCTGCTTATCCAGCGCACCCAATGGCACGGACGCAGCCTGGCATCCGGCGTGTTGCTGGGGGCGCTGAATTTCAGCAATATCTACTTTTACATCCGGGCTCATCAAAGCTTCCCCGAAAACCCGACACTGGTATTTGCGGCCATGAATATCGGCGTGATTTCAATCGGCACCCTGGTTGGGGCCGGCGTATTTCGGGAGCGGCTGTCCTGGATCCAGGGGCTGGGTATTGCCCTGGCCATCGGCGCCATCGTGCTGCTGTTTCCCCGCTGAGGCCGCTGACGCGGCGGGTCTGACAACCACATCAGGCGGCGCACAGGCATCGGCAGCTTGGCCAGCACCACCGGCAACCGAAGGATCTACAGCTGCGGCGGTTTCTTCTGTTGCAGATTCATTTGAGGGCGAGATGTCTTCATCCAGCACCGGATCGTGCGAGATGTCCCGCTCGATATCCACCCGGGGGTCCAGCACTGCCATCACGTGGGCATTTTGCAGGGTGTCGGCCATGGGCACAAACTGCGTGGGGGCATCCGGGCTGACGTGATCGCCTTTTACCCGTTGCTCGCGAATAAACAGCACCAAGATGGCCGAGCACGCCGACACAAACACAAAATACACGTCGCTGCCCCATACCCGCATCAACACACCTGCCAGCAAGGGCCCCAGGCACGCGCCCACGCCATACACCATGTACAACAAGGCGCTCAGACCGACGCGGCGCTCGGGGTCGACGTTATCGTTGGCAAACGACGTACCCATCGGGTACAGGGTAAATTGCACAATGCCCAGCACCACCGAAAACGCGACCAGCGCCGGATAGGGAAACTGCAGCCAGCCCCACAACGGAACCCCCAGGGCCACCAGCACCAGAGCGCCCACACGGATCAGGCGCACACGGCTGGTGCGATCTGCCAGCCACCCCAAAGGCCACTGAAAAATCAGGCCAGCAGCCAGAGAGGCCGCCAGAAAAACACCCACCTGGTGATTATCCATGCCGTGCTGCAAGCCATATACCGGCGCCAGGCCATAAAACGCACCGTTTAACATGCCTGCCACAAACAGCACGGTCATGGACATGGGCACACGCGCCAGGTAATAACGCAAGGCCAGCGGTGCCGGCACCTGCAAGGCAGGGTGAAGCCGGCGCGTCAGGGTGATGGGCATCAGGCTGAGCACACAGCAGATGGCAACAAACACCAGCGGTTGATAGTCGAGATCTGGAAACAGGCCCAGCGTCAGCTGGCCCAGCACTGTCCCCGAACAGGTGGCCACCATATAAAACGCAAAGACTGTTCCACGCGAGGCGTTTTCGGTTTGCTCGTTGAGCCAGCTTTCGATGGCCACAAACAGGCACACCATCGAGACCCCCGCCACAAATCGCAAGCCCAGCCAAAACCAGAGGTCGTGCACCAGGATCATCACCAGCACAGTGACGGTGGTAAGGGCAGCACAGGCGGCGTAGGCCCGGATATGCCCGACCTGAATAATCAGTTGGTGCCCAAAGCGCGCCCCCAGCACCAGGCCAAGATAGTACGATGCAATCATCGCCCCGACCCAGACCTCGGAGACGGATTGTGCGGTGAGCCGCAAACCCAGATAGGTGTTGAACAGCCCCGAGCTGAGCAACAAAATCAGGGTTGCCAGATAGAGCGAAAAAAACGCACCGAGTGTCTTGGCCATGAAGGATCCAGTGGCTGTTACGGCCCCGCCGGTGCCGCAAACAGTATCAAATATCCGATATCATAGAACGATGAATGAAAACGATGTTTCTCCCACGCTCACGCACCTCGACGAAAACGGACAGGTGCGGATGGTAGACGTGGGCCACAAAGCGGCCACCCAACGTACAGCGATCGCTCAAGCCCAGGTACGGCTGAGCGCCCACGCCTGGGGGCTGCTGTCTGCACAGGCCAACGCCAAGGGCGAAGTCCTGAACACAGCCAGGGTGGCGGGCATCCTGGCAGCCAAGCGCTGCGCCGAGCTCATTCCCCTGTGCCACAGCCTGCCACTCAGCTTTGTCGGGGTAGATTTCAGTGCCGATGATGCCGCTCATGTGCTTACCATCCGCAGCACCTGCCACACCCAACACCAAACGGGCGTCGAGATGGAGGCCATGACGGCATGCTCGGTGGCTGCCCTGACGGTGTACGACATGTGCAAGGCAGCCGACAAAGGCATCCTCATCGAGAACACCCAGCTCGTTTACAAGTCTGGAGGAAAAAGCGGTGAATGGCGCAACGATTAACGTTTTGTATTTTGCCCAGGTGGCCGAACACATGGGCACCCGCCAGGAAACCCAAACACTGGCTGCCCCGGTGCAAGCGGGTGTCTGGCTGGATGCCCTGACAGCAAGATGCCCCACGCTGGGCACAACCGGCCGCCTCAAGCTGGCCATCAACCAGCAACACGCCAGGCGCCAGGACATGATCCGGCCCGGCGACGAAGTCGCGGTCTTCGAGCCCGTAACAGGCGGCTGACCCAGCCGCTGCCAAACTCGATTTTTGACAGGTTTTGATGATGGTGGTTGTCCAGACAGAACGCTTTGACACGGCTGCACTGATCGACCAACTGCAAAAAAGAGCAGCTGGCCAGGCGGGCGCCTATGTATATTTTCTGGGAACCGTGCGCGACTACAGCCCCGACTCCCCATCCGAAAGCCTTTTCCTGGAACATTACCCGGGGATGTGCGAGCGCGAAATCCAGGCACTGTGCGAACGCGCCCAGGCACGCTGGGACATCCTGGATACGCACGTGGTGCACCGGGTGGGAGAGCTTCCCGTAGGGGATCCCATCGTGTTTGTTGGTGTCAGCAGCGCACATCGCAGCGAGGCGTTTCGTGCCTGCGAGTACATCATCGACACACTGAAAACCCGGGCACCATTCTGGAAGCGCGAAACCCTGGCCAGCGGCCGGGCATTTTGGGTGCAGCAACAAGAAGCCGACGCACTTAAAACTGAAAGCTGGGATCATCCCCCGGCGCAAACCCATGAAAGCTGATCCTTCTCTTCCTCCTGTAAGCCTGCAGTGTGCCGTACTGACCATCTCGGGCCGCCGACAGGCGCACGATGACACCAGCGGGGATTATCTTGCGCAGTCGCTGCAGACAGCAGGCCATACACTGCAAGCCCGCGATCTATGCCCCGACAACCGCTATCAGATCCGGCGCGTTCTCAGCGACTGGATTGCACGCACCGATATCCAGGTGATTCTGTGCAACGGCGGTACGGGTTTCACCCACCAAAAATCGGCCATCGCAGCAGTGGCGCCTTTACTGGACCAAACCATCCCCGGCTTTGGCGAAATGTTTCGCCATTTATCGTGGCAGGATATCGGCACCTCTGCGCTGCAATCGGATGCATTGGGCGGACAAGCCAACGATACCCTGCTGTTTTGCCTGCCGGGGTCTACCGCAGCCTGCCGTCTGGCCTGGGAGAAAATCCTTTTGCCACAGCTCGACAGCCGCCATCCTCCCTGCAACTTTGCCAGCGTCTATCGTAAGGCGACACACTGAATATGCTCGATTTTGATACTGCCCAGTCGCATTTGGCGGCCCGTGGGCACGCGCCCAAACGCACCGAAACCCTGCCCCTGGATCAACTGACGGGCCGCGTGCTGGCCCGCGACATCCGGGCAAGCCTGGATCTGCCACCAGCAGACAACAGCGCCATGGACGGCTACGCGGTGCGTCTGGCCGACCTCACCCCATTGCCACGCACCTTGCCGGTGCAACAGCGCTGCTTTGCCGGACAAATCCCCGAGGCACTGCGCCCCGGGCAGGCAATCCGCCTCTTTACCGGCAGCATTATCCCCGAGGGCGCCGACACCGTCATCATGCAGGAAGACACACACGAAGATGACGCCGGTGTCACTTTCAACAAGGTGTTTCCCAAAGGCCAGCATATCCGCCGCCAAGGCGACGACATGCGCCAGGGTGACTGCATCCTGTCGCAAGGCAGCTTCTTGCAGGCCGGCCAGATCGCCGCACTGGCTGCACAAGGCCTGCCCGAGGCCGAGGTATACCCCAAGCTGACCGTGGGTATCCTCACAACCGGCGACGAGCTGATCGCCCCCGGAAAACCGCTACCTGCCAGTGCCATCTACAACTCCAACGCCGCCATGCTGGCCAGCCTTTGCCAGGGGATGAACACCGCACCGGCCCTGGTGCGACACGCCCCCGACGACACAAACGCCATCCAGCAAGCCATTGCCGATCTCCATCAACAATGCGATCTCGTCCTCAGCGTCGGAGGCGCATCGGTCGGCGAAAAAGATCTGGTCAAACCGGCCATTGAAGCCCTGGGGGGCACCCTGGACCTCTGGCGTGTTCGCATGAAGCCCGGCAAGCCCGTGGCACTGGCAGAGCTCCACCAACGCCCGATGGTATGTCTGCCAGGCAACCCAGTATCGGCCTTTGTGGTGTTCACACTGCTGGTCAGCCCGCTGATCCGCGGTCTGCAGGGGCGCCAGATCCAGATGCCCGTGCTCCGGCGCGGCATCCTGCAATCAGGCAAGCCACTGGGCGGCGAGCGCGACGATTTCATCCGGGTGCAGGCTGCGCCTCAAGCAGCGGGTCTGCCACATTTGGTGCCGCACGCACAGCAAAGCTCTGGCGCCCTGAGCAGCCTGGGCTGGGCAAATGGCCTGGCCAGGATCCCTGCCGGCACAAAACTGGAACCCGGCGCGGAGGTTGTCTGGTACGCTTTTAACGACTGGCTGATTTAAAGGGCCCAGCGCTGCCAGTCTTCGGGGGTGTTCAGATTGACCAGGCAGTCGGGTTCATCAAACAGCACTGCCCGTGCATCACAGGCTTGCAGCCAGGCCTGCACCTGACGCTGGCCGCTGTGTAAAAACGCCTGCAGGCTTGTGGCCATCCCGGTATGCACCAACAGGCACAAGGGATGAGGGCCATTGCTTTGTGCGTAGGCGGGATGCCGAGGCGTGGCTGCCGCTTGCAACCCTGCCAAAAAATGCCGGGGCCACTGTAAGACATCTACTGGCAACACCAGCACCCAGGACGCCTGGCTATGCTGCAGGCCTGCCAGCACGCCGGCCAAAGGCCCGCAATCGGCCCACTGGGGAGAATCCGTAAGTACTTGGCCATACGCACGATAGGTATCCAGGTGCTGATTGGTGCTGATCAGTACCTGCCCCACCCCCTGCGAGCGCAGGTAATCGCACACACCTGCCACCAAAGGCCGGCCATGGCGCAGGCGCAGGCCTTTGTCGATGTCAGGCATCTGCGGGCTGCGCATTCGGCGGGATCGCCCGCCGGCCAGAATCAGGCCGTCTGGAGAATCCGCCGGTGATGGTGCATAAAGGCCTGCGCCCTTAGCCACCGATGTAGCTCATCTCGATTTTGTGGTCGCGGTGGGCTTCACCACGGATCTCGGAATAGCGGTCGCTGCGCGAAGACCACACGCCTGCCAGACGATCACGCACGGCGTCGTCGGTGGCGCCGGAACGCAGCAAGGCACGGAGATCGTGGCCGTGGTCGGCAAACAGACAGGTAAACAGGCGACCCTCGGGCGACAGCCGCATCCGCGTGCAATCACCGCAAAACGGCTGCGACACACTGGTGATCAGGCCGATCTCGCCCGCGCCGTCGGTGTAGGCCCAACGATTGGCGACTTCTCCGCGATACTGGGCTTGCAAGGGCTGCAGTGGGAATTCTTGGATGATCTGCTGGATGATCTGGGCACCAGTGACGACTTCATCCATGCGCCAGCCATTGGTATTGCCGACATCCATGTATTCGATGAAGCGTAGCACGTGCCCCGTGCCCCGAAAATGCCGAGCCATGGGCAGGATTTGCTGATCGTTCATCCCGTGGCGCACCACCATGTTGATCTTGACCGGTGCCAGGCCCACCTGGGCCGCAACCTGAATACCCTGCAAGATGGTGGCAACAGCCACCCCGCTGTCACTCATGCGCTCGAAGATGGCGTCGTCCAGCGCATCCAGGCTGACAGTAACGCGCGTGAGCCCCGCCTTGGCCAGGGCCTCGGCCTTGCGGGCAAGCAGCGTGCCATTGGTGGTGAGGGTGAGTTCTGGAGGAAGGCCATCCGGGGTACGCAGCTGCGCCAGCATCTGGACGAGAATTTCGATTTGCTTGCGCAGCAGGGGCTCGCCACCGGTAAGCCGGATTTTGCGCACACCCTGCGACAAGGCGATGCTGGCCACCCGCGTGATTTCTTCGAAGGTAAGCAGGGCGCTTTGCGGCAGAAATGCGTGGTCGGCGCCGAAGACCTCGCGGGGCATGCAATACGTGCAGCGGAAATTACAGCGGTCGGTGACGGAAATACGTAAATCGCGCAACGGCCGCCCGAGCGTATCGCGCACGGCCTCGCCTGCGGCCAGAGGGGCCGCAGGGCGAGGTTGATCCTGGGGTTCGTGGAAAATGACTCGGCTCATGAATCTAGGCAGGTTTAATCGGATTCTTTGACGCGATAGACCAGTGTGGCCACTTTGGCCAGGCCCAGAACCTTGACGGTGACACTGCCCAGCAACAAACGTGACAAGCCACTGCGGCCATGACTGCCAATAAAGATCAGGTCGCAGTTTTCTTCTTTGGCAGCATGCACGATGCCATCGGCCACATTGAAGTTGGAAACCGCCCGGCTGCTTGCCTTGACACCTGCTGTGGCAGCGCGATCGAGCACTTGCTGCAGGTATTTTTGGGCTTGCTCGGCCGCGGTGCGGTCGTAGTCTTCGTCGGTGATGGCGTATGCGGCAGCCATGCCGTCGAAGCCAACGGTTGCGGCAAACGGCTGGGTAACGTGCAGTGCAACGACTTCGGCCCCGATGGTGCGGGCAAAACAGACACCCTTGTTGGCTGCCTGTGCAGAGAGCTTGGAGCCGTCGGTGGGGATAAGGATTTTCTTGAACATACGCAGATCATCCAAAGAGCTGAACGGGAAGCTTCAGCATACCTGCTAGCCGGCTTAAAAAATAGTCGGATCAGCCCTGAGATTGATCTGACGCAAGGTTCTGAGCAGATTGAAACAATTTGGTGCAACGCCCACCCGAACGGCAAAAGGCCAGCACCGGCCCCGGGAGCTCTTGTAGCAATGCAGCAAAATCCACCACATTGGCCTGTGTGACCGAACCACTGACCACGGGCTGGTAGCGGGCCTCCATGCCTGCGGCCCGGGCGGCGGCCAGCACGGCATCCGACTGCGGCTGCTCGGCGCCACCTTCGCCATCCGGGCGATTGATGATCACGGACTTGAAGCCCGCCTGGGCCAACTCAGCCATGTCCGAGGGCTGCAACTGGCCACATACCGCAAAATTCGGAGCAAGAGATTGATAAGAAACGCTCATGGTGTCTCCTTGGCGGGGCCTGTGCCCGCAATGATTAAACAATGATTGGCCAGCCAACCAGCCAACGGCGCACCCGACAAGACAGAGAACTCTGCCAGGCGCTGCTCTGACAGTGGATCCTGGGCATCGACACCCTTGGACGGATGACACATCAGTACATCATCCGCCTGGGCTTGAGCCAACCAGCAAGACATCCAGTGTGCATATGCCCGGGTGCCTCCTGTGAAATCATACACGCCCAGAAACCCCGGGTTTTGGTAAAACCCTGCCGCTTGTGCCTGCCACCACAGTTGACGCGCCCCCAGACAGGCAATCACCCAGGCCTTGAGCCGCAAACGCAAGGGCAGGCCTTGTGTGCGCGGACGCCCCGTATGACGCAACCAGGGGCGATGTGCTGGAGCCTCTGCCAACACAGCCAACAAGGCATCCCGCACGACGGGCAACTGATGTACATGCTGATGCCCATCGATGTAATCCGGGTTGCGGCCTGTCAGCTGAACAAACCGTGCCAGTTGCCGCCGGATGCTGTCGCGCACCGCCCCGGCGGACAGCCGGCGTAGATAGGCGGACAAAATCAGTTGCCGCAATGGCAGGCACACACCCGCTTGGCCAAAGGATTCAGTGAGATTAAGGTGCAGGCCAACCTGCAAATGCGTTTGCAAGAGAGCCGGCATGTTCTGGGTAGCCGTGGGGCCATCCACCAGCACACTGGTGGCCGACAGGCGGCCGGCCGCGGCAAGATCCAGAATGGCGGCGTCCACCGACGCGCTGATTCCGAAATCATCTGCACACACTACAATGCGCCGATATTGTGAATCAGACGGAAGGCTGGAAGAAGAAGCTTGGTTCATGCTTGGTTGATGTCACCGGAACGTATCAAGACGAATGCTTAAAAACTTTCTGGGCCAGATCGGCTGGTTTGTTATTGTAGGCTGTGCAGCGGCAGCCACCCACTGGGCAATTGCCGTTGCCTGTGTGGCCTGGGCCGGCCTGGCACCCCTGGTCGCCAATGTAATTGGCTGGCTGGTGGCTTTCGTTGTGTCATTTGCCGGGCATTACCGCCTGACGTTTCGCCATCAGCACGCGCCCCTGTTACGGGCGGCGGTGCGGTTTTTTATAGTGTCAGCCCTGGGCTTTGCCATTAACGAAATCAGCTACGCCATCTTGCTGCAAGCCACCCGGATCCGCTATGACATCCTGCTGGCCCTGGTGCTGATCGGCATTGCAGGGATGACATTTATTTTGGGCCGGTACTGGGCGTTTCGGCGCAGCCATTAACCTGATCTGCGGCAGAGAGTTTCCAAAGCCCCATCTTGCGTGTTTTGGCAACAGGCAATTTGCCTGCCAGCACCGGCAAGCGGCCTGCTTCGTCGAGCCACGCCATGATCCAGGTATCAGGACGACCTGGCTCACACACACTGGCCTGCAAACGCTGGGGTGTCCAGAGCACAGCCTGGCCGATGACGGGAGCAAACTGCGCAGCATCCGCCAGCTCGCGGCGCCAATCGTCTCCGCGCATGATGCCCGGATCCTCCCAGTTTGCCACTGCAATCACAGGAGACGTCCAGTGGGCGTACATGGGCACATCGTAAGCAAACTGGTTGAACATCACCAGGCGGTCGCCTGCCTGGGCAGAGGAGGCAAGCACCTGGGCCAGCGGTTTAGAGGTACGCTGCGGAAACAGCAGCAGCGCCACCACGGCCAGCAGGCAAAGCCCCATGGCAATCAGCGCATGGCGCACCAGGCTTCTGGCCACTGACGGGTCGGTTTCTTCGTGGCGCTGCTCGAAGGTTTCCTGGACAAACCAGGCTAGCGGCGGCAACACGGCGATGACGTAGCCCACCAGCTTGGAGCTGGGAATGGAGAAAAACACCAGCACAACCAGTAACCAGGAGAGCATCAGCCCGCGCATGACCGGGCGCTCGACCTGCTCGATGCGCTCGAGAGGTGGTACGAAATGCGTTTGTAGCGGGCCATGCAAGGTAAACCAGCGCCACAGCTGCACAGACCAAGGCAGAGTCAGGCCCAGCACCACCGGCACGTAGAACCAGAACGGATGCGGATTATTGAAGCCGGTTTCGAGAAAACGCTGAAAGTGCTGATAGATAATGTAGTAATCAAAGAAACCGGGATGGCGCACCTCCATGATGAGCATCCACGGCGAAATCAGCACCAGGAAAAGCACAATACCGGGCCACCATAGCAGGCGCCCCATGGCCCGATACTGGCGTAGACCCAGCAACCAGAAAAACAGGATCCCCCCGGGCAGCACAGCACCGATCAGGCCCTTGGCCATAAACCCGCCGGCAGCCAGGGCATACATCCCCAGTATTGCGTAGTGGCTGGGCCGCTGCAACTGATGCTGAAACACAGCATGTGCACCCGCCATGACGGTCAGGCCCATGAGCGCCGCCACCAGCATGTCCAGATTGGCATAATGGGCCGCACCAAACAGAAACGGCTGCACGGCAAGAATCAGTGCTGCACGACGCGCCACGGACACGCGATCGTAGCGCCTTAAAAAGACATAAAACCCGGTAACCAGCAAGGTGGCAGACAAAACAGACACCAGGCGGCCCGCCCAGGCGTTATCGCCAAACACAGCCAATGCACCTGCTGTCAGCCAGTAAAACAGGGGCGGCTTATGAAAAAACGGCATGCCATCCAGGCGCGGGGTGAGAAAGTCACCCGAAACCAGCATGTGCCAGGCCACCCCCACGTAACGGCCTTCGTCGGGCAACAGCAAGGGATAGGCCCAAGTGGTGGCCGCCAGCCAGACAAACACCCATAGAGCAATCCAGGGCCAGGCACGCCGCGTTTGCATGCTGCGCCAGACGTTTTCTGTACTGTCCAGCACGCGTGAGCCAAACCCGCGCAAGCCTGTGGCACGCATCATGAAGCATCCTTGTCTTGAGCGGGGACATCATCGGTTTGCTTTGCTTGTGCCGGTGCACCGTCACCCCCCAGGTGCTCGCGCAGCAGATACACCGGACGGCCTTTGACCTCGGTGAAAATCCGGGCAATGTATTCGCCCACCACCCCCATCGACATCAGGTTGACGCCAGAGAAAAACAGCACCACGGTGATCAGGGTGGCCCAACCGCGCACGGCATCACCATATAACCAGTGCGTGATGATGATGAACAGACCATACAAAAATGCAACCAGGGACAAGCAGGCCCCCACCAGGCTGAGGATCCGCAACGGCCAAGTCGTAAATGCAGTGAGGCCATCCACGGCAAAACGCAGGAGCTTCAGTGGCCGAAACCGGCTGACCCCGAAGCGCCTTTGCAGCGGGGTGTATGGCATGGGCTCAGCCTCGAAGCCCACCCAGGCAAACAGCCCCTTCATGAAGCGGTCGCGCTCAGGCAGTTGCAACAGTGCATCCACCACTACACGATCCATCAGGCGGAAATCGCCCGCATTGGGCGGTACAGTGAGGCCGTCGGAGGTGCGCATCAGTGCATAAAACAGCCGTGTGCCCAAGCGCTTGAACGGGCTTTCCTCGGTGCGGCTGGCCCTGACGGCATACACCATCTGGATGCCTTCACGCCAACGCGCCAACATTGCCGGCACCATTTGCGGTGGATGCTGCAGATCGGCGTCCAGGCAAACCATGACCGTGCCGCGCGCAGCCTCAAGGCCCGCCGTCAGGGCGGCCTCTTTGCCAAAATTGCGCGACAGGCGCAAATACACGATCTGGGCATGCAGGCTACACATGCGGCGCATGAAATCGGGCGTGGCATCGGTACTGCCGTCATCAACCACGATGATCTCCAGCTGATCCACGTGGGGCTCGAGGGTCACCAGAAGCTCTGGCAGCAAAATAGCCAGGTTGGCCTGCTCGTTGAGGCACGGCACAATACACGACAGAAAGGCGGGTTTGGACATGTGGGGGATTTGGCAACAATAAGCACCCGGGCATCCAATGCGCCCCTGGCGGCAGCAAAAAAACCCTGGTCATACCATGACAGTCGGCCAGGGCTTTGATGATAACTGAAGCACGGTAGCGACAGCCAGTCAAAAGATTCACTTTACGGTATCTTAATAAGGTACCTATAATATGAACCTTTGAAAATTGACACCTTATGAGCGCTGAATGGACGAACCCTTTGTCTGCACCCAAGACGAAATCGTCACCCTCGTCCACCACTTTTACCGCCGTGTCCGGCAAGACAAGACCCTCGGCCCCATCTTTGATGCCCACATCGACGACTGGGACGAACACCTTGAACGCATGGTGAGATTCTGGTCGTCACTGCTGCGTCGCACGGGCACCTACAGTGGTACGCCCATGCCCCGCCATGTGGCTTTGCCCGGCATCGAGGGCAGCATGTTCATCCGCTGGCTGGATCTGTTTCGCGAGACACTGGCCGAGTTTGACAACCCCGCCTTTCAGGCCCAGGCCCAGGATTTTGCCCAGCGGATTGCCCGCAGTCTCTGGTATGGCTATCAGATCAGTCATTCCCCCAATCATCCCGTCACGGAGTTTGACGAAAATGTCTCATCTGCTGAACGTTGAAGAAGCGCCCGCGCCTCTCTCCCCCAACCGCCCTTCCATGGCTGCATTTCTGGCCCTGGGTTTCCGCCCGCTGTATATCGCGGGGGCAAGCTGGGCACTGATCTCCATCGCGCTGTGGATTTTCACGCCACAGCTGCTCACCGGCCCGTTGTCCATGGTGGGCTGGCATGCGCACGAGATGCTCTGGGGCTTCATCATCACCATTGCGGTGGGCTTTTTGCTCACTGCCAGCGCCACGTGGACGGGCTTTAACCCCCTGCACGGCACACCGCTGGCCGTTCTTTGCATTCTGTGGTGCATTGCCCGCATCGGTTTCCTGGCCGGTGGCCTGATGGGTTTCTGGGTTGCCTTGGTTGCCGAACTCCTATTCTTCGCAGGCTCTGCCGTGGCCCTGGGCCGCGTCATGATCAAGGGACGCAGCCGGCGCAACTATGGGGTGCCGGTTCTGATTTTCATGCTGGGGGTCGCCGACCTGATGTACCTGCTGGCCGCGCTGGACGGCAACTACATCGAACTGATGCAGCGCTTTGACATCGGCCTGATCGGCATGGCCATCATTGCCTTGCTGATTGCCCGCCGGGTGATCCCGTTTTTTGCAATGCGCATGGTGCCTGATCTGAAAATCCCCATGCTGACACGCTCCGGGCAATACCAGATGGTGTTCAGCGGGCTGGCCCTGGCCGCAGGCATCGGGGTGCAGATCACCGGTACACCCATGACACCCGGCAGCGGGGTGCACACCCTGCCGCTGGTGATGGCGATCAGCCTGTTCATCACCGGCCTGATCAGCCTGGGACAACTATTTTACTGGAAACCCAAAGCCGTCCTGCACAAGCCGATGCTCTGGATTCTGTACCTGGGCTATGCCTTTATCGGCATCGGCCTGCTGTTTGCCGCCTGGCAGTTCAGCAATCTGTTTGACCCGGCCATTCTCAATGGGGTGCTGGCACGCAGCGCGACGCACGTGCACCTGATTGGCCTGGCAGGCTTTTGCATTCTGATCATCGGTATGCTCACCCGTACTGCCCTGGGCCACCTGGGGCGGCCCCTGGCGCTGGATCGCAGCATGCTGGCCGGCCATTGGCTGGTGGTGGTGGCAGCCGTCCTGCGCCTGGCTGCGCTGTGGCCCACGGCCACCAGCGTGCACTTACTGCATCTCAGCGCAGTGGCCTGGATTGTTGCCCTGGGCCTTTACCTGTGGCGCTTTGTTCCTATGCTGATCCGCCCACGGCCCGACAAACCGGCACCGGTGGCCGCGGCCAAAAAGCCGGCGGTGGTTCGCCCCGCAGAAGCCCGTTAGGGCAAGGACCACCATGCGCCTCACCAACATGAGCGACTACGCGGTACGGCTGCTGATGTACCTCAGCAACCACCGCGACCGCCTGTGCACGATTGCGGAAATTGCCCAGTTCTATGGCATCTCCGAGCCGCACCTGATGAAAATCACCCACCGGCTGGGGCAACACGGCTGGATCCGGACGGTACGTGGTAAAAATGGCGGGATGGAGCTGGCTCACGAGCCAGATGAGATTCCTTTGGGTGCCCTGATCCGCGATATGGAAAACGATCTGGCGCTGGTGGAATGCATGGGGTCTGACAACCAGTGCATCCTCAGCGGCCACTGCGGGCTGAAACCCGTGATTGCCGGGGCCCTGCAGGCCTTTATGGATTATCTGGATGCCCGCACGCTGGCCGACGTGCTGCCACCCACAGGTACCCTCCAGCCTGGTTTGACGCCTGACACCCCGGCGAAACCGGCAGCCGAGGTGCGTATCAGGCGTCAGGCAGGCTTATTGCACCAAGGGTGAATCCGACCCCTGCATAGGAATACCCTGTATCTGGGCACTGCCCACCAGTTGCTGCAGGTACTGGTGTACCGCCCGGCGATAGCTGGATTCTTCGAGCCAGGTGGCCAGGCGCTGATGCGCAGCCTCGAAGGGCACAATGTGGCCTTCGGCCTTACGTCCGGTTCGGACAATATGAAAACCAAAGCGGGATTCGATAAGCTCGGGGGCCAGCGTGTACTCGGGCATGGCAAACACGGCCTTTTCAAACTCGGGCACCATCTCGCCGCGGGTAAGTTCACCCAGCGAGCCGCCTTCTGACCCGGAGGGGCAGTTGGAGTACTCGCGGGCAAACTGGGCAAAATGCCCCAGACCTTTGCGGTGGAGCTCGGCCAGATGCAAATTGGCCCGGGAGCGCAGTTTTTGCACGTCCAGCCCCGAAGTGGCCTGAAAAAGAATATGCCAGACCTCGATGAGATCACCTTCGCGGAACTCGTCAGGATGCTGCTCGTAGTAGCGCCGGCAACTGGCCTCGTCTGCCTGTGGCGTGCGCACGTCTTCATTTAGCACGGCCGCCGTCAGGGCCTCATCCGAATCCGCATTCAGATCCAGCGCTGCACCCCGTTGGCGGATGAGCTCGCGCAAGACGAGTTCTTGGCCGGCCGCCAGGCGCGGGTTGGCCTCTTGTTGATGATTGGGCACCTCGGCCAGCACCTCGGCCTCGGTAATGGTGATGTCATTAACCGTGATCATGAGGCCTCCTTAGCGGCGTGGGCGAACCAGTTGCCAGGGACGCACCAGATACGTGACCGACGCAAAACCCGACCACACATGCACCAGCCGGGTAAACGGGAAGATCAGGAAGAGCGTCATCCCAAGCACCATATGCAGGCGATAAACCAGCGGTACGCCTTCGAGGGCCCCTACCGCCCCTGAACGGAAGGTGACAATGCGCTGCGACCACTCGCCCAGCTGGATCATCACGGCACCGTCCGTGTGCTGCACTGAAGTAAACAGCGTTGCCAGACCAAAGGCCAGCACCAGCAGGATCCACAGCAACGTGACCCAATCGGCATGGGTGCTGTTATGGTGGATACGAATTTCTGCCCAGCGGCGATGAATCAGCAGCAACAAGCCAATGAGGCAGATGATCCCCAGGATGGCGCCCACAATGATGGCCAGCAGTTGCTTGAACTCGGTGGTGACGCCAAAGGCATGATAAACAGCCGGTGGCGTCAGCAAGCCCACCAGATGGGTGAAGAACAGGGAGATGATCCCGATATGGAAGAGATTGCTGCCCCAGCGCAAAGAGCCTGAACGCAACAACTGGCTGGAGTCGCTTTTCCAGGTGTATTGCTCGCGCTCGAAGCGCACCAGGCTGCCCAGGAAAAAAATGCTGAGGGCAATGTAGGGATACACCCCGAAAAAGAAAAGATTCAGACTGTCTTTCATGATGATCTCCTCAAACCGGTTTGTTGCCTGATTGTTTGGCACGCACCCGTGGCGGATGAAACACCAGCGGCTGCGTTTGCTGGCCTGCCCGCTGCATCAGCAAAGGCTCAGTGCCATCGGCCTGCGGGCCGAACGTGATCATGGTTTCTTCCATCTCGCCCTCGGGCGGATCCGGCAACATCTCGGGCTGCACCGGCGTAAGGGTACGCAAATGCACAAACAGGCAGGCGTAGGGGCTGTCGGACTCTGTGAGTTTGTCGCCCAGTCGAGACAGGACATGGATGGCATCGCCCAACAAGGTCTCCGCCGCCTCTGGAGGTATCTGTCCGAGAAACTCCAGAAACAGGGGAACGTAGTCGGGCAGCTCGGTGGTGGCAGGCTCGAGCCCATGCTTCAGGTACTCGTTTTGCAGATCCACCATCGCCTGGCCACGGTCGCGGGATTCGCCGTGGACGTGCTCGAATAAATGCAGCGAATGCGCAGCCCGCCGATCGAAGGTGGCCACATAGGCTTCCTGAAGGTCGATCAGATCGTCGAAGCTGCGCAAATAGGCAAACAGGGGGGCCAGCCGTTGCTGCGCCTCGGGCGGAAGTTCATCCGAGAGTTCGGGCAAGGCATCAAGCCAATCTTGCTCGGGATAGCTGAGCAAGAGCGACATCACGGAGAACACCGCCGCATCCCGTGTTGTGAGCAGTTCTGTCATGCGGGTCTCCTTCAGGCCGTCCGGGCGGGATCAAGAAAGACCACCGTCGGTTTGCGTTTGTTGCGTGGCTTGCCAAAGAGCGAGCCCTCGGAGCTGCCCCCCGAACAGCCATTGCCAAACGTAAAACCGCAACCGCCCCGGATCTCGAAGGCGTTCTCAGCGTTTTCGCGGTGTGCCGTGGGGATGACAAAACGGTCTTCGTAGTTGGCAATGGCCAGGTAGCGATGCATGTCTTCGACTTCGTGCACCGTGAGATCAACCTGATCCAGGATATCCTGACGCTCCTGGCGGTCAACCGAACGGGCCCGCATGAATGCACGCATGGCCAGCATGCGTTCGAGCGCAAGCGCAACAGGGGGTTCGTTGCCGGCCGTCAGCAGATTGGCCAGATAACGCAGGGGAATTCGCAAGGATTTCACATCCGGAATTTCGCCAAACGCGCCAATCTGACCACTGTTGGCCGCCGATTGAATGGGCGACAGCGGCGGCACGTACCAGACCATCGGCAAGGTGCGGTATTCGGGGTGCAGCGGGAAGGCGATTTTCCACTCGACCGCCATTTTGTACACCGGCGAATTACAGGCGGCATCCAGCCAGTTTTCGGGAATGCCATCGGCCAGGGCCTGACGACGGATTTCCGGGTCGAAGGGATCCAGGAAAAGATCGAGCTGCGCTTCGTACAGATCTTTTTCGTCCGGGACGCTGGCAGCCGCCTCGATGCGGTCGGCATCATAAAGCAGCACGCCCAGGTAACGAATACGCCCCACGCAGGTTTCGGAACACACCGTAGGCATCCCGGCCTCGATGCGCGGATAGCAGAAGATGCATTTCTCAGCCTTGCCGGATTTCCAGTTGTAGTAAATTTTTTTGTAAGGGCAGCCGGAAATGCACATGCGCCAGCCGCGGCATTTGTCCTGGTCGATCAGGACAATACCGTCTTCGGCGCGCTTGTAGATGGAGCCCGAGGGGCAACTGGCCACACAGGTTGGATTAAGGCAGTGCTCGCACAGCCGTGGCAGGTACATCATGAAGGTGTTTTCAAACTGCCCGTAGATGTCTTTTTGCACGTCCTCGAAGTTGTAATCCTTGGAGCGTTTGGAGAACTCGCCACCCAGGATTTCCTCCCAGTTGGGGCCCCACTCGATTTTCTCCATGCGTTGCCCGGTAATCAGCGAACGCGGCCGTGCCACGGGCGGCGTGGTGCGCTCGGGGGCTTTTTGCAGATACTCGTAATCGTAGGTAAAGGGCTCGTAGTAATCGTCAATCTGGGGCAAATTGGGATTGGCAAAAATGCGGGACAAAAGCTTAAGCTTGCCACCCTGGCGGGGCTCGATGCGGCCATTGGCCTTGCGTCGCCAACCGCCGTTCCAGCGATCCTGGTTTTCCCAGTCTTTGGGATAGCCAATGCCAGGCTTGGTTTCGACGTTGTTGAACCAGGCGTATTCCATGCCCTCACGGGACGTCCAGACATTTTTGCAGGTAATCGAACAGGTATGGCAGCCAATGCATTTGTCCAGATTGAGGACCATGGCAACTTGTGCGCGTATTTTCATGGGGTAGCTCCTTAGGCCTGTGTCTGGGCAGGGATTTCGTGCGTCTCGTCCATCCAGTCAACGTTCTTCAGTTTGCGAACCACCACAAACTCATCGCGGTTGGATCCGACAGTGCCGTAATAATTGAACCCGTAGGCCAGGTGGGCATATCCGCCAATCATGTGGGTTGGCTTAATTACAATGCGGGTAACCGAGTTATGAATGCCGCCTCGCTTCCCGGTGATCTCGGAGCCCGGCACATTGACGATTTTTTCCTGGGCGTGATACATCATGGTCATGCCCTCGGGCACCCGCTGGCTGACCACCGCCCGCGCCACCAGGGCGCCATTGACGTTAAAGACCTCGATCCAGTCATTATCGACAATGCCCGCCTTGGCGGCATCGATTTCGGACATCCAGACAATGGGGCCACCGCGTGATAGGGTGAGCATTATCAGGTTGTCGGAATAGGTAGAGTGGATGCCCCATTTTTGGTGCGGTGTGATGAAGTTAAGCACCACATGGGGCTCACCGTTACTGAACTGCTTGTCGAGCATCGGCTTGATGGTTTTTGTATCCACCGGTGGCCGGTACACACACAGTGCCTCGCCAAAGTCGCGCATCCAGGGGTGATCCTGATAGAGCTCCTGACGGCCGGTGAGCGTGCGCCAGGGGATCATTTCGTGCACATTGGTGTAGCCCGCGCTGTAGCTGACCTTGTCGGATTCGATCCCCGACCAGGTGGGCGAGGTGAGAATCTTGCGCGGTTGCGCCTGGATATCGCGGAAGCGGATTTTCTCGTGCTCGCTGGAGCGCACCAGATGGGTATGATCGCGCCCGGTTGATTTGGAGAGGGCCTCCCAGGCCTTGAGCGCCACATGGCCATTGGTTTCGGGTGCCAGGGTAAGCACAGTCTCGCAGGCGTCGATATCCGTGAAAATGCGCGGCTGGCCCTGCCCCACCCCCGGCTCGCGCTCGGTGTAATTGAGCTTGCGCAAGAAATCGACTTCTTCTTTGGTATCCCACGAGATGCCCTTGCCGCCATTGCCCAGCTTCTCGGCCAGCGGGCCCAGCGTAATAAAGCGCTTGTACAGATTTTTGTAGTCGCGATTTACCACCATCAGGTTGGGCATCGTCTTGCCCGGGATCGGCTGGCATTCGCCCTTGCGCCAGTCGCGAACCTCGTAGGGATCGGAGAGCTCTCCCGGAGAATCATGCTGCATGGGCTGCATGACGAGATCTTCGTCCGGAAGATCTGCGTCTGCGGCAAGCTCGGTGAATTTCTCGGCCAGCTGCTTGTAGATCTCCCAGTCGCTGCGCGACTCCCAGATGGGATCAACCGCTGCTGACAAGGGGTGGATGAACGGGTGCATGTCCGAGGTATTGAGATCATTTTTCTCGTACCAGGTGGCCGTAGGCAGCACGATGTCCGAGTACACACAGGTGGTGGACATACGAAAATCGAGCGTAACCAGCAGATCGAGCTTACCCTGAGGGGCTTCGTCGTGCCATTTGACTTCTTGAGGCCGGCTTTCGCCCATTTCGCCCAGATCCTTGCCCTGGACGCCGTGTTGCGTACCCAACAGATGCTTGAGGAAATATTCGTGCCCCTTGCCGGAAGACCCCAAAATATTGGAGCGCCACACAAACAGGTTGCGGGGAAAATTCTCGGGGTTGTCCGGGTCTTCGCAGGCCAATTTCAAAGAACCGTCGGTCAAGCCCTTGACGACGTAATCTTTGGGGTCTTGCCCGGCTGCCTGGGCATCTTGCACCACTTTAAGCGGATTGGCTTGCAGCTGCGGGGCAGTGGGCAACCAGCCCATGCGCTCGGCACGCACGTTCATGTCGATCAGCCCACCCTGGTATTTGGTGGGGTCGGCCAGTGGTGACAGAAGCTCGGAGACCTTCAGCTTCTCGTAGCGCCATTGATCGGAGTGGGCGTAGAAAAACGAGGTGCCGTTCATGTGGCGTGGCGGGCGCAGCCAATCGAGCGCAAAGGTCAGCATCGTCCAGCCGGTTTGCGGGCGAAGTTTTTCTTGTCCCACATAGTGGCACCAGCCACCACCCGACTGACCCACACAGCCACACATGGAAACCAGATTGATGATGCCGCGATACGACATATCCATGTGATACCAGTGATTGAGGCCGGCCCCAAGAATCACCATCGACTTGCCCTGGGTTTTGTCGGCGTTATCGGCAAACTGGCGCGCCACGGTGATGACCTGTTCGCGGGGCACACCCGTGATGCGCTCTTGCCAGGCCGGGGTGTAGGGGACATCGTCATCGAAGGAAGACGCGACGTTTTCGCCCCCCAAGCCACGGTCGATACCGTAGTTGGCCACGAAAAGATCAAATACGGTGGCCACCAGCACTTCGCCTTCGGCAGTTTGTACACGCTTGACCGGCAACTGGCGCACCAACACTTCATCGTGGTCGGTGCCCTTGAAGTAATCGTGGTGCACGCCGCCAAAATAGGGAAAAGCCACGGGAACGGCGTCGTCCCGGACATCCAGCAAGGACAGGCGCGGCTTGACAGCCTGGCCCCGCGCATCTTTGAGTTCGAGGTTCCATTTGCCGGCGTCCTCACCCTCTTTTTGGCCCCAACGAAAGCCGATGGAGCCCTGGGGGACAATCCAATCACCGGTGTTTTCGTCACAGGCGACGGTTTTCCATTCGGGGTTGTTTTGCTGGCCCAGACGGTCGGTGAAATCGGCAGCCCGCAGCTTGCGATCCGGCACGTAGTGATCGCCCTGACGCACCAGCCGAACCAGGAAAGGCATGTCGGTGTACTGGCGGCAGTATTGGTCGAAATACGCACTTTTACCCGCCAGGTGAAACTCTTTGAGCACCACATGGCCCATGGCCAGGGCCAAGGCGGCGTCGGTACCCTGCTTGGGGTGGATCCAGAGATCGCCAAACTTTGCACCCTCGGCATAATCCGGGAAAACCGAAATAACCTTGGCACCCCGATAACGCGCTTCGACCATGAAGTGGGCATCGGGTGTACGCGTTTGCGGCACATTGGAGCCCCACAGCATGATGAAGGTGGAGTTATACCAATCGGCGGATTCGCTGACGTCAGTTTGCTCGCCCCAGGTTTGCGGGCTGGAGGGGGGCAGATCACAGTACCAGTCGTAGAAACTGAGCAAAGACCCACCCAGCAGCGACAGATAACGGCTGCCCGAGGCGTAGGAGATCATGGACATGGCCGGAATCGGCGAGAACCCCGCGATGCGATCTGGCCCGTAGCGCTTGATGGTATAGATATTGGCCGCAGCGATGATCTCGTTGACCTCATCCCAGTTGGATCGCACAAAACCGCCCAAACCCCGCATCGATTTATAGGATGAGGCTTTTTCGGGGTCAGAGACGATGGATTCCCAGGCCTGAACCGGCCCCAGCGACTGACGCTGCTCGCGCCACATCCGTGCCAGCCGGCCACGCAACATGGGATATTTGACCCGGTTGGCGCTGTACAGGTACCACGAGAACGTGGCGCCCCGCGGACAGCCACGGGGCTCGTGGTTGGGCATGTCAGGGCGGGTTCTGGGGTAGTCGGTTTGCTGGGTTTCCCAGGTAACAATGCCGCCTTTTACGTAGATTTTCCAGGAACAGGAGCCCGTGCAGTTGACCCCGTGTGTGGAGCGGACAATTTTGTCGTGCTGCCAGCGATTGCGGTAGGCTTCTTCCCAGGTGCGATCTTCGTGCACCACAGTGCCATGCCCATTGGAAAACGGCTCTTTCGGACGGGAAAAATATTTCAGGCGATCAATGAAATGGCTCACGACGATGGCTCCGTTGGAAAGAATTCTAAAAATGTCGGCCGCGCCACCACACCCAGGTGAGGACAGGCCCAGAAGACGTGTTCAGCAGGGAATCTCCGCCTCGCGCCGGGCATAAAACCACCAGGTCACGACAATGGAGATTGCATAAAACACAATGAAGAAAACCAGGGCGGCGTCTGCGCTGCCAGTGAGATCAAAGGACGTGCCGAAGCTCTTGGGGATGAAAAAGCCGCCATAGGCCCCCATGGCACCACTGAAGCCTAACACTGCGGCTGATTCTTTGGCACCTTCGGCTTCAGCGTTGGCGGGAGATCCGGCGGCATGCCGGCGCTGCGCCAGCGCATTGAAAATGACCGGGATCATGGCAAAGGTAGACCCATTGCCAATCCCCGTGAGGAAAAACAGAAACAGAAACGCCAGCAAAAACCCTGGAAAACTGCCGGCCGACTGGCCATCGGGCAACGAAAGCATCACACCCAGCACGCCCAGAACCATCCAGAAGAATGTCCAGAAAGTGACGCGGGCACCGCCCAGGCGATCGGACAGCCAGCCGCCGAAGGGCCGTGCCATGGCTCCCACCAAAGGCCCCAGCCAGGCATACTGCAAAGGACGGATATCCGGGTACAGATATTTGATAAGTAGCGGAAAGCCGGCAGAAAACCCGATAAACGAGCCAAACGTGCCCAGGTACAGAAAACACATGATCCAGTTGTGCCGGCGCTTGAAAATGACGGCCTGCTGGGAAAAGGACGCCTTGGCATCGGCGATGTCATGCATGCCCACCCAGGCCAGCATGGTGACGATGATGATGAAGGGCACCCAGATAAACGCCGCATTTTGCGCCCAGACCTCGGTGGGGGCCCCATGCGCGCCAGACAACGTAGCCATTTGCGGACCACCCGCCCATGGCCCCAGCACTCCCATAGTGATGACCAAGGGGGCAAGAAACTGCACCGAAGACACCCCCAGATTACCTAGGCCGGCATTGAGCCCCAGAGCAGAGCCCTTGCGCTCTTTGGGAAAAAAGAAACTGATATTGGACATGGAGGAAGAAAAATTACCCCCGCCCAGCCCGCACAGCAAGGCCAGCATCAGCATGGTTGAATACGGCGTGGTGGGATCCTGTACGGCGATACCTACGCCGATGGTAGGCAGCAACAGGCTGGCCGTGGTGAGGGTTGTCCAGAGGCGGCCGCCAAAGACAGGCACCATGAACGAGTAAAAGATACGTAGCGTTGCCCCTGACAACGCAGGCAACGCAGCCAGCCAGAACAGCTGGTTTTCGGTGTACTGAAACCCAAGATTGGGGAGGTTGACGGCGACGACACTCCACATTTGCCACACGGCAAAGGCGAGAAACAAGGCCGGAATGGAGATCCAGAGATTGACGTTGGCAATTGCCTGGCCTTCTTGCGCCCAAAACGCCTGGTCTTCGGGTGTCCAGACCGTAAGGACACGACGTTTTTTGCGTGAGGAAACGTCAGGGGGAGAGCTCATGCGCAGGACTCCTGGGACAGAAACCCTGGCACAATAAACCCCATAGACAACAAGGATGATGATCTAGATCAAACCATCACTTGTTTTGCAGACCGCCTGTATCCATGGGGAAAGCCAGGGTCGCGTGATCTGACAAAGTCAGGTCAGTATAAGGGTCTTAGGGCCTGGATGACTAGCCGGACAAATCTTCATACACGCATGGACGCTGCCAACAGGAGGCTTGCCCGAAAAAAAACCGCGCCCTTGCGGGGCGCGGTTGGCTGGCGGCTCAAAGGTGCAATCAAACGCGGTCGCAGCGGATGGTGATGGGGTGGCGGCGCAGCCCCTCGACGACCTGATCAGTGACCTCGCCATCGACGTCGGTGATGGCGTAGCCGATTTTGCCCCGGGTTTGCAGCTGCTGGCTGACAATATTGAGGCCAAACTCGCCCATCAGATTGCTGAGGGCACCCATGGCACCAGGCACGTTTTGGTGAATATGAATGATCCGCGCGGCGCCCGCCTGCTCGTGGTAGGCGATCTCGGGGAAATTGACGGCACCTTTGGTGGTACCACTACTGACAAAACGCTTGAGCTTCTCGGCCACTTCGCGGCCGATGTTTTCCTGGGACTCCTGGGTGCTGCCTCCAATGTGCGGGGTAAGAATGACGTTTTGCATGCCACGCAACGGGCTGTCCAGGCCTTCGTCGCGGCTTTTGGGCTCGGTGGGGAACACATCGATGGCCGCACCCGACAAATGCCCTGACTTGAGCGCCTTTTGCAACGCGGGAATGTCGACCACAGTGCCGCGCGAGGCGTTGATCAAGATGCTGCCTGGCTTCATCGCGGCAATGGCCTCGGCATCCATCAGATTGGTGGTGTCCTTGCCACCCGGCACGTGCAAGGTGACGACATCTACCTGACCGAGGAATTTCTTGAGGGAAGTAGTGGCGTGCGCATTGCCCAGGGGCAGCTTGGCTTCGATATCGTGATACAGCACCCGCATACCAAAGGACTCGGCCAGAATGCCTACCTGCGAACCGATATTGCCATAGCCGACAATACCCAGTGTCTTGCCACGGGCCTCGTAGGCACCATCGGCCGTTTTGTCCCAGAAGCCCTCGTGGACACGCGCGTTTTTCTCGGGGATACGGCGCAGCAACAAAATGGCTTCGCCCAAGACAAGCTCGGCCACCGAGCGCGTATTGGAAAACGGCGCATTAAAGACAGGAACCCCCCGCATGGCAGCGGTTTCGAGGTCTACCTGATTGGTGCCGATACAAAAACAGCCAACGGCACGAAGTTCGGGAAGTGCAGACAGCACAGCCTGGTCGAGATGCGTCCGAGACCGGATGCCCACCACCTGCGCGCCTTGAAGCGCATTGTGCAAAGCATCTCCGGTGAGCGCGCCTGTATGGGTGATGACTTCGTCAAAACCCGCGGCCACAAAGACTTCTTTGGCGCTGGCATGGATGTTTTCGAACAGAACGATGCGTGCCATCTTGATCCTTCTCAAGCAATGAAAAACATCCATTGTGCGATATTTCCACGCAGCCGTCAGGGTCATCCCTGATGGAAGCAGGGTCAAATGATGGCAGAAGGGGCGATAACCAGCCGGTTTCGACCCTGTGCCTTGGCCTGATAGAGGCTCTCATCGGCCCGCCGAAAGAGGCTGGCCGCTGTGTCACCAGGCTGCCAGCTGGCCAGCCCCGCGCTGAGTGTGAGCGAAAGCGTCGCGCCATTGGGTAGCGCGATGGTCTGTGCGTGCACATGTGCCAGCACCCGCATCACCAGCGCCTGGGCATCAGGCACTGTCGTATGGGGTAACAACGCAACAAACTCTTCGCCGCCAAACCGTGCCAGCACATCAGACTGGCGTCGCAGCAGGTTGCGCAACACCTCGGCCACCCACTTCAGCACCTCATCGCCGGCATCATGACCATGCTGGTCGTTGACGCGTTTGAAGTGGTCGAGGTCAAACACTACAAAGGTGATCTGCGGCTCTGGTATCGGTTTAACATGGCTGAGCAACTCATCCAGAGATTCATCCAGCCCGCGGCGATTGAGCAGCCCTGTCAGCGGATCAATGCGGGCCAGCTCGCGCAGCTGGCGGTTGGCCTGTTGCAAGGCCGCCATCGTAGAGCGCAAATCGGCGGTTCTGGACTGGACTTCCTGCTGCAGGGAGCTGCGGGCCGAAGACTCGATCTTCAGGGCATGATCCAGCAGCCTGCGCAATTGGATGACCTCGGCATACGTCAGCAAAAAAACCTGGCTGCCGGCGGCAATCTGTACCCAGCGCTGTTGTGCCATAAAACCGGGCATATAGCCAAACACAGCCAACCCGTAAAACAGGAACCCGGCATAAAGTACCAGCCAGGAGGCCACATACCAACGCGCATCCAGATGGCCCAATCTGGCCTGTGCCACACCCACCCCCAGCATGGCAAGCATGCTGACCAGGGCATATGCGGTATTGACCTTGATGATGACCGGATAAGGCACCCAGAAGCTGGCTACCAGAAGCACCAGACCGATGCCTGCCAACCCCCGAATGCAGTAGTGCTGCCATCCCGACCGAGCCGTGACGCCCAGAAAGCATCGGGTAAAGAGCAAGAGGCTGAGCAGGGCAAGAACCTCGGTAACCGGCACCGCGACATTGGCCAGCCAGGGCGACGCCGGCCACAGGTACTGAAAACTGAGGCCCGACATGGACGCCAGGAAAAGCCCCACACAGATGATGTAGAACGCATTGAACAGCGGCTGCGGGATCCTGAGGCGGACAAACAGCGTGAGGTTGAACAGGGCCAGCAACAACACAGCGCCGATAAACATGCCCAATGCCAGGCTTTGATCCTGGGTCTGGGCCAGTGCGGCCTCGGCGGTATACAGCGACAAGGGAATATTGATGGCACCGTTGCTGCGCACCCGAATCACCACGCCCAGCGATTCTCCGGGTAAAAAGTCCAATGGCAACATCAACAGATGATGGGTAACCGGCCGGGCGTCAAAAGGACGGGCATCACCCATCTGCTGGGCACCCACCAGGGCGGGAGGCGCGTCGGATCCCGGATCCAGCTGGTACACCCAGACATCTACGTTATCCAGCAAGGGATAATCCAGTTGCAGAAACCAGCTGCGTGCCACGGGGTCGGTATTACGCAGGGGCACGTATACCCAGTACGCCGTCTTGGTATGTGTAAAAACCAGTTGATCTGCATCACGGCGCTGGATAGGCCAGCGGCCGCTGAGAAAATCCTGGGGGCTGAGGGCTTGTTTTTCGTCCTGGGCAAAGCACACCTGGGACAACGAGGCAATCTGCGACTGAACCGCAGACACATTGCGGATCGGGCAGACCGCAGCCAGCGGCTGGGCCAGTGCGGCACCAGAAACAAGCAACCCCGAGAAGGCCAGCAACAGCCCTGTGAAATACACACGCAGCCAGGTGGTCAACGATGCTCCTTGAAACAGAACAGGGGTATGCTGCATCAAAGCATTATGCATGGGAACCGTCTCTGGCACGATACATCAAGTCGCATGTTAGGCTAAAGGGTTTCCAGGATTCATCAATTTTTTGCACGGATTTTTTTATGTCCACTCCTGCCGTTCCTTTGTTGCCCACCGAACACCCTGACACCCTGGCGTTGTTTATGCGTACCCCCAACCTGGCAGAACCGGATACCAACGTGCTCAGGGCGTCCATCCGGCGATATTTTCTGGAAACCTTTGATCGCTACGAGTCCTTGTTTCGGTGTCTGGCCAGCGATGAGGCCTACCTCGTCAAACCCATCTCGCTGCGGCACCCCCTGCTCTTCTATTACGGACACACGGCCACATTTTTTATCAACAAGATGCTTTTGGCCCGCCTGATCGACCAGCGGGTAGACCAGCAACTCGAATCCACCTTTGCTGTCGGAGTGGACGAAATGAGCTGGGATGATCTGGACGACAACAATTACCAGTGGCCCTCGGTGGCCGAAGTGCACGCCTACCGCAACAAGGTCAGGGCACTGGTGTGCGACGTCATCGACCGCACTCCCCTGAAATCGCCCATCGATTGGCAAAACCCCTGGTGGGCGCTGATCATGGGAGTTGAACACGAGCGCATCCACCTGGAAACCTCGTCTGTGTTGATTCGCCAGCATGCCCTTAAATACGTGCGGCCGGCCACAGGCTGGGAGCCACTGGCCAGTACGCCACACCCGGCCCCTGAAAACACCGTCACGCGGGTACCCGCAGGCGTCGTACGCCTGGGCAAGGCGTTTTCAAATCCACAATACGGCTGGGACAACGAATATGGCACCCACGAAGCCAATATCGAATCCTTTCAAGCCAGCCGCTATTTGGTCAGCAACCAGGAATTTCTGGCGTTTGTAGAGGCGGGCGGCTATCGCAACCATCACAACTGGACAGACGAAGGCCAGCAATGGCTGGCCTTCAGCCAGGCCAGCCACCCCACTTTTTGGGTAAAGAAGCCACAGGGCTGGTACTTGCGTCTGATGACGCAAGAAGTTCCCATGCCCTGGGCCTGGCCGGTAGAAGTCAATTACCTTGAAGCCAAGGCATTTTGCAACTGGAAAGCGGCCGAAACCGGCCAGCCGGTGCGCCTGCCCACCGAAGACGAATGGTACCGGCTGTACGACACCGCCGGCCTGAAAGACCCCACCGACCAGCGCTGCGCAGCCAATTTGCATCTTGACCATGGCGCCTCATCCTGCCCGGTAGACCAACACGCCCATGGCGACTGGTTTGACGTGGTAGGCAACGTCTGGCAATGGACGGAAACCCCTACCTACCCGTTCAACGGCTTTGACGTCCATCCCATCTACGATGATTTCACCACCCCCACGTTTGATGGCCGTCACAACCTGATGAAAGGTGGATCCTGGATCTCCTGCGGCAACGAGGCCGCGCGCTCAGCGCGCTACGCCTTCCGGCGCCACTTCTTTCAGCACGCAGGGTTCCGCTATGTGGTGTCTCATGCGCCGGCCGAGGCACCGGCCGCCTACTACGAAACCGACAAGCTCATGTCCGAATACGCCGAGTTCCACTACGGCGACACCTATTTCGATGTGCCCAATTTCCCGCAGGCCTTGGCTCAACATGCGATTGCAGCCATAGGCAACCGTCCCCATCGCCATGCACTGGATCTTGGATGCGCGTCGGGCCGGGCCACCTTCGAGTTGGCCCGCCACTTCGATCATGTGACAGGGGTCGACTTCTCTGCCCGCTTCATCAACCAGGGCGTGCAACTGATCCAGACAGGGCACTTGCGCTATACCCTGACAGATGAAGGCGAACTGGTGTCCTACAAATCACGCAGCCTGTCCGATCTCGATCTGTCAGAGACGATTGACCGGGTTGAATTTTATCAGGGCGACGCCTGCAACCTGAAGCCACAGTTTTGTAATTACGACCTGATACTGGCCGCCAACCTGATCGACCGTCTGTACGACCCCGCCCGGTTTCTCGACACCATCCACGAGCGCATTGTGTCGGGCGGCCTGCTGATGATTGCGTCGCCCTACACCTGGCTCGAAGAACACACCCCCCGGGCAGCCTGGATTGGCGGCTTCAAGAAGGACGCTGAAAACTACACCACACTGGACGGCCTTAAAGAGCACCTGCAGGCACACTTCAAGTTGATTGCCGAGCCACTTGATGTACCGTTTGTGATCCGCGAAACCCGGCACAAGTTTCAGCACACGCTGTCAGAAATGACGATCTGGGAAAAGCACTAGTGTCCTGGGTGGTCTGTTCGGTCACTTAAGTTCGGATGCATGGGCTTATCGGGCAAGGCGCGGTAAAGGCATTTGCTGCACAAAAGCCTTAAATGCCTCTGTCTCCAGGGGTTTGCTGTAAAAGTAGCCCTGTGCTTCTTCGCAGCCATTGGCGCGCAGGAACTCTTGCTGCTCAAAAGTTTCGACCCCCTCGGCGATGGTGCGTAGCCCCAGGCTGCGGGACAGCTGAATGATGGCGGTGGCAATCGCCTGATCATCGGGATCAAGGTTGATGTCCCGCACAAAGGATTGGTCGATTTTCAGCTTGTGCAGGCGAAAACGCTTGAGATAGCTTAAAGACGAATACCCGGTGCCAAAGTCATCGATGGCAAAGCGCACACCCATGTGTGCGAGCTCTTCCATGCGCAAGGCAGCTATTTCGGGCGATTTCATTGCGACCGCTTCGGTGATTTCAAGCTCGAGCAAGCCAGCGGGAACCCCAGCCTCCGCCAAAATCGCCTGAATCTGCTTGCCCAGACCCGGCCGATTGAACTGCACTGCCGACAAATTGACCGCCATGCACATCGGCGGCAAACCCTGCACCTGCCACTGGCGCAATTGCCGCAACGCCGTGCGCAGCACCCACTCGCCAATAGGCGCGATCAGGCCGCTGCGTTCAGCAATGGGGATAAACTCACTGGGCGGCACAAGCCCCCATTGGGGCGAACGCCAGCGCAACAAGGCCTCCGCACCCAGCACCGCGCCGTTCTCAAAGGAAATTTGAGGCTGATACACCAAAAATAATTCCTGGTTTTGCAACGCCTGCTTCAAGGCATTGCCCAACAGCAACTCCCGACTGACATGGGTTTGCATCTCATGGGTAAAGAACCCCACGCAATGGCGCCCATCGCTTTTGGCACGGTACATGGCGGTTTCCGCATGCTTCAGCAGTACATCGAACTCGACCGCATCATCCGGATGCAGGGCCACGCCGATAGAGGCAGAGGTATAGATCTCCTGATTGGCCAAATGCATGGGCTGGTACAGAGCCGCCAGCAGGGATTCTGCCTGCTGGGCGATATCGTCCTGAGAAGACATCGGCAAGACCACCACAAAATCATCCCCCGAATAGCGCGAGACAGAAGCAGTCTCGGGCAATGCCTTGCGCAGACGCCGTGCCATCTCCTGCAAAAGCACATCACCCACATGGTGTCCCAGCGTGTCGTTGACCGCCTTGAAGTGATCCAGATCGATCCACAAAACGGCCAGCGGGTCACCGCGATCTAGTGCGCCCTGGCAATGCTTGCGCAGCAGCTGGCGGTTTGGCAGGCCCGTGAGCTGATCGTAATGGGAAAGTGAGCGAATCTGCTCGGCAGCCCGGCGGGTTTCGGTGATGTCCTCGTTGTGGGCCAGATAATTGGTGACTTCTCCGAGGACATTGCGCACCGGGTAAATGAGGACCGACTCGATGTATTCGCGACCATCCTTGGCAAGGTTGATCCATTCGCCACGCCAAGCGTTGCCCTGGGCCAATTGCGCCCACATCGCCCGAAACGTGGCGGACGGGGTACGTCCCGGCTTGAGCCGGCGCAAATTACGTCCGATAACCTCGGCAGCGGTATAACCGCTCACCCGGGTAAACGCCTCGTTGACGAACTCGATACACGCGCGACGGTCTGTGATGATGATGGACTGGGGGCTTTGCAGCACTGCCATGGACAATGTGCGCAGTGCCTGCTCGCTTTTCATGCGATCGGTGACATCACGGGAAATCACCGCAAACTGGGGAGTCCGGCCACGCGCAGTGGCCTTGCGGGCAATCGAGAGTTCAAAGTAGTGAACCACCCGCTTATCCATCAACGCCACTATCTTGCCCCGCGACTGTCCGTGCACAAAGGCCTCGTGCAGGGCCTCGCGCACGATCCGGCTGTTGCGTGCAGACAAGAACTCATCCACGGGCCGGCCCAGCAAGCGCTCGGGTGGCACCGCCAGGGTATCGACTCTGCCGGTATGGATGCTGAGATAGCGGCCATCGAGATCCATATCAAGCACTAAATCGGGCAAGGCATCAAGCGTTGCACGCAGTTGTTCGCGGGACTCTTGCAGCAAGGCATAAGGATGTTGCACGGCCTCTGAGAACACCGCCCGGTACAGAAAAATGTAGGCAACAATCTTGTAGAGGTGGCCAAGGACGCTATAGCCGTCAGTGACGCTGGAGTATATCGTCAGGAAAAACTCGCTTTGCGCCATGACGCACGCCGCGATGAAGAGATCCGGTGCATTGAACCTGCGTTCTTGCCGCATGCGCCACACAAACAGACCCGCTGCCACCAGATACAGCAGGATCAGTGTGTACTCGGCGCCCACCTTGAAGGGAGTGAGGCCCTGGCCAGGTAAAAACGTACGGGGCACCCAGCCTGACCAGCCAAAATACAGGAGGGACAGTGCCGACACAAACAGCAAAACACCCAATACCTGCAGGCCCAACGGCACCCAAACTCGCCCTTTTTGCCAGGACACCAGGCCAGCGGCCAGCAAACCCATCCCGCCAAGCAGCCGGCCCAACAACCAGAAATAAATGGACTTCTCAGGGCTGCTGGGGGTGATAAACGGCGGCATGCCCTGGTAAGACAGCAGGTGCAGGAAATCAAACAGGGCAACACCCAGAAAGGTGCTGCCCAGCAAGACCAGCGGCCGCGACAATGACTCTTGCCGGCTGCTCCAGACCACAGCAAAAATGACTGAAGCTGTGATGACTGACAAGGTTTCGACTACCGTATGCAATGCCAGGTAGTGGGCGACATCGTGAAAGGCGGCCGGCATAGGCACCACAGCCACCATCAACAAAAGCACCGTCAAGAGGCTGACGATGCCGATCGCGCGCCGAAACTCTTTCTGGTAAGAGAGATGGATCAAGGACATTGCCAGTGGTTGACCATACAGGCCACTGTACTGATACCTTTGGTCACTGGCAAGTACATTATGTTTAAAGCATGGACTTATATACGGCCCTTATGCGGCCCTTATACAGCTCATATATCTGGCCTATGTGTTCAGCGGTTCAGGCGTTGGTTTCAACCGCCACAGGAGCCGCAGCAGTATATTTGGCACCCGCCACGCATACCACCACAAACGCGGTGACACCCACCATTGCCGGCGTAACCGATTCACCCAGCAACCAGGCTGACAGCACAAGACCTAAAAACGGCTGCAGCAACTGCAATTGGCCCACTGCCGCAATGCCGCCCAACGCCAGGCCGCGATACCAGAAGATGAAGCCAACCAGCATGCTGAATACCGCCACATACCCCAGCCCGGCCCAGGCCGACCACGGCACGCTGGCCCACTGCACAGGCGCCCAGATCCACGCCATCGGGATGCTGATGGGTAGTGACAGCACCAGCACCCAGCAGATGACCTGCCAGCCACCCAGCCGGCGTGACAACCGTCCGCCTTCGGCATAGCCGTATCCGCAACTGACAATGGCACCCACCATGCAAGCATCTGCCAGCAATGAACCTGAACCATCCTGACTGAAGGCAAACCCCATCACCGCCAGCGCACCCAGCACGGCAAACATCCAGAAAGCCCGTGAGGGGCGCTCGTGGCTCAGCCAGGTGCCAAACAAGGCCGTGGACAAGGGCAGCAAGCCAATAAAGACCAAGGAATGTGCTGAGGTAATGGTTTGCAGCGCCAGGGCAGACAGCAGGGGAAAGCCTGCCACTACTCCCAGTGCCACCAATACCAGCGTGCGCCACTCGGCAGCAGTAGGCCGTTGCTGGCGATGCTGCGCCAGCAGGATAAAGGCCAGGATCCCGGCCAGCGCTGCACGCGCGGCAGTGAGAAACCAGGGATCCAGGCCCAGCACTGCCACACGTGTGGCAGGCAAGGAGCCGCTAAAAATAGCCACACCAAGGGCCCCGTTGATCCAGCCACGGCTTGATTGCTGCATAAGGAAGGCTCTCCACACCAGGATAATTGGACAAAGGTGACACCATACGCGCCGGACGGCGGGATCACCAGATATTATTGGGTAGGGGCAGCGTAAACTGTACTGCTTTAAGCGATCCGGAAACCTCAGCCTGACAAGCATTCCTGCATGCTGCCACATCAGGCCGCAAAAACCCGCATGAGCACACCCGCCCCTAACACCGATGTTCTGAATGCCTTCCAGGGCAGCCTGGACGAACAGATACAAGCACTGCCCACCGAATGGCGCACGGTATTGCTGGCACCGCATCTGCACCGGATTGTGGCCCAACTGGATATACTTCTGACGCAACGCCTGGCAGACGGCGCACAGATTTTTCCACTGCGGCCATTTCGGGCCCTGATCGAAACCCCACCCGAGGCGGTGCAGGTCATCATCGTCGGACAAGATCCCTACCATGGGCCCAATCAGGCGCAAGGCTTGGCGTTCTCGGTGCCCGATTTTTGCCCCACACCCCCCAGCCTGCGCAATATGTTTAAAGAACTGGCACTCGAATACGGCATGCCGGCGCAGCCGCCGCGCAACAGCCTGGTGCGCTGGGCCCGCCAAGGCGTTTTATTGCTGAACACATCCTTGACCGTAGAGGCGCACCAACCGGGCTCGCATGCCAAAAAAGGCTGGGAGCACATCACCGACGCATTGATCATGCGGGCGCTGCGCGAGCCTCGCCCAAAAGTACTTTTGCTGTGGGGGGCTCATGCCCAGGCACGCCAAAAATTGCTGGAAATGCAGGCACCTGCCGGGCCGGTGAAGGTGTTGACCGCCAACCATCCTTCACCACTATCAGCCATGCGGCCACCCCGTCCTTTTATTGGATGTCAGCATTTTCGCGATGCCAACGCCTGGCTGCAAGCCCAGGGAGAGCCCGGAATCGACTGGCAACTGCAAAAGACGCCAGAGGCAGCGCCTGGTTACGGCGGCTAGCCAGACAGGACACCAGGATCGGGCTTACGGCCACACGCGGATGCAGTCGCGCCCGGCCGCCTTGGCCAGGTACATGGCCTGATCTGCCTGTGCCAGCAGGCGATCAAGGCTGACAGGCATACCCGAAGCACAGGCGATTCCTACACTGACCGTCAGAGGGCTGGGCAGCTGGGCACTGCATGCCGCCAGGCCGGATCGAATCTTCTGCGCCCATTGTTCTGCACCCAGACGCCCCGTGTGAGGAACCAGAACGACAAACTCCTCGCCGCCCAGCCGGGCGTAAAAACCTTCATCACCAACCACCTCACGCAGCACCCGAGCAAAGCGGATCAGCACCTGGTCTCCGGTTTCATGGCCAAAGCGGTCGTTGATCAGCTTGAAATGATCGAGATCACACATCAGGGCAGCGATATCCGCGTGATGGGCACTGGCCTCTTGCAGCAGCACGGCCCCCTGATGAAACAGTGCACGGCGATTGGGTAGCGTGGTCAAGACGTCATGCAAGGCTGCGTAACGGTAGTTGTCTTCGGCCCGGGCCCGTACCGCCATCAGCACGCTGTATGAAAGACCCACGACAAAAAAGATGCCTTCAAACATCACCAGCGCAAACTCCGGCCAGTTTGCCCAGACATGATCTTGAAAGGTGCGGGGAGGGATCCGGTAGGCATAAAACAAGGCATGCAATACCAGGAACCCCAGCAAGGGTGAAATGGCTGACTGATGTTCGCGCCACTCTGGCCAGATTTCGCGGATAGCGGCCAGCAGATACACCAGGCATAAAACCGAATACACCGCTACCCGAAGGTCGACCTCTTGCATAAACACCGGCCATAGGCCCAGAACCGGCCAAATGGCCGGCCCCGCCAGCAAGACGGGCCATAGCACCTTGTGGCCACGAAACAGGCGCAGGCCCGTCCAGAGGCAGGCGTGAGACAAAATCAGGAGGGTGTTGGTTACAATAATCGAGAAAGCCAGATATTCTGGATGTTGGCGGGTGATCCCCAGCAAAAAGGCACTGCATGACAACCACATGCTGGCACCCACCCACCAAAGGGTTGGCTCCCGACGCCCCTGAAAAGCAGCCAGGAACATCAGCCCACCCAGTAGAAACAGGATGAAGGCCGCAACAAGCAGCAGGGTTCCGGGGTCAAAGTTCATGATTAAAACAAAGCCCGCATTGCATCACTGAATAATTTTGAAATACGTGGTAACCGTTATGATATCGGTTCGCCGCTTGGCCGTCCCCTCTTAAACGGATTGATTTCTGAGTGTTATCCCCAAGCCCGAGACTCAAAACCTCAGGCCCCGGCAACTGATGCAGAGCAAACCGTATCTCCCAAAACGTATGGCTTCACCTCCACCTGCGCCCTCTTCCTTGTCTGTCACCAGCCTCACCACTCCGGTGGCAATGGGCTATGTACCGTTGGGTGCCGTGTTTGGATTTCTGTTTGTCCAGGCGGGCGGGCCGGCCTGGCTGGCCATTGCATCCAGCGTGCTGATCTATGCCGGCGCAGCGCAATTCATGATGGTACCGATGCTGGCCGCCGGCCTGCCCTTAAGCACCATCGCGCTGGCCACCCTGGTGCTTAACCTGCGCCACGTGTTTTACGGGCTGTCGCTGCTCAATCACATGCCCGCTTCGCGTCTGCAGCGCTGGTACAGTATTTTTGCGCTCACGGACGAGACCTACTCGGTGCTGACAGCATTGCCAGAGCCCCAACGGGCTCGGCGCATGGCGCTGGTGTGCGCGCTCAACCATGGATGGTGGATCCTGGGCACTACGGTGGGCGCCATCCTAGGCGCACGCGGGCAACTGGGGTTGGAAGGCCTGGATTTTGCCCTGGCGGCCCTGTTTGCCGTCTTGGCAGTCGAACAATGGCGCACGCGCCGGGACATCATCCCCTTATGGACGGCACTGGGGGCATACGGCATTGCCTGGCTGCTGATGCCCGCACAAGCGCTGGCCGTGGCCATTGCCCTGAGCCTGATCGTGGCCGTTTGGCGCCGGCCGCGCACAGCAACACCGTCTACGCATCCTTCAGGCAATTCTCATGGCTGATACGGTTTACGTTGTCCTGGCGATTGTGGCCATGGCAGCCATCACAGTGGGCCTGCGCGCCCTGCCGTTTATCGGAGGCCAATGGCTGCGGCGTCAGCCCTGGGTACACAAGCTGGGCAATACGCTGCCACTCTCCATCATGGCCCTGCTGTTGCTGGACACCATGGTCGGCCAGGCGCGTCATAATCCCGCAGGGCCCTGGCCCTGGCAAGAAGCTTGTGCGGTGCTGGTGGTGATCATCCTGCAGTGGCGTGCCCGGCACGCCCTGACCAGCATTGCGGCAGGCACCGCCGCCTATATGGTGTTGCGCGCACTGTAATCGCACGTTGTTGCGGCCCTAACAAGATCTCTGCCAATCCCTGCACATCGATACAATCCAGGAATCACTGTTTTTCAAGGATGCTTTTATGCCCAGCTTTGATGTTGTCTCCGAAGTAGACACACACGAACTCACCAACGCGGTGGATCAGGCCAATCGTGAACTCTCTACCCGCTTCGATTTCAAGGGCACGGATGCACGCTTTGAACTGGACGGATACGTGGTGTCGCAATCGGCCCCCAGTGCTTTCCAGCTTAAGCAGATGCTGGATATCCTGCGCGGCCGGCTGTCGGCCCGTGGTATTGATGTGCGCTGCATGGAACCCGCCGATCCCCTCGAAAACCTGGGTGGCGCCCGGCAAAAGGTCACCATTCGCCAGGGGATCGAGCAAGCCACCGCAAAAAAACTGATTGCAGCCATCAAGCAGGCCAAGCTCAAGGTCGAGTCACAGATCAACGGCGACAAGCTGCGGATTTCCGGCAAAAAGCGTGACGATCTTCAGCAGGTGATCGCCCTGCTGCGCAAGACCGACGTCGACCTCCCACTGCAATATCAAAACTTTCGTGACTGAACCGTCGCCTTGCTGCCCGGCACCCGCAAGATAACCCCGGTGCCATCCGCAGCAAGCGCACCCATTGGCTGTCATCGACCTATACTGTTTCTGGAGGTTCCGCCCAGTACGACGAGAACACAGACTGTGATCGACCTTATCGACAAGAGGCAAGCCATGACGACCTACGACGTCAAGTTGCTCGGCAAAAAAGAGATTGCTGAGGGCACAATGGAATTCACGCTCGAAAAACCCGCGGGGCTAGAGATCCGCGCCGGGCAGTTTTGTGACGTTAAACTCCCCAGTGCGGATGACACCCCAAAACAAGACCGCATCCACGGGTTTTCGTTTGTGAATGCCGCCTACGAGCCCCACATCGTGGTGGCCACCCGGATGCGGGGCACCCCGTTTAAAAATGCATTCAAGGCCACCCCGGACGGCACACCGCTTAAGCTGATTGCGCCCTTTGGCGATTTCACCCTGCACAAAGTCCAAACCGTACCCGCCGTCTTTATCATTGGCGGCATCGGCATCACGCCGGTACGCAGCATGATCGTGCAGGCCCTGCACGATCACACAGAGCAGGCACTGACACTGATCTATGCCAACCGCACCCCGGCACAAGCCGCCTATACGCAAGAGCTTCAGCAACTGGCACAGGCACACAAGAATTTCAGTTTTGTGCCGGTGTACACCCAAGCCTCCACAGAAGCGGCCGAGCACGGCCATGTCGACGCCACGCTGATTCGCAAACATGTGCCGGATCTCCACTCCCCACGGTTTTATCTGGCCGGGCCGGAAGGGATGGTCAAGGCCATGCGGGCGCTGCTCATCGAGCTGGGCACCGACGAAGACAATATCCGGACAGAAGAATTTGAGGGTTACTAATGGCGGACACACTGGCTCCTATCGATTTTTATTTCGATTTCTCATCGCCGTACGGCTACTTTGCCAGCACGCAAATAGAGGCTCTTGCACAAGACCTGAAACGCTCGGTGCACTGGCATCCCGTGCTGCTGGGCCCCATGTTCAAGGCGATGGGCTCGGCGCCACTGGTGCAGATTCCCCTAAAAGGCGAGTACTCGCGACGCGACATGCACCGAACCGCACGCCTACATCAAATCCCGTTTCAGTTGCCCAGCCCGTTTCCGGTTACCACCGTGGCGGCGGCACGCATCATGCTGCATCTGCAGCAATCCGATCCACAACTGGCCGTCCGCTACGCACACCGGGTATTTCAGGCGTACTACACCCAGGGTGTCAACATCAGTGACGCCAACTGCGCCTTGCAACTGGCGGCCGATCTCGGCGAGGACACCACGCCTATCGCCAACGCAATCGCCACGGACACCATCAAGGCCTTGCTGCGGCAATCCAACGAGGCTGCAATGGCCCGCGGGGTCTTTGGCTCACCCTTCATCATCATCGACGACGAGCCTTTCTGGGGGTTCGATCACTTTGACATAATCCGGCGCTGGACGGCCACCAATACCGCAACAAGCGCTTCCGCCGGAGGCGCGGCATGAATATCGGCATCCTGCAATGTGATGACGTTGCCCCCGAACTCCAGCCACGGCATGGCAACTACCCGGACATGATCCAGACCCTGCTGCTGGCGGCAGACCCCAGGACACGCTTCACGGTATATGCCTGCCACCAAGGAGAAACCCCCTCCTCCACAGACGCACACGATGGCTGGATCACCACTGGCTCGAAATGCAGCGCCAACGACGACTTCGACTGGATCCGCACCTTATCGGGCTTTATCCGCCTGCTTTGGCAGGCAGACAAACCGCTAGTAGGTATCTGCTTTGGCCACCAGTTGATGGCCCGCAGCATGGGCGGGCAAGTGGTGCGCAGCCCCATGGGTTGGGGCTTGGGTGTCTACGCCACCACGGTGCAAGAGAAACAACCCTGGATGAGCCCCTGGTACTCAGAAGATCTGCAGTTGCTGGCCAGCCACCAGGATCAGGTGTCCGAGCTACCGCCGGGGGGCCAGATACTGGTGGGCAGCAGCTTTTGTCCGATGTACATGATGCAGATTGGCCGGCACTTTCTGGGCATCCAGGGCCACCCCGAATTCACCCGTGCCTATGTGTCTGATCTGGTCAATTTCAGGCGCGACCGCATCGGCGCCGAACGCGTGCTGGCGGCACGGCACAGCCTGCAACTGGCCGTACACGACCAACTGCTGGCGCACTGGATCCTCAACTTTATTGCCCGGGCAAAATCAGGACAGCAAGGCTAGCAAGGCCGCTTCATCAATCACGGGCACACCCAGTGATTTAGCCTTCGCCAGCTTGCTGCCGGCGTCCTCGCCAGCCACCACCCATGCAGTTTTGCCGGACACCGAGCCGCTTACCTTGCCGCCTGCCGCCAGGATTTTTTGCGTGGCTTCGTCGCGGCTGAGCGTGGGTAATGTACCTGTAAGCACCAGCGTTTTGCCGGCTAGTGCGTGGGCGCCTGCCGGCGCTACCTCTTGCTGCGGCTCTACCCCGGCTGCCTGCAGGGCAGCCAGCACATCCCGGTTGTGCGCTTCAGCAAAAAAACGGTTGACCGATGCCGCAACCACAGGCCCGACATCGGGCACTTGCAACAGCGCATCCTCATCGGCCTGAACCACTCCCTGCAGGCTGCCAAAATAGCGGGCGAGGTCTCGGGCAGTGGTTTCACCCACATGGCGGATACCCAGTGCATACAACAGACGCGACAGAGGCGGGCGCCGGCTGCCATCTATGGCCTGGACAAGGTTTTCGGCGGATTTCATACCCATGCGCGGGTAAGTGGAGAGTTCAAGCGCCGTGAGCGTGTAGAGATCGGCCAAGGTATGCACGCGGCCACCATCCACCAGTTGCTCGATAAGCTTGTCTCCCAGACCATCAATATCCAGGGCCTTGCGGCTGGCCGCATGCCACAGGGTTTGCTTGCGTTGCGCCGGGCAAAACAGACCGCCGGTGCAACGCGTAATGGCTTCGCCTTCAGGCCGCTCGACGGCCGAGCCGCACTCGGGGCACACGGGGCACAAGGCCAGCAGATCAAACACCGGCGCATCGGCCGGACGCAGATCCAGCACCGGGCCGACCACTTCGGGGATCACATCGCCTGCCCGCCGCACAATGACGGTGTCACCAATGCGGATATCCTTGCGGCGAATTTCGTCTTCGTTGTGCAAGGTGGCATTGGTAACCGTCACGCCACCCACAAATACGGGTTGCAGCCGTGCCACAGGGGTTAGCGCCCCGGTGCGCCCAACCTGCACGTCAATACCCAGCAGGCGCGTGGTTTCTTCTTGTGCCGGAAACTTGTGGGCAATGGCAAAGCGCGGTGCACGTGCCACAAACCCCAGCACAGTCTGCGCACGCAGATAATTGACTTTGTAGACCACTCCATCGATGTCGTAGGGCAACTGGCTGCGGTTTGCACCCACTGCTTCATAGAACTGCAGCAATTGGCCCGCCCCCCGGCAACACTGGCGGCCCGGGCTGACGGCGAAGCCAAACTGGCCAAGCCAGTCCAGCATCGCCGCATGCGTGTCATGAGGCTGGAGATCGCGGCCGGCCTCATCTCGGATTTGCCCCCAGCCATAAGCGTAGAAACGCAAGGGGCGCTGGGCGGTAATCCGGGGATCGAGCTGCCGCAAGCTGCCGGCAGCTGCGTTTCTCGGATTGACAAAGGCTTTGTCGCCACGGGCCTGTTGCTGCTGGTTCAGTCGTTCAAAGTCGGCCCGGTTCATCAACACTTCGCCCCGCACTTCCACCACGGCCGGCACTTCGGTACCACGCAAGCGCAGCGGCACAGACCGCAAGGTGCGGATATTGGATGTGATGTCTTCGCCACTGGAGCCATCGCCCCGGGTAGCCGCCTGCACCAGCAAACCGGCCTCATAGCGCAGGTTGACCGCCAAGCCATCAAATTTGTACTCAGCCATGTACTCCACAAGGGATACATCCGGCACGGCGGCAGCATTTGAATCTGAAAACAGGCTGGCCTGTGTAGTGGCCGACGCACCGGCCGCCAGCAAGCCCGCCTCTATCAGGGTTGTGCGCACACGCTCGTCAAAGGCCTCGATGTCTGCTGCTTCGAAGGCATTGCCCAGCGACAACATTCGCACGGCATGACGCACAGGGGCAAAATGCCCGGATGGCGCGGCGCCCACCCGTTGAGTTGGGGAATCTGGAGTAATCCATTGAGGGTGCTGGGTTTCAATCGCCTGCAGCTCAGTCATCAGGCGATCATATTGGGCGTCCGATAAGCTGGGGCTGTCTTGAACGTAATATTGATGGTTGGCCGAGCGAATGTCTTCCCGCAGCTGTTGCAGCCGCTCAAAAAGTGGATCCAGGCTCACGAAAATACTCGGGCGGTGCGCTCGGTGCCTGCCAGAAACCCGGCTTGATCCAGTTGGTCGTAGAGCGAGCTGATTTGCTGGTCGATGGGCGGCGCGGAGGCATCCTGAAACGTGCGGCCCTGATCATCCAGCACATGGGCATCCAGACGCTGCGCGAGATCGCGCCCTACCGCCACCATCCGGCTGAAGGCCTGATCATCGGGGATGCTGTTGGGGACATCCAGCACGAGATCAATCCGGTGAATCCCGGCATCGGATGCGGGTTGCTCGATTTGCAGCACAAAGCGCGGCAAGCCATTTTCGGCCATCCAGGCCCACAGCCCGCGCGACGGCACAAAGCCAGCCTCGGCGGCCGCATCAGCCACTGCTTGCGGCGATTGCGGCGCCGACAGCTGCAAAATCAATCCTACCTGGGCGTCCATCGGGGCACAGCGCGCATCAAGATCCACCGCCTGCCGCAGCACGGCTTCTTGCTCGGGGGCTTCGATCTGCCCATCAAACCGCTCGGCGACATTTTGCGCAAGCGTCCAGAGGTTGGACCATTCGATTGCGGTCAGTGGGCCCGAACGGTTGGCCACCACCACGGCCAGCTGCAGGGCGACATAGGATTCGTCGGGATGAATCACCATGCGATGACCACCGCCTTCGCGCTGCGCAAAGACGCGCACAGGCTTTTTACCAGCACGGGTAATGGACGGAGCCACCTGTGTCAGGGAGTCTCCGGCAACCGGGTGGGCAAAAGCGATATCGATGACGGCCTCGCAAGTGGCATCGATGTCGGACAGATCGTCGGCAGCAGCCGAAGCAGGTTCGGCATCGAACAGCCCCGGCTCGCGGCGCGAAGGCGCATCCTGCAGCAGGATATCGTGATCAGTCTCGGGCACAGTGGCACGCATGCTGCGTCGAGCCCGCCATTCTTGCCAGCCGTTATACAGCAGCACGATCACGATCAGAGCCGCGCCAATAGAAATCAGTAATACCTGCAAATCACTCATAAAGACCTCATTCTGTGCTCAGGCTGCGTCTGCAGCCCACTGCAAGGCAGAATCCATATCGACCGCCACGATGCGTGACACACCTTGTTCTTGCATGGTTACACCAATCAGCTGACGGGCAATCTGCATGGCAATTTTATTATGCGAAATAAAAAGAAACTGGGTTTGTTGACTCATGCCGCTTACCAGGCGCGCATAACGCTCGGTATTGGCATCATCCAGCGGGGCGTCGACTTCATCCAGCAGACAAAACGGCGCCGGGTTCAGTTTAAACAAAGCAAATACCAATGCGGTGGCTGTCAGCGCTTTTTCGCCGCCAGACAGCAAATGAATGGTGCTGTTGCGCTTGCCCGGCGGCTGTGCCATCACCTGGACACCCGCATCCAGAATTTCGTCGCCCGTCATGGTCAGGCGAGCCTCGCCACCCCCAAACAGCTGCGGGAAAAGCTCGCCAAAGTGCTGATTGACCGCATCGAATGTTTGCGACAAAAGCTCCCGGGTCTCGCGGTCGATCTTGCGAATCGCGGTCTCAAGGGTGTCGATGGCCGAGAGCAGATCAGCCCGCTGGCTGTCCAGAAACCCTTTGCGATCCTGGGCCGCCTTGAGCTCGTCAAGCGCCGCCAGATTGACTGCGCCCAGGGCATCCACTTGCCTGGACAACCGCTGAACCTCGGTCTGCAGCCAGCCCAGTTGCTGCCACTGCGCCGGCTGCTCGGCCACATAGCGCTGTAGTGCCAGCCGATCTACCTGCTGGGCGTCCAGTTGCTCGGAATATTGCTCGACAGCCAAACGGGCCGCCTGCTCTTTGAGCTGCAAGTCGATGATTTGCGCCCGCAGAGGGTCAAGTTCGCGCTCAAGTGTCAGACGGCTTTCATCCGCCTGACGCAGTGTCGCGGCGCATTCGTCCTGGCGCATCCGTGCCGCGCGCAGGCTTTCTTCGCAGGCGGCTCGCGACTCTAGTGCATCTTGCAAGCCAGTTTGCGCCACGGATTCATCCAGCTCGAAGAGCTCGCCTTGCAAGGATTCGAGCTCGGCACCCGAACGGCGCGATTGCTCGGCGGCCAACTGCAGCGTGCGATGGGTTTCTTCGAGGCGATGACGCAAGGTGCGCACTGTATAGCCGGCCTCTTGCGCGGCGGCCTCGTGCTGACGGCCCAGCTGGCGGGCGTTTTCAGCTTGTCCAAACAAGGCCTCGGCCTGCAGATCGAGCCCGGCCTGGGCTTCCTGCTGCACGGCCAGTTGCTCATCCAGGGTTTCAAACCGTGCCTGCGCCTCATCTCGGCGTGTCTCAAGCCCGGCCTGCTGCTCCCGCAGCTCGGCCAGATCGCGCTCCAGACGGCTGGCCTGTTCATCCGAACGAGCCAGTTGCTGCTCGAGCTGGCTGAGTTGAAGCTGGGCGTCATGATGAGCCTGCATGCGCTCGCCAATTTGCTGGCGGGCGGACTGCAGTGCCTGCTGCAAAGACCTGTGATCGCTGTCGCTGCGCGCATGGGCATCGAGCGCTTGATCGGACATCAACTGAGCGGCCCGGATTTCCTTGGCCAAATCAGCAATTTGTTGCTGGCGCGCCAGCAAACCAGCCTGCTCGGAATCGGCCGCATAAAACCGCACACTGCCGGCATCCACCCGATGGCCCGTCGGTAAAACCCATACCGCACCAGGCGCGAGTTCGCCCCGGCGCGCCAGTGCGCCGGCCAGGCTGTCGCTGCAAAACACCCCATGCAACCAACGGGCCAACAAGGGCTGCAAGGCAGCGTCCCGGATGCTTACCCGCGACAGCAGAGACACGGCGTCGGGCGGCGCACCCCCATCAACATCCGCAGGTGAAGGCGGCGTCTGATAAAACGCCAGCCGGGCCGGTGGTGGATCCTGCTCGAAGGCATAGAGATGATCCAGCGTACGTACGCCCAATGCATTCATGCGCTCGTGCAAGACCGCTTCGAGGGCGGACTCCCAGCCGGCATCCACTTGCAGGCCTTGCCAAAGTCGTGCCATCCCGTGCAGCTCCTGGCGCTGCAGCCAGGGTTCGAGTGCATCTTCGGACTGGATTTTTTCTTGCAGGGCAACCAGCGCCTGGCGCCGTGCTTCCAGGCGCTCCAGCGACAGGCGGGCAGCTTGCGCGGCCTCTTGAGCCTGCTGCAAGGCCGCGTCGATCCCGGGCAGCCGCGACTCGAGTTCGAGCACGCGACCCTGCGCTTCTTCGAGACGGGATTCTGCCATCCGGGCGGCACCCAGCAACTGCTCTTTGGTAGACGGATCGGGGCGCTCCAAGGCCTGATGATCTGCCTGCAGGCGTTCACGACGGGCGTCCAGCGCACGCCACTGATGATCGGCATCACGCTGTGATTGCGCAGCCAGGGCAATGGCCTGCTCTGTTTGAGCCAGCGTACGACGGGCGTCTTCGCGTTGCTGATTCAGCGTACGTAACTGGCTGTCCAGCGCCGGCAAGCCCTCGAGGGCCACTTGCGCCTGCTGCGCAAGGATCTCCGCCTGCGCCTCGGCTTCTTCGATTTGCTGCTCGAGCGCCTCGATAGCCGACTGGCTGTGGGTTTGCTGATCTCCCCACTCTTGCACCTGGGACTGCAATTGCGCCCGGCGAGCCTGCAGACGATTTCGGGAGTCGACCACGTGCCGGATCTCGGCCTCCAGCCGGCTGACTTCCGCGCCTGCTTCGAAAAGCTTGCCCTGGGCCACGTGCACGGCCTCGCCGGCATCGAGATGCTGCTGGCGCTGCGCCTCGAGGGCAGATTCTGTCGCACGCATGCGGGCCACTGAGGCTTCGAGCGTGGCTTGTGCCTGTTCAGTTTGCACGGCCAGTGTCTGCCGGCTCTCGCGTGCGGATTGTTCACGTAGCAGCCACAAGGCATGTTGCTTGCGCTCACCCTCGGCTTGCAGTGCCCGGTAATCAGCTGCCACTTGGGCCTGGGACTGCAGTTTTTCGAGCTGGGAAGAGAGTTCGCGCAGGATATCGTCCAGGCGGGTGAGGTTTTCCCGAGTGTCCTGCAGGCGGTTCTCGGTTTCCCGGCGGCGCTCTTTATAACGTGATACCCCCGCGGCTTCTTCGAGATAAATACGCAGTTCTTCGGGTTTGGCCTCGATGAGCCGGTTGATCATTCCCTGGCCGATGATGGCGTAACCCCGTGCCCCCAGGCCTGTACCCAGAAAGATGTCGTGGATGTCGCGCCGGCGCACGGCCTGATTATTGATGAAATAGCTGCTGGCACCGTCGCGTGTAAGTACGCGGCGCACGGCGATCTCGGCAAAAGAAGACCACTGCCCTGCCGCCCGGCCCTGGCTGTTGTCAAAGACGAGCTCGACAGAAGCCCGTGCGGCGGGTTTTCGCTGGCCCGAGCCATTGAAAATCACGTCCTGCATGGAAGCGCCGCGGAGTTCGGATGCCTTGGATTCGCCCAATACCCAGCGCACGGCATCGATGATGTTGGATTTACCACAGCCATTGGGGCCCACCACGCCCACCAGTTCGCTGGGTGTGGGAATCACGGTTGGGTCCACAAAGGACTTGAACCCGGCGAGTTTGATCTGCGTAAGGCGCACAGTGGGAGGCAGACAAGCTGCTGGCAAGTCGCAACAGCGTATGATAACGCACCAAACTGTGCCCTAACCGCTTATCACTTGATAGGCAAGGCCTCGCAACCCGCTATACTGCAACTCGATTTTACCGTTGCGCTTGCCCGTGGCGGCTCACCTCCCACTCCTTTGAGGTCTGCGATTGAACAAAGGCTTTTACATGGTCATGGCTGCACAGGCGCTGTCGTCTGTGGCCGACAACGCCTTGCTGATCGCAGCCATCGGCCTGATTGCCGATCTCAGCGGCCCCGACTGGATGGCGCCGATGATGAAGTGGTGGTTTGCGCTGGCCTACGTCGTGCTGGCCGCGTTTGTGGGGGCCTTTGCGGATTCTTTCCCCAAAGGCCGGGTTATGTTTGCCACCAATGCCCTCAAAACCTGCGGCTGCCTGCTGATGTTCAGCTATGGGGCCTTTGGGCTGGATCACGGCCACCAGCTGGCGCTTATTTTTACGGCCTACACTATTGTGGGCATAGGCGCTGCCGCGTACTCGCCGGCCAAATACGGCATCGTCACCGAAATGCTGCCGCCCGAGCTCCTGGTCAAGGGCAACAGCTGGATCGAAGGCCTGACTGTCTTGTCAGTGATTGTGGGTACCGTGCTGGGCGGCATACTGATCAGCCCCGCCGTCTCCCAATGGCTGATGTCCGTCAGCTGGGTCAGCGCCCTGGCCAGTAACACGGCTCAGTGCGCGATTCTGATTATCGGGGTGGTGTATGTGGCTGCTGCCATCTGCAATTTGTTGATTCCCGACACTCACGCATACTACCCCCGCCAAGAGAAACATCCGGCCGCCCTGGTGCGTAATTTTGTTACCTACGTACGCGTTTTGTGGTCCGACAAACTCGGGCAAATCTCCCTGGCCGTCACCACCCTGTTCTGGGGTGCGGGCGCCACCTTACAATTCATCGTCATCGAATGGGGCGCCCAGCATCTGGGTTACCGCCTGGACCAGGCCTCCGTGCTGATGGGGGTTGCCGCGTTCGGTACGGTTATTGGCGCGGTGGTGGCGGGCCGTGTGCCCTTGCGCCGCGCATTATCCGTGCTGCCCGTGGGTGTAGTCATGGGCCTGGTGGTGCTGATGATGCCGCTGGTATACGCCCCGTTTGCCGTATATGCCCTGTTATTGCTGATTGGGGCGCTGTCGGGCTATTTTGTGGTGCCCATGAACGCACTGCTGCAGCATCGCGGCCATGTGCTGCTGTCTGCGGGGCATTCTATCGCTGTACAAAATTTCAACGAACAACTGAATATCCTGTTGATGCTGGCGGTATACAGCCTGATGCTTTGGCTGGGCCTGCCCATCAACGGCATTATTGCCCTGTTTGGAATATTGGTGGCCTGCCTGATGCTGGTGTTTATCCGCTGGAACAACCTGAACCACAAGGCCAACCCCCAGCTGGAACAAATGATTGGCCAAACCGAACACGGGACAGCGCTGCGTTAAACGCCGGCCGACTGCTGGTTTACTGCTGTACGCAAGGCCAGCAAATCGTGCCAGGCCTCTGCCTTGAGCGCCGACCGCACCAGCAAAGACGCGGGCTGATGCATCACCCACACCGGGATGGACTGGCCCTCGAGGCCAAGCATATGCGGCTTTCCACGCAAGCTATCCAAAGGGGCCTGTGTAGACAACACTGCTTGCGCAGCCATCCGCCCCAGAGCCAGAATCCATCGCGGCTTTAATAGCGCAATCTCGCGCTGCAGATACGGCACGCATGCGGCCACCTCGGCCGGCGCGGGCTCGGCCCCGCCAGGGGCCCTGCACTTCACGACATAGGTTTGATACACAGAATGCGCATCAGGCAGCTGTACCGCTGCCAGCATTGCGGCCAACAGGCGCCCCGAATCCCCCTGAAATGGCTTGCCGGAGATTTCGTCATCCAGGCTGGGTTGCTCGGCCACAATCAGATAGTGGGGCCTCTCGGCGCCGGCACCCGGCACTGCCCGCAGACGCTGCAGGTGACGCGGACACCGCTGGCAAGCCGTCACGAGGTTGGCCAACTGGGCAAGGTCAGCCTCGGGCAATACAACATCCAGGACGGGTATCGCAGTGGGCGCAGCCTCGGGCGATGGGACGCGCGATTGGCGGCCAGGCACTTTCAGATCGGCTGCCAGCGTTTGCAGGGAATCGGTGGCTGCCTGGACCAAAGATTCTGCCTGGGTATCCGGCAGCGTATCCAGGGGATTGACGGCAGAACCGCGGACCACTTGAGTGGCCAAGGGAGCAGCAGTATCCGCGACGCCCGACGGGGCAGTTGCAGATACGGTTGGGTGCGCACCTGGCACCTGCACATCCAGCCAATGCAAATCAACACCGATTTCGGCCAGCCAGGCAGCCTGGGCGGGATGAACCAGCGGTTTCATGCGGACGTCTCTTGGCATGTGAGGGTCATGATCCAGGCGTCCTCGCGGGCACCCTGGCCGGCCGGGTAATAGCCTCGGCGCAACCCCACCTGCTGAAACCCGTGTTTTTGGTAAAACCCGATGGCGGACGTGTTGCTGGGGCGCACCTCGAGTGTCAGGGCAGGCAGGCCTGCCTGCCGGCAATGCGCCAGGCAATAGCGTAAAAGTTCTGTCCCTACACCCCGGCGCTGACCATCAGGCCGCACGCCGATCACAAGCAAATGGGCCATATCAGGGGTGTCCATCACCAGTGCAAACCCCAGCATGGCACCCAGACGACGCACCACCCAGCCTCGATAGCCGGCTTGCAGACCGTCCAGAAAATTTTGTTTGGTCCAGGGAAAGGACTGCACCTGACGCTCGATGGATGCGACTTCGTCGACATCGGAGAGGCTCATGTCATGCACCGACCACTGCGTAGCATCTGTGGCCGGATTGCCCCCAAGGCCCTGGGTGCGCTCTTGTGTGGTGTAGGCCACTTTGTCGCGCACATAGGCGGGGGCGGCCATCGAGGCGTCCAGCCCCTGACCCGCCTGCCATGCGCGCGCAGCCAACCGGGCAATAGTGGAGGCATGTGCCCAGACCTTGTCGGATGCCGCGTCAGGCGCAACCTGGGCGCCCATCTGGCGGGACTCTTCGGCCAAGCCGGGAAACACGGCCAGCGCATCTCCGTGCACCGTCCAGCCGCCACCTGCCTGCATGGCCCAGCCGGCAGACTCAGCTCCCATCCAGGCCGCAACATCAGCGCGTGCAATAAGAGCCGGTGCCTGCAAGGTGAGCCAATCGGGGTCTTGCCACTGATAGGCAGCGACATAGAGTTCGTTCATGCGGGCATCCTGCATCACCAGATGCACGCCGGCGGGGTTCTCCGAGGCCTGCTGCATGGCGATAGCACACAGGGAATCGACCGGCAGAACAGGGATATCCAAAGCCACCGCCAGGCCTTGTGCCACACCACAGGCCACCCGCAGGCCTGTAAACCCGCCTGGGCCCTGGCCAAACGCAACCGCAGACAGTTGCGCCCGGGCCAAATTGGCTTGGTCGAGCAAAGACTGCGCCAAGGGCAGGATGCGCTCGGCGTGGTCTTGACGACCGGCATGCTGGGCCGCGCGCAAACTGACGCGTCCGTCGATTTGCGAGAGCAAGGCAACGCTACACTGGTTGCCGGAGGTTTCGAACGCTAGAATATGAAAATTGTCCATGGCTGCATCATTTTACTGGAGACCACAGCACCGTCGCACCCAACCCTGCCAACTTTGGCTGGCCTGCCATCCAGATCACAACTAAACGCATCTTATGTAATTTCTTGTGATAAGCACTGGTGCGGCCGCCGTCACCCTGTTACATTTTCCCCATGAACACTCATAACCAGACTCTAACCCGCAAGATCCTGATCGTTGATGACGATCCGCGCTTGCGCGACCTGTTGCGGCGTTATCTGTCCGAGCAGGGTTTCAACGTGTACGTTGCCGAAGACGCCAAAGACATGGCCAAGCTCTGGCAACGAGAGCACTTCGACCTCCTGGTGCTCGATCTCATGCTGCCCGGCGAAGACGGCTTGTCCATCTGTCGGCGTTTGCGGGGCAACCACGACAACACCCCCATCATCATACTCACCGCCAAGGCCGAAGAAATCGACCGCATCGTGGGCCTCGAGATGGGTGCCGACGACTACCTCACCAAACCCTTTAACCCGCGCGAGCTTCTCGCCCGCGTCAACGCCATTTTGCGCCGGCGCGGCACCGAAGAACATCCCGGGGCACCCAGCCAGGAAAACGAATCCGTCGAGTTCGGGCCCTACATCCTTAATCTGTCCACCCGCACACTCACCAAAGATGGCGATTCCGTGCCCATCACCACGGGCGAGTTCTCCGTGCTCAAGGTATTTGCCCGTCACCCCAAGGTTCCGCTCTCCCGTGACAAACTCATGGAGCTGGCCCGTGGACGCGAATACGAAGCCTTCGACCGCAGCCTCGACGTGCAAATCTCCCGCCTGCGCAAGCTGATTGAACCTAATCCATCCAAGCCCGTCTTCATCCAGACCGTCTGGGGTCTGGGTTATGTATTCGTGCCCGATGGCGGCCAATAACCCCTGATCGGCATGCCGGCCAGTGGCCGGCATGCCCTGCTTCCTCATGACGCTTGTCAAACGGCTGCGGCATTCTCTGTTGCCCAGGCTGCGCCTGGGCCTCTTTACGCGTTCATTTCTGCTGATCGCCCTACTGATCCTGATCAGTCTGGGCGCCTGGTTGCAGGTGGTGTTCAACATCGAAGAAGGCCCGCGTGCCATGCAGCTGGCCCAGCGGATTTCCACCACCGTCAGCATTACGCGCTCAGCGCTGGTGTACGCGCCCCAAAAAGTGCGCCCAGCCTTGCTGCTTGATCTTGCCACCCAGGAAAGCCTGCGGGTACAACCGCGCGAATCCACCGATGTGCTCGAACCCCTGCCGCACAACACTTACTGGGACAACGTTTCCAGCGGGATTCGCAGCCGCCTGGGGTCACAAACAGCCATCATGTGGGCAGTCAATCAGGTGCCGGGCATCTGGATCAGCTTTCACATCGACGACCAACTGTACTGGCTGGTGTTCGACCGCGATCAGTTGCGCCTGACCACGGGCCGGGAGTGGCTGGGCTGGGTAGCCGCATCCCTGATGCTGGCCCTGCTGGGGGCAGCGATCAGTGTGCGCTTCATCAACCACCCCTTGTCACGGCTGGCCAAAGTTGCGCGCGAACTCGCCCGCGGCCAGACACCCACTCCCCTGCCCGAAAAAGGCCCCATCGAGATCCGCGATCTGAACATCGCCTTTAACCGGATGGCCCGGGATCTCCGTCAGAACGAGGCTGATCGCGAAATCATGCTGGCTGGCATCTCGCACGACCTGCGCACGCCCCTGGCGCGGATTCGGCTTGAAATCGAGATGAGCCACATGAGCGACGAGGCACGGCAGGCCATCGACGATGACCTCGCACAGATCAATCACAGTATCGGCCAGTTGATGGAATACGCCCGGCCCGCCGGGCAAGTGCCTGAAACCGGCATAGACGTCTCCCGGGTACTGCAGGATCTCACCGAGCGCGAGCGCTCACACACCGAATCCCTGGGTGGCGAGCTCAAATCCAGCATCGACCCCGGCCTGCAGGCACGCATCAGCGCCAACGACCTCAAACGCATCGTCAGCAACCTGATCGAGAACGCCCGGCGCTACGGCCACAGCCCCAGCGACGACCGCCCGCACATCACCGTACGGGCCTATCAGAACGGCAACCTGCTGCGCATCGAAGTCCAGGATCGCGGCGTCGGCATCCCGCACGCCGAAGTCCAGCGGCTGCTCCGGCCCTTTGCTCGCGGTGAAACCGCCCGCACTGGCGTCAGTGGCGCCGGCCTTGGCCTGTCGATTGTCGAGCGCCTGCTGGGACAGGTGGGCGGCAAATTCGAACTCATCTCGCAACCCTCACAGGGGTTGCTTGCACGGATCGAAATCCCCAAGATCAAGGCCCGGCCGGCCGACAAATCTGTAGCGTAGAATGAAGGGGCGGCCCGTTTGGCCGTCCATCACTCAGGAGCCCCGATGAAAACCATAGGCGACAAGCTCGAGGCCTTCCGCGTCACCGGTGTCAAACCCGGTTTTAATCAGTACGAGGAAAACGGCGTTTCTGCCTTCGAGGACATCACCGAATCTTCCTTTCCAGGTAAATGGAAAGTGATTTATTTTTACCCCAAGGACTTCACCCTGGTTTGCCCCACCGAAATCGTCGGCTTCAATGCACTGGCCGATGCCTTCGAAGAACGCGAAGCCATTCTGATGGGGGGATCCACCGACAACGAGTACGTGAAGCTTGCCTGGCGGCGAGAAAACCCCGAGCTCAGCAAGCTCAATCACTATCAATTCAGCGACACTGCCGGCGCCCTGATCGACCAGCTCGGCATCCGCGAAAAAACCGAGGGCGTGGCCCTGCGGGCCACTTTTATTGCGGATCCCGACAACATCATCCAGCATGTATCAGTGAACAACTTCAACGTTGGGCGCAGCCCCGAAGAAACCCTGCGCATCCTGGATGCTTTGCTTACCGAAGGCCTGTGCGCCTGCAACCGCCCAATCGGCGGCAGCACCCTTTAACAAGTAGCGGCCTCAGGCCGGTATCCGGGCCAGCAAGGCAACTGCGCTGGCAGCAATGCCTTCGCTGCGGCCCAGATATCCCAGGCCCTCGTTGGTCTTGGCCTTGATATTCACATCTGCCGCATTCACGCCGGTTTCCTGTGCGATGCACGCCACCATGGCAGGCGCATGAGGCCCAATCTTCGGGGCCTGGGCATGCACAGTGGCATCGATATTCACCACCTGCCAGCCCTTTTCGCGTGCCAGGCGCACAGCCTCACGCAAAAACAGACGGCTATCAGCGCCACTCCAGCGGGGATCACGATCTGAGAAATGCCGCCCGATATCTCCCAGGCCAGCCGCACCCAAAATAGCGTCGGTGACGGCATGCAACAACACATCCGCATCCGAATGGCCTGCCAGGCCAAGCGGATAGGGAATGGTTACCCCACCAATCACCAGTGGCCGATCGGGCACCAAAGCGTGCAGATCGTGGCCCTGGCCTACTCGAAACGGACATTGGGCTGTCATGGGATCTCCGAAGCCTGTGTGCCCGCCTGCCCGCGCAGGCAGGACTCGAACCAATCAAAGTCCTCCGGCCAGGTGAGCTTATCGTTTAAACGGTTGCCCGGCACCAGCAGCGGCTGCTGACCCTGATGCTCTATGGCTGAGGCCTCATCGGTGATGTAGCCTAGCCCCGCACACGCCTGCAGGGCCGCCTGCAGCTCTGCCGCCCTGAACATCTGCGGCGTTTGGGCCAGCCACAGGTGCTCGCGCGCCACGGTATCACATACCTGCGCAGGCGCCTCGGGTGCGGCACGCTTGACGGTGTCGGCCACGGGGCGGGCCAACAAGCCCCCACGGCCCGCTTGCAGGCAGGTGTCAATCAGGCGCGCCAGGTCGTCGGGTGCCAGGCCAGGGCGTGCGGCATCGTGCACCAGCACCCAGGCATCGGCCGGCAAGCCGGCATCCTGCAGTGCCGCCAGCACAGTGGCCGAGCGTGTCGGCCCGCCGCACGGTCGCCAGACCACACCAGAGAGGCCATCCAGGGCCCGTGCAACATAGGGATCGCCCGGCGCAACGGCAACCCGCACCTGGGCAATCTGCGGGTTGGCCAGCAAGGCCAGCACCGAGCGGCGCAGCATGGGAACGCCCCCCAGCAGGCGATACTGCTTGGGCAGGCCTTCAGGGCCGGCGGCGCGGGCACCGACACCGGCTGCCGGCACAATGGCAATCAAATGAGGATTCATGACAGGCGATTTTAGCCGAGCAGGCCAGAGAACAGGACATCACGGCCTGCGCCTGGCCCACCATGGCCCTGTGCTGGCAGCAGAGTCGCACGGTTGCGGCTGAATCTTTATACTGTGAGCCTTACACGACCCTTCGCTGGCATGCCTGCACACACGCTGCGCAGCGCCACACGCCAGCCCCGACGGCATACCCCCGCCTGGTGCCCTTACCGCTCTTCATGCAAGATCTTTCTGCTCTCTCGCCCTTTCCTTTGATGGCTACGCTGGACACCATCGAGTCCAGCCTGAAACCCGGCCAACGGTATGTCACGGCGCGCCCTCCTGGCTCCGGCGATGCGCTGTGGCTGGCTGCGCTCAGCCACCGGCTACATCGCCCGCTGGCGGCATTTTGCGCCGACCCCCTGGCTGCACAACGCCTGGCAGAGGAGATTGCACTCTTTGATCCAGACCTGCGGGTACGCTTCATGCCCGACTGGGAAACCCTGCCCTACGACAGCTTTTCTCCGCACCAGGATCTGATCTCCGAGCGCCTGCGCACGCTGCACGCACTGGGCCAGGGCCAAGTGGATGTGCTGGTGGTACCGGTCACCACAGCGCTGGTGCGCCTAGCACCCCCCGAGTTTCTGGCAGCCTATACGTTTCAGTTTCGCCAAGGCGACACCCTGGATGAGGACAAGTTGCGGGCACAGCTCACGCTGGCCAATTACAGCCATGTCACCCAGGTAAGCGCTCCAGGCGAATTCTGCATCCGCGGCGGGCTGATCGACCTGTTTCCGATGGGGTCTGCACTGCCCTACCGCATCGATCTGTTTGATCGTGAAGTCGAATCCATCCGCAGTTTCGATATCGACACCCAGCGCAGCCTGTACCCGGTGCATGAGATCGAGCTCTTGCCCGGGCGCGAGTTTCCGATGGATGAAGCCGCCCGCAACCGTTTCCGGGCCAGGTTCCGGGAGATTTTTGAGGGCGACCCCTCTCGCGCCCTGCCCTACAAAGACATCGGTAACGGCATTGCGTTTGCAGGGGTGGAGTACTACCTGCCACTATTTTTCGAACAGACGGCCACCCTGTTTGACTATCTGCCCGAAGACACGCTGGCTCTCACTCTGGGGGATGCCCCGGCAGCCATCCAGCACTTTACGCAAGACGCGCATAATCGCTGGCAGTTTTTAAAATCCGATCCAGAGCGTCCGGTATTACCGCTGGAGACGCTGTTCCTGGACGACGAAGCGTTTCATGTGCGCTTGCGCGAGATGGCACGGCTGGCGCTGGTAAACAACCAGACACATACAGATTTTGCCCCCTGCCCTGTGGTGGCCATCAACCGCCGGGCCGAGGATCCCCTGGCCGGTTTGCGCCAGCACGTGCAATCGTCAGGGCTGCGCACCGTGCTATGTGTGGATTCTGCGGGCCGGCGGGAAACCTTATCCGAGTTGCTGACCGATTACCAACTGCCCCCTGACGCAACCTTTGACACCTGGCAGGATTTTCTCGACAGCGATGTCCGCTTTTCCGTCATCGTCGCACCCCTGAGCGGCGGCTTTCTGATGCCCCCCGCGGGCCTGGCGATACTGACAGAAAACGACCTCTATCCCGCACAGGCATCCAGGCCCGCCCGCAGCCGGCGTCGACGATTTGAGCAGCACAGCAATATCGACGCCATGGTGCGCGATCTGGCCGAGCTGCACATTGGCGACCCGGTGGTACACGTACAGCACGGGATCGGCCGCTACCGGGGATTGGTCAGCATGGATCTGGGTGACGGCCCACTGGAGCTGCTGCACCTGGAGTATGCGCACGATGCCACCCTGTATGTGCCGGTATCGCAGCTGCACCTGATTGCGCGCTATAGCGGCGCCGACCCCGATCAGGCGCCCCTGCACCCGCTGGGCTCCGGCCAATGGGAGAAAACCCGCCGCAAAGCGGCACGGCAGGCACGGGATACCGCCGCCGAACTGCTGGCCCTGTATGCCAGCCGCGCAGCGCGCGAGGGCCTGAAATTTCAGTTTCCCACGCGCGACTATCAGGCCTTTGTCGAAGGATTCGGGTTTGAGGAAACCCCCGACCAGGCTGCGGCCATCACCGCCGTCATCGAGGACATGACCTCAGGCCGGCCCATGGATCGTCTGGTGTGCGGCGACGTGGGCTTTGGCAAAACCGAAGTCGCACTGCGTGCGGCCTTTCTGGCAGTGATGAACGGCCGGCAAGTGGTCTTGCTGTGCCCCACCACCCTGCTGGCCGAACAGCACGCACAGAATTTTGCCACACGCTTTGCCGACTGGCCTGTACGGATTGCCGAGCTATCCCGATTTCGTACCGGCAAGGAAACCAGCAAGGCCATCGCCGGCCTGGCCGACGGGTCTGTTGATATTGTGATCGGCACCCACAAGGTGCTGTCCAAAGAGGTGCGCTACAAGCACCTGGGGCTGGCCATCATCGATGAGGAACACCGCTTTGGCGTGCGCCAGAAAGAAGCCCTCAAGGCCTTGCGCGCCGAGGTGGACGTCCTGACGCTCACGGCCACCCCCATCCCGCGCACGCTGGGTATGTCGCTGGAAGGCATCCGCGATTTTTCGGTGATTGCCACGGCGCCACAAAAACGCCTGGCCATCAAGACATTTGTCCGGCGCGAAGACGGCAGCACCATCCGCGAAGCCATTTTGCGCGAGTTGAAGCGTGGCGGCCAGGTGTACTTCTTGCACAACGAGGTAGAAACCATCGGCAACCGCCGCGCCAGGCTTGAGGAGCTGGTGCCCGAAGCGCGCATCGCGGTGGCCCACGGCCAGATGGGCGAACGCGAGCTTGAAGAGGTGATGAAAGGCTTTTACCAGCAACGCAGCAACGTGCTGCTGTGCACCACCATCATCGAAACCGGCATCGACATCCCATCGGCCAACACCATCATCATCCACCGCGCCGACAAGCTGGGCCTGGCCCAGCTGCACCAGTTGCGCGGCCGCGTGGGGCGGTCCCACCACCAGGCGTACGCGTATCTGCTGACACCCGGCGAGGACGCCATCACCAGCAACGCCAAAAAGCGTCTCGAGGCGATTCAGTCGATGGAAGAACTGGGATCAGGCTTTTTCCTGGCCATGCACGACCTGGAGATTCGCGGCAGCGGCGAGGTGCTGGGCGAATCGCAATCCGGCAATATCCAGGAAATTGGCTACAGCCTGTACAACGACATGCTGGCAGCGGCCGTACGGGCGTTGAAATCCGGCGAAGAACCCGATCTGGACGCGCCGTTTGGTTCGCAATGCGAGATCAACCTGCACGGGCCGGCCCTGCTGCCTTCGGATTACTGCGCCGATGTGCAGGCCCGTCTGGGCTTTTACAAGCGCCTGGCCCACGCGGCTGATGCCGATACTTTGACGCTCATCCAGGAAGAACTGATCGACCGCTACGGCAAGCTGCCTGATGCCGGCCACACGCTATTGTCACTGCACCGCCTGCGCCTGCTGGCCGAATCCCTGGGCATCGTCAAGATCGATGCCGGCGATACCCAGGCATCGATCCATTTTTCGGCCCAACCCAAGGTAGAACCCATCCGTGTGATCGAGCTTGTACAGCAGGATCGCCAGGTAAAGCTGAATGGACCGGATAAGCTGAAGATTACCTTTGGCGGCAGTGTGGACGTGCCTGGCCGGGTACAAAAACTGCGCGGCCTGCTGCAACGCCTGGGCGGCGCTTAAAAAGCCGCCATTACACGCCCCACCCTGACCCCTGTCGCCCCAAACGCCGATGGCACCCAGGCTTTCGGCCAAGGTGCCATCGGCGTTTGGGGCGTGAAGACGATCAGCTACCGTACATCATGTGTGGCAGCACCATCACGATATCCGGGAAGACGGTAAAGATCGCCGCTGCCAGGATGAGCATGACGAAGAAGGGGAACGCGGCCTTGGAAATAAACACGATGTCGCGGCCAGTCATGCCCTGCAGCACAAACAGGTTAAGCCCCACGGGCGGTGTCAGCTGCCCCATCTCGACGACCAGCACCAGATACACGCCAAACCAGATGGTGTCGATGCCAGCTGCCTGCACAGCAGGCAGCAGTACCGCCGTGGTAAGCACCACGATGGAGATGCCATCCAGAAAGCACCCCATGATGATGAAGAACACGGTAAGCACCGCCAGGAATGTATACGTGCTGAGCTGCATGCCGGTGATCCAGCCAGCGATCGTAGCGGGCAGCCCCGAATAACCCATGGCAAGCGTCAGAAACGCAGACCCGGCCAGGATGAACGCAATCATCGATGAGGACAGGGTGGCTGCAATCAGCCCTTCCTTGAAGGACTGCCAGGTCAGATCGCCAAACCACCAGCTCATGGCAAGTGCCAGCACCACACCCACTGCGGCGGAATCAGTAGGGCTGGCAAGGCCCAGATAGATAGACCCCACGACACCGGCGATCAGTAGGACAACCGGGAGCAACCTGCGCGACGCCTGGAATTTTTGGAGCAGCGTGGTGGGGGGATCTTTAGGCGGCGTTTTTGCACGCCCTGTGAGTGACTGCAGCGCCACATAGCTCATGTAGAGGGCAATCACCATCAGCCCTGGCAGCACGCCAGCGATAAACAGCCGCGCGATGGACTGCTCGGCCGCCACACCGTAAACAATCATGATAATGGAGGGCGGAATCAGCAGCCCAAGGGTGGCAGACCCTGCCACAGTGCCCAGCACCAGGCGCTCGTCGTAGCCACGGGCTTTAAGCTCGGGTACGGCCACCTTGGCTACCGTGGCACAGGTGGCCGCCGATGAGCCGCTGACGGCGGCAAAGATGCCGGAGGCCAGGATGCCGACGTGTCCCAAGCCGCCGGGAACGGAACGCATCCAGGGGGCAAGCCCCGTGAACAGATCCTTGGACATCCGCGACCGAAACAGGATTTCACCCATCCAGATGAAGAGCGGCAGAGCCGCGAGCGACCATTCGGTGGAGGAGGTCCAGATGTTGGTACCCAGCACATCTGCAATCGGCGCACTGGAGAACAACACCACACCCACCAGCCCAGTGACAAACAGGGCAATCGAAATCCAGAGCCCAATAGCCAGGCTGCCAAACAGCACAAGCAGCAATATAAGTGACATGAAGGAGGCGGACATCAGGTGGCTTCCTCGGCATGGTTATCAGTGGCAAGTGCGTCGCTGCGTCCGCGGCGCAACACTTCGCAAAGCGTATCGATCGCGGCGATCGTAAAGACCAGGGCGCCAACGCACATGACCAGTTGCGGTATCCAGAGTGGTTCACGCAGCAACCCCGTACCGCGATCACCCCATTGATAGGATTGAAAAGCGAGTTGCCCCAGACCGTAGGTAAATAGTGCGCCCACGACGCTGGCGACCAGCGTGATGATTGTCAAGGTGGTGCGCTGCAGCAGGGGTGGCAGCCGAACTTCAAGTAGGGTGACCCGGATGTGGGCGGCCTGGCGTAATCCCAGGCCTAGCGACAGAAAGGTGGCAAATGCCAGGCCATAGCCGGAGAGGGCCGTGTAGGAGGGGATCAGCAATCCAAAGCTGACCCCAAACAGCCGCGTGGTGGTGTAATCGAAGATGTTGAGTACCACCTGACCAAACACCACCACGACGATACCCACAAGTGACGCGGCCGCCAGCAGGCCGGCCACTTGATAGAGCGTATCCAGTGATTTACGCATCATTGGGCATCATGGTAGGCCTTGAGCACCGTTTCGCCCATCTGACCTGCTTGCTTACTCCACTCGGCGGCCATCTGGGCGCCAATCTTGTGCAATGAGTTGTTCAAGGCATCACTGCCGTCGCTGACGTGCATGCCGTGATCAGCCAGCACCTGTTTTTTAGCCTGGTGGTCGGCTTCGGCCATTTCCCAGCCTCGGGTTTCGGCTTTGGCGGCAGCATCCAGGATGGCTTTTTGTTCGCCTGCAGGCAGCGCGTCAAATATCTTTTGGTTGACGACCACGACATTCTTGGGCAAATACGCCTTTACGTCATAGAAATACTTGAGGTAATCCCAGGCTTTGGAGTCTACGCCCGTGGACGTGGCTGTCAGCATGGCGTTAACCCGCCCGGTGGTGAAGGCTTGTGCCAGATCCGGAACCTCAACCTGAGCAGGCACCGCATTGACCAATTGCGCCAGGCGAGCCAGCTGTGAGTTATAGACGCGGAATTTGAGGCCGTTCAGGTCTTCGATCTTCTCGATGGGGCGGTCTGCATACAGCCCTTGGGGCGGCCAGGCCACCGAATAGAGCACCTTCAAGCCTTGCTTGCCAAGCTCTTTTTCAAGTTCGGGCTTGGATGCGGCATAGAGCTTACGGGCATCCTTAAACGACGTAGCCACGAAAGGCACGGAATCCAAGGCGTAGATGGGATTTTCGTTAGACAGGATGGAGATGAAAAATTCTCCTATCTGGATTTGGCGCGAGCGTACTGCATTTTTGATTTCGGGGTGCTTGATGAGCGACCCCGCGGAGTGCACCTTGATCTCCAGCTTGCCATCGGTGGCGGCCTGGATGTCCTGGACAAACTGCAATACGTTTTTTGTGTGAAAGTTGGACTCAGGGTAGGGAGTGGCCATCTGCCACGTCTCGGCCTGTGCGCCTACGCTTGCCAGTGTGATCGCCAGCCCTGCCGCGATTGTCTTGAATGCTGCCATGGTCTCCCCCGGAGTTTTGAATAAAAATACAAGGAATCGTCTGTTTGACTACTAAATTGATAATACTATCAATAATTTTTAGATGGCTAACTTTTATTGCTGAATTAGCGGAAACCCTAATAAAAATCTCTTGTACGTACTTTAACTATCACGATATATGGTCACTACTCCCATACCAGAACACACATTAGAGTTATAGTATCGATATTGTTATTGATAGTTTTATATTTTACTGAGGAGGATGCCATGTCAATACACCACGCCATCCTGGTCGAAGGCAACAGCCTGCGTTTCAAGGAGGGCTTCTTCGGGTTCTCCACCACGGTGCTTGTTCTGGTAGATGGCTATGGGCCTGTTTTGTTCGATACGGGTCATCACCTCACGCGCCTCATGCTGCTCTCTGGGCTCAAGCAGCACGGCCTGACACCTGCCGATATCCGCATGGTATTCCTTTCACACCTGCATTTCGACCACGCAAACAACGTAGACCTATTCCCACAGGCAGACATCTACCTGGGCGCCGAAGAGTGGTCTTACGCCCGCAAACCTGCCGATGAAGATCCTTTCTGCAGCACCGGGATGAACCACTACCTGCAAGACCAGCCACTGCATTTACTTGACCAGCCAGAAGGCGAACTGCTTCCCGGCCTGTTTTACCGGCATGCCCCCGGGCATACACCCGGCAGTTACCTGCTGCACTACACGGCAGACGATGGCCGACGGGTAGTACTGGCGGGCGATGCCTGCAAAACCTACCGAGAACTGGCGGGCGGCCATTCGGCCAGCGAGTTTGATCCACACACGCGTTCGGCCCAGACGCTTGCCTGGATTGCCGACAACGCCGATGTCGTTGTGCCGGGACATTTTCCAGAGCTGCGCCGCACACCTGCCGGCTGGATGTGGGACGAACCGATGCGCCTGGAGTTGATTGTGCGATGAGCTCCCAACCAACCCGCAATGCCTCCGTCGCCGAGATCGTGGAGATTCTGGAGGCGGATATTATTTTTGGGCGCCTGCGCCCAAACCAGGAACTCACCGAAGACACGCTGATGGATCGCTTCGATGCCAAGCGCCACGTCGTGCGATCCGTCATCCAAGAGCTTATGGGCCGGCGCATTGTGGTCAAACCACGATCAAAATCCGCTCGAGTCAAGGACTTCGCGCGCAAAGAAGTGGACGAGATCTATCACATGCGCGAGCTGCTGCAGCGCGATGCAGCCATGATCATGCCCTTGCCTGCAGACGCGAATGCTTTAGCGGCGCTCAAGGAGACGCATGTCAAACATGCAGCAGCTGTGTCGGTAGAAGCCGATGTCAGCCTGATCCATCAATTGAATGATGAGTTCCACGATCAGCTGTTTGCCTTAAGTTGCAACCACGAGCTGTGCAAGGCGATTGCTTTCTATACCGAGGTCTCGAATCCCATCCGTTCGTACGGCATTGTGGAGCCGGCATGGCTGCAACAGGCTGTACACGAGCATGCGGCGATGATCCGCGCTGTCGAACGGCAAGACCGGACCGCACTGGCTCACCTGGTGGTCGATCATATGCAGCCGACGCGGCGGCGTTGGGAAGTGCTGCACACCGACAGAATGCCGCTGCATGCGGACGTGTAACAGGAGAGAGCTGCGTGGAAGAAGTCGATTGCATTGTCATTGGCGCTGGTGTCGTGGGGCTGGCGGTTGCACGGGCGTGCGCACTTGCAGGGCACGAAACCATCGTCCTGGAAGCCGAATCAGCCATTGGCACGGGCACCAGTTCGCGCAATAGCGAAGTCATCCATCGGGGGATCTACTACCCACCGGGTTCACTCAAGGCGCGGCTCTGCATCCAGGGGCACAAGGCGCTCTATGCCTATTGCGAAACACACGGTGTACCCCACTGGCGCTGCGGCAAACTCATCGTTGCAACCGACGACCAGCAACTGCCCTCCCTCAAGGCACTGGCTGCCAACGCAAAGGCTAGCGGTGTGGACGACTTGCAATGGTTGACGGCTCCCCAGGCGCAGGCACAAGAGCCGGCATTACAGTGCGTGGCTGCACTCCATTCACCCTCCACGGGGATTGTGGATAGCCATGGCCTGATGCAGGCATTGCAGGGTGATCTGGAAGCCGCTGGCGGCATGCTGGCCTTGTGCTCACCGGTAGTGTCCGGATCAGCAGATGGCAAAGAAGGCGTCGTCTTGCAGGTGGGCGGCACACAGCCCATGGAGATCCGCGCCCGATGGCTGATCAATGCCGCAGGTTTGCAGGCAACGGCAATCTCTGCCAAGCTGGCAGGCATCCCCGCTGACACCATCCCCAGGCTCAAGCTGGCCAAGGGCAACTACTATGCACTCTCGGTTGCCTCACCCTTTTCGCACCTGATCTATCCGGTGCCGGTAAAAGGCGGCCTCGGCGTGCACCTCACCCTGGATCTGGGCCGGCGTGCGCGCTTTGGCCCAGATGTGCAGTGGGTGGACGATATCGCCTACGATGTAGACCCGGCACGCGCCGATAGCTTTTATACCTCGATCCGTCAGTACTGGCCACAACTGCCCGACGGGACCCTGCATGCTGATTATGCAGGCGTACGCCCCAAGCTGGCGCACGCTGGCCCCGGGGACACCGATTTCATCATTCAGGACGCGCGGGTGCATGGGGTAAACGGGCTCGTTAATCTGTACGGCATTGAGTCACCCGGCCTCACCGCAGCGCTGGCCATTGCCGATGAAGTTGTACTGCGGTTGACATGATCCAGCCGCCAGTCTGGTGCACATCATCAACTTGACTGCTTTCCACCTCAAAATAGAAAATGGTCTTTCTCATTTGAATTGATAATTATTCTCGTTTAGAATTCGTAGCAAATGAGAATGAGTTTCATGATCTTTATCAATTGGGAGAGGATATCTTGGATCTGCACGCTGAACACTCAAGCAGCAAAATGAAAGTGACAGGCGGCCTGGCAACCGCGCTGGCGACGCCGTCACTGTTGCTACTGGCCACACCGGCTTCTGGTCAAACCACCGAGCCCACACAGCTGACGCCGATCCAGGTGGAGGGTACCCGTCCTGCTCCCTTCAACGTGAAGCACTCGGCATCCGACAAATTTACCGCACCGGTTCTGGACACAGCCAAATCACTACAGATCATCCCGCAAGAGTTGATTCAGAGCCAGGCCGCCAGCACCCTGACAGACGTGCTGCGCAACTCGCCGGGCATCACTTTTGGCGCAGGCGAAGGCGGAAACCCCTTGGGGGATCGCCCATTTATTCGCGGCTACGATGCGCAGTCCAGCACATTTATCGATGGCATGCGCGACATCGGCGCCACCTCGCGGGAAGTGTTCAACCTGGAACAGGTTGAAGTAATCAAAGGGGCCGATGGCGCCTACGCCGGCCGTGGCGGTGCGGGCGGCAGCATCAACCTGATCAGCAAAACAGCCAAGCTGCGCGACTTTACCGATATATCGGCCGGGTTTGGCACGGATCGCTATTTTCGCCAGACCGTGGACAGCAACTGGCAGCTTGGAGAGTCCTCTGCGTTTCGCTTGAACGCCATGAACCACAGCCAGGATGTGGCCGGGCGCGATACTGTGGATGCCAGCCGCTGGGGGGTGGCCCCCACGCTGTCGCTGGGCCTAGGCACGCCGACACGCCTGACACTGAGCTATTTTCACTTGGAAAGCGACGACACTCCGGACAGTGGCATGCCCTACACGATATCCAGCAAGGGATCCAATGATCCCAGCTTCCACCGCCGCCCGGTGGATGTGGATCGCGACAATTTCTATGGGCTGGACAGCGACTATCGCCGCACGCGCAATGACATGGGAACGCTGCTGATCGAGCACGACCTGGCTGACACCCTGACCGTACGCAACCAGACCCGCTACACGCGCGGCACCCAACGCTACGTCGTAACGCAACCAGACGACAGCAAGGGCTACGTCAACAATGGCATGGTCTGGCGCCGTGCCAACACCCGCGACAGCCGCGTGAGCACCTGGGCCAACCAGACCGAACTGCTGGGCGAGTTTCGCACCGGCAGCCTGAAGCACCGTTTTCTCACTGGTATTGAGTTCTCGGTGGAAGACGGGCGCAAGGACAGTCTGGATGTAGATCGCGACAACAGCGACAAGATCAAGTGCAAGGGCGGTATTGGAGCAGGCTCTGCTTACCATTGCACCAGCCTGTATACCCCTACTCCAGGCGATCCCTGGGTCAACACCGGCAGCGGTGGGCCTCTGGGCGAGATCACCTACTCGCGCACGCTGACCAAATCGTTGTACGGCTTTGACACCATCGAATGGAACAAGCACTGGCAAACCACGCTGGGCCTGCGCCTGGACGACTACACCACCCGGGTAGACCCCACCGGAGGAAACCGTATTGATCGCCACGACACCCTGCTGAACTACCAACTGGGCCTGGTATACAAGCCTGCGCCCAATGGCAGCATATATGCCTCATACGGCACGTCGTCCACCCCGGCAGGCGCCGGACTGAACGAAGGCAGCGGCAACAGCCTTGTACCAGGCAGGCGCGTTCCGATCAACGCGGCCGACACCGCCCCAGAGAAAAACCGCACGATGGAGTTTGGCACCAAATGGGACGTGTTGGATGGACGTCTGGGCCTGACGGCGGCAGTGTTCAGGGTTGAAACCACCAATGCGCGGGTTACCGACGCCAATGGCCTGTACACCATGGCCGGCAAAAAGCATGTGGACGGGTTTGAACTGGGGTTTTCGGGCAATGTCACACCGCAATGGCAGGTATACGGCGGCTACACCTACCTGAAAAGCAAGATCGTGGATAACGGCAGCGCCAAGGGCAGCCAGGATTACGCTGGCAACGCGTTTCCCAATACGCCGGAACACAGCTTCAGCCTCTGGAACACCTACGCCTTTACGCCCAAATTCAGCGCCGGGATGGGTGCCTATTACGTAGGCCAGCAGTACGGCAACGAAGCCAATACTATCAGCATCCCCTCCTACTGGCGCTTTGATGCCATGGCGGCATACCGCTTCAACAAGACGGTGGATCTGCAGATCAACATCAACAACCTGTTTGACAAAACCTACTATGACCAGGCCTACGCCAACCATTACGCCTCGATTGCCCCGGGACGCTCGGCCATGGCCACGCTGAACCTGCATTTCTGATGTGCAGCGACACATCGTTTGCCATGGCTGCACACGGCAGCCCACAAGCGGGCGCGCTGGACAGTCACACCATCAATCAAAGCGCGCCTCAGGCGCTGGCCAGGCAGATGGAACAACTGCTGGCCGGCCCGCCTGAGGCGGCAGCCGCCACACTCAAGGCAGCTGCACAAGGCGGGGTGGTGCAGGCACAGCTGGTATATGGGCAATGGCTGCTGGATGGCCACGGCGTCGTGCCAGACGCACCCCAGGCATACGAATGGTTTCGCCATGCCAGCCGCGAGGGCGAACCCATGGCACTGAACATGCTGGGCCAGTGCCATGCACACGGCTGGGGTGTACCGGTAAACCTGGTGATGGCTGCCTACTGGTTTCGCCTGGCCGCCTTGGGCGGGCTGGACTGGGGCATGTACAACTACGCCACGGCGCTGTCCCTGGGCCTGGGCACCGATATCGACCGCGATGCGGCGCTTACATGGTTTCGGCAGGCGGCAGCACTGGGCCACGCCAAATCCATGAATATGATTGGCAGCTTTTACGAGGACGGCTGGGTCGTAGCACAAAGCAGCCAGGATGCGCTGGTCTGGTACCGCCAGGCAGCGCAGGCGGGTGATTTTCGCGGACAGTTCAATCTGGCCCGGCTGCTGATGGCCAAGGGCCAGACACCCGCTGCGCTGCAGTGGCTGGCGCGCGTGCCCGAAACCGCAACCCCGGCCTTTATCCGCCAGGCCATCACCTGGTTACAGGATCATTTTCCTGACCTGCCCCTGCCGCAAAGCCTGGCGGCGGCCGCGACTGCAACCCTGGCCGCACCCTCATCATGCTGATCACCCTCCCCGACCTGCTGCCGGCCGAACAGGTACTTCAATGCCGTGAAATGCTGACCTCCGCCACCTGGATAGACGGACGAGCCAGCGCCGGGCACGTGGCCGCCCATGTAAAAGCCAACCGCCAGCTGGCGCAGGATGACCCTGTTGCCCTGCAGATTGGTGCGCTGATCACCCAGGCACTGCGCCAGCACCCAGTGTTTCAGTCGGCAGCGCTGCCAGCCCGGATTCTGCCTCCGCGATTTAACCGCTACGAAGGCGGTGAACACTACGGATTTCATATCGACAATTCGATTTTCAGATTACCCGCTGAAAATGCGAGCCAGGCTTTGGCCCCCTCTGCCTTGACGCCCAGGCTGCTGCGCTCGGATATTTCCACCACCGTATTTTTCAGCGATCCAGACGATTACGACGGCGGAGAGCTGATCATCCAGGACACCTATGGCGAGCAGCGCGTGAAGCTGCCGGCAGGCCAGGCGGTGGTGTATCCCGGCACCAGCCTGCATCAGGTAACCCCAGTTACCCGTGGGGTGCGCTATGCCGCGTTTTTCTGGACGCAAAGCCTGGTACGCGACGACACCCAACGCAGCCTCCTGCTGCAGCAGGATGTCGCCATCCAGCGATTGATCCGGGACGGCGCCAACCCGGAGATCATCAGCCAACTCACCGGGGTGTATCACAACCTCCTGCGTCAATGGGCAAACCCTTGAGCAGCAATTGCTTAATGCTGCAGCCGAAACCAGTTCAGGACAGCATCCAAGGGGCTGACGTCCAGCGCAAAACGCGCCTGGGCACGCACCACAGGCTTGGCACGGTAGGCCACGGAATAATGTGCCAGCGCCATCATGGGCAAATCGTTGGAGCCGTCGCCCATGACAACGAGCTGCTCGGGCGACGCACCCAGCGACTGTGCCAGGGCCTGCACATGGCGCGCCTTGGCGGCCCCGTCCACGATATCGCCCAGCACCTGGCCCGTCAGCTTGCCATCCACCACTTCAAGCACGTTGGCATGGGATTCGTCCAGCAACAGCCCGCGCTGCAGGCGCTGGGTAAAGAAGGTGAAGCCGCCCGAGACCAAAATGGTTTTGACCCCATGCGAACGCATGGTTTCAATCAGGTTTTCAGCCCCTGGATTAAGCCGAAGCCGCTGCGAGAATACCTGCTCGAGGGCGGTTTCGGGCACGCCTCGCAACAGGGCGACACGGCGGCGCAAGCTTTCGGAGAAATCCTTGATTTCGCCGCGCATGCTGGCTTCGGTAATGGCCGCCACTTCGGCCTTGCGGCCCACGGCATCTGCAATTTCGTCGATGCACTCGATATTGACCAGTGTGGAATCCATATCCATGGCCAGCACCTTGCACTCGGCCAGGCGATGGACGGACGCCAGCCACGCCGCATCCAGATGCGCAGCCTGCGCCATGGCCAGCACCTCGTCGCGGGTAGACTCATCCACATTCAGCAGACGAATCGCGGTGGGCTTGAGCTCTTGTACTCCATCGGCGCAGGCAACCGCTGCCAGCCGTTCAACGTCCGCTGCCACCAGGCGCGGTGCCTGCAAAATAAGGTGTGCCATGAATCCTGTCTCCCAGTCGTGCGCGGCTATTTTACCTGCCACACAGCCCCCTCGCGCCCCGGCGCCCCTGTGCGCTCAGGATTACGCTGATCAGGCCCAGGCGCGGCTGGACCCGGCCATCTGGGTCTGGCTGCAATCCGGCGGTGCCGATGAGATCACCGCCCGGGAAAACCACCGGGCCTACGCGGCTCTGCGCCTGCGCAGCCGCGTGCTCAGGCCTTTAGCCGGCGCCCACACCCGTCTCCAACTGCTTGGCCAGAATCTTGCACACCCAATTCTGATTGCGCCCATGGCCTGGCACGGGCTGGTACACGCCGAGGCCGAACAGGCCACCGCACTGGCTGCCGCCGCAACCGGCACACCGTTGGTGGTCAGTACACAATCCGGCACGCCCATCGAGACACTGGCCACCCTGCCCGGGCCACCGCACTTGTGGTTTCAGCTGTATGCCCAGCGACGCCGGGCCGATACCCTGGCGCTGGCGCAAAGAGCGTTACAGGCAGGCGCCCGGGCCCTGGTGCTGACGGTGGATGCGCCGGTAAACGGTGTGCGCAATGCCCAGCAACGGGCCGGATTTGCACTGCCTGCCGGCATACGTTCCGTGCATCTGGATGGTTTGCCACCACCCACTATGCGCCCGGTACCGCCCGGTGGCAGCCCCTTGTTTGACAGCGGCTTGCTGGATGCCGCCCCCACCTGGGAAGACGTCACATGGCTCAAGGCGCAACTGCCCGATACACCGCTTTGGTTAAAGGGGATTCTTGACGCCGAAGACGCCTGCATCGCCATTGCCAGCGGGGCCGATGGCCTGATCGTCTCCAACCACGGCGGGCGCTGCCTGGACACCCTGCCCGCCACGCTGGAGGCGCTGCCCGCGATTGCGTCCGCAGTCAAAGGCCGCGTGCCCCTGTTGCTGGATGGAGGCATCCGCAGAGGCACCGATGTGCTCAAGGCACTGGCACTGGGGGCTCGGGGGGTGTTGATTGGAAGGCCTGTGCTGCACGCACTGGCCGTGGGCGGCGCACCTGCAGTGGCGCATTTGATACAGCTACTGAGAGGAGAACTGGAGGTGGCGATGGCCCTGACGGGCTGTCGCACACTGGCCGATATTAACGAAGACGGCGTCTTTGCAGCATGTAGCACCACACAAAGCCCGGGTAACCCAGCACCATAAACAGGGCCAGCGTTACAGCATAGAACTCCCAACCCTGGGGAAACGCATTGCCCAGATCTAGCTCCATGGCAAAGCCCAGCATGCCAACCAGCACATAGCCTACCAGCAGCTCGAGGAAGCGGTCGATGAACAGCTTGCCGGAGCCCGCGGGTTTTGCCTGACGAGCGGCTGTATCCGATGCCGTCGGCTGACGCAATGCGGCCAGCCAGCCCGCAGCGGACAGCAAGGCTGCCGCCAACCCGATACTGATCAGTAATTTAAAGATAAACAGGGTATCTCCGACGCCGCCGAATGAGCTGCCCACCAGTTTCAGGGTGCCCCATGACCACGCTGCCAGAAGCACCAGAAACCCCAGGCCAAACAACCATCGGATGCCGTCACCCCAGGCCTGCAGCGCCTGCGCCCAAGGCCAGGGCGCCAGCGGACGATCCAGCACGAAAGGCAGGTTGGCCAGCAGCAAGGCGCCGAGGATAACCAGCCAGACAGAGATGGTGAGGGTCATGAATACCTTTACGGGGGGTCAGAATCGCAGCGACTGCTGGATGACATTGATACACAATGCCATTAGACCACCAGGCAAGATACCCAAACCAATTACCAACAGGCCATTCAGGGACATCACACCACGGGTAGCCAGCGTGCCGGCGCCCAGAGTGACGTTGTCGTCGGGCTCGTCGAAATAGGCGGTTTTGACCACGCGCAGGTAATAGAAGGCACCAATGACGGACATCATCACCGCAAACACAGCCAGAGGCACATGGCCGGCGCTGATCAGGGCCTGCAGCACCACCAGCTTGGCGTAAAAGCCAGACAGCGGGGGAATCCCGGCCAAAGAGAACATCGCCAGCAGCAGCACACCGGCCAGCAGAGGATTGCGCCGGTTCAGGCCTTTGAGGTCGGCGATTTCTTCGCACTCAAACCCTTGGCGCGACATCAGCATGATCAGGCCAAAGGTGGACAGCGTGGTGAGCACATAGATGACGATATAGAACAGTGACGCACCGTACGCCGCCGCACTGGCACCGGCCTGACCCTCGAACACGCCCGAGAGCAGGCCCAAAAACACAAAGCCCATATGGGAGATGGTGGAATACGCCAGCATGCGCTTGAAGTTGGTTTGCGCGATGGCCACGATATTGCCGATAGCCAGCGAAAGTGCCGCCATGATCAGCAGCATCGGCTGCCAATCCACTGCAATACCGTGCAGGGCTTCGATCAGCAGGCGCAGGGTGATGGCAAACGCCGCAAACTTGGGTGCCGAGCCAACCAGCAGGGTAACCGTGGTGGGCGCGCCCTGATAGACGTCGGGTGTCCACATATGAAACGGTGCGGCGGTAAGCTTGAACGCCAGGCCCGAGACAATGAACACCACACCAAACACCAGCGGCAGGCGCTGAGCGCCGCCGTCGCGGATCACCTGGGCGATCTCGGCCAGGCCCAACTGGCCTGTGGCACCGTAAATCATGGACATGCCATAGAGCAAAATACCGGAGGCCAAGCACCCGAGCACATAGTATTTCATGGCGGCCTCGGTGGAGGCGACATGATCTCGGCGCAAGGCCACCAGCGCATACAGCGCAAAAGACATGAGCTCGACGCCCAGGTACACGGTGAGCATGCTGCCTGCGGAGATCATGACGAACTCGCCCAGCAACATCAGCAGCGTGAGCGAATACATCTCGCCGCCCCGGGCCATCATGTCACGCTTCTCGGCATAGGCACGGCCATAGATCAGCGTGACCGCCACAGCGATGGCCGACAGGATTTTCAGGAAGTGGCCCAGCGAATCGGCCACGTACAGGCTGCTGAAGGTGCGTCCCTGCACGCCCTCGCTCCACTGGCCCCAGGACACCAGCACCGCAATGACCAGCGTGGCCATGGTGAGCATGAAGGTCATGCGCCGCTGGGGCTCGTTGCCAAAGGCGTCGATCAGCAGCACGGCTCCGGTCAACACCAGCAGGACGATCTCGGGAGTCGCCAGCGCGAAGTCGAAAAGATTTTGCATCGTGATTCCGGTCTACAGTTTCGATTGAGCGACGTGATCCAGCAGCGCCTGCACGGACGGGTGCATCAGATCGGTGAAGAAGCTGGGGTAGATCCCCATGAAGAGGGTAAGAATGGCCAGCAGCCCGAGGATCAGGAACTCGCGGCGGCACAGATCCTGCATGCCGTTTACTTGTTCGTTGACCACCGGGCCAAAGGCCACGCGCTTGACCATCCACAGCGAGTAACCCGCGCCCCAGATCAGCGCCGAGGCTGCCAGCAAGCCGATCCAGAAGTTGTACTGAACAGCCCCTAGAATGACGGTGAACTCGCCCACAAAGCCGCTGGTGCCCGGCAGGCCCGCATTGGCCATGGAGAACAGCACAAAATACGTGACAAAGCGCGGCATGCGATTGACGATACCGCCATATGCATCAATGCGCCGTGTGTGCAGGCGATCGTACATCACGCCAATACACATGAACATCGCCCCGGACACAAAGCCGTGGGAGATCATCTGGATGATGGCGCCTTCGAGGCCGGTGATGTTAAAGACGAAGAAGCCCAGGGTGACAAACCCCATGTGCGCCACAGAAGAATACGCCACCAGCTTTTTCATGTCGTCTTGCACAATCGCCACCAGGCCAATGTAGATGACAGCCACCAGCGACAGCGCAATCATGATGCCTGCCAGGCTATGAGACGCATCGGGTGCGATCGGCAGCGAGAAGCGCAGGAAAGCGTAGGCACCGAGCTTGAGCATGATGGCCGCCAGCACGATGGAGCCGCCCGTGGGGGCCTCGACGTGCGCGTCGGGCAACCACGTGTGGATGGGCCACATCGGGATCTTGACCGCAAACGCGGCAAACAGCGCCACGAAGATGAACATCTGCTCGGTGTAGCTCAGGCGCACCTGATGCCAGGTGGCAATATCAAACGACTGACCCGACACATGCCACAGGTAGATGAAGGCGATCAGGGTGAGCAGAGAACCCAGCAAGGTGTACAGGAAGAACTTGAAGGCCGCATACACGCGGTTGGGGCCGCCCCAGGCACCGATGATGATGTACATCGGGATGAGCGTGGCCTCGAAGAACACGTAAAACAGCATGCCGTCGAGCGCACAGAACACGCCAACCATGAGGCCTGACAAAATCAGGAAGGCCGCCATGTACTGCGCCACGCGAGACTTGATAACCTCCCAGCCCGCCAGCACCACAATGATGGTGATGAAGGCTGTGAGCAGCACAAACCACACGGAGATGCCGTCGATCCCCAGGTGGTAATTGAGGTTGAAAGCCTCGATCCAGGGAGTGTTCTCGACAAACTGCATGTCGGCCGTACGCGGATTGAACCCGGTGTACAGCGGCAGTGTGACCAGAAAGCTGATAATCGAGCCCACCAGCGACAGCACGCGGGCAGGCCCGGGGTTGTCGTCGCGGCCAACCAGCAACACCAGCAGCCCGAAAAAGATCGGGACAAAAATCGAGAGAGTCAGCCAGGGGAGTGTAGAAGACGCCATTTCGCTAGCCATCAATGAACCATCAGGACGAAGAATGTGAGAAACACCATGATGCCGATGATCATGGCGAAGGCGTAGTGATAGATGTAGCCCGACTGCAGCAACCGCGCAGTAGCGGCCGTGGCCCCCACCAGACGCGCACTGCCGTTGACGATCAGGCCATCGATAATGCCGCGATCGCCGCCCTGCCACAAACCGTGGCCCAGGCCGCGTACCAGGCGTGCCAACACCTGTTCGTTAAACCAGTCGAAGTAGTACTTGTTGTCGAGCAAGCGATAGATCGGCGCCAAACGACGCGCCATCGCCGCCGGTACCGACGGATTGACCAGCCAGCAATACCAGGCCACCACAAAACCAGCCAGCAGCAGCAGGAATGGTACAGAGGTAAGCCCGTGCAAGCCAAAGCCTACCCAGCCGTGCCATTCTTCCGCCAGGGCGGCCATGGCCGGGTGCTGGGCCAGCACCGTGATGGACTTGCCAAAATAGCCGTTGAACAAGAGCGGATCGACAAACCACACCCCGGCCACCACTGACATGACAGCCAGGACAGACAAAGGCAAAGTGACTACCCAGGGTGACTCTTTAGGCTTGGCACCATGCAAGGCATGGATGGCCGGGCCGTCACCGTGGCTGACCCAATGGGCGTGATCGTGATCGTGCTCGACATCCTGCGGATAGCGCTCTTTGCCGTGGAACACCAGGAAGTACAGACGGAAGGAGTACAGCGAGGTAACGAACACGCCGCTGAGCGTCAGCACATAGGCAAAGCCGGCACCCGGGATATTGGCCGCGTGGGCCACCGCAATGATGCTTTCTTTGGAGTAGAAGCCCGAGAAAAATGGCGTCCCTACCAGGGCCAGGGTGCCAATCAGCATCGTAATCCAGGTGATGGGCATGCGTTTCCAGAGCCCGCCCATATGGCGCATGTCCTGGTCGTGCAGCATCCCCATGATGACCGAACCCGCACCCAGGAACAGCAGGGCCTTGAAGAAGGCGTGCGTCATCAGGTGGAAGATGGCCACGGAGTATGCGGAGGCGCCCAGCGCCACCACCATATAGCCCAGCTGCGACAAGGTGGAATACGCCACCACGCGCTTGATATCGTTTTGCACCACCCCGAGAATGCCCAGGAACAGCGCGCCAAACGCACCGATCACCATGATCACGGACAAGGCGGTTTCGCTGAGCTCGAACACGGGCGAGAAACGTGCCACCATGAAAATGCCGGCCGTCACCATGGTGGCCGCGTGGATCAGGGCAGAAATTGGTGTGGGGCCTTCCATGGAATCGGGCAGCCACACATGCAGCGGGGCTTGTGCCGATTTACCCATCGCACCCACAAACAGGCACAGACACGCCACGGTAAGCATTTGCCAATCGGTGCCCGGGAAAACAATGGCGCCGAGTTTGTCGGCTTGCGCGAAGACCTCGGCGTAATTGAGGCTGCCACCATAGGCATACAACAGGCCGATGCCCAGCACGAAGCCGAAATCACCCACGCGGTTGACCATGAAGGCCTTTAAGTTGGCAAACACGGCCGAGGGCTTGGAATAATAAAAGCCGATCAGCAGATACGACACCAGGCCGACAGCCTCCCAGCCAAAGAACAGCTGGAGCATGTTGTTGGCCATCACCAGCATCAGCATGGAGAAGGTAAACAGGGAGATATACGAGAAGAACCGGTTATAACCGGGGTCTTCGGCCATATAGCCAATGGTGTAGATGTGCACCATCAGGGACACACCGGTTACCACCACCATCATCAATGCGGTAAGCGAATCAATGAGGAACCCGATCTCGAACTTGAACGGCCCGATCATGGACCAGGTATAGATGGTGCCATCGAAGGTTTGGCCATCCAGCACCTGCTGCAGCACAATGAGCGAGCCGATAAAGGAAATGGCCACCCCGAGGATGGTGAGGGCATGCGAGCCGCGGCGGCCAATCCACGAGCCCATGAAGCCCGTGCCAAAAAAGCCGACCAGCACTGCGGACACCAGTGGTGCCAGGGCGATCAACAAATAAAGACTTTGCGCTGTCATGACGCCCTTACCCCTTCAACTGGTCGAGTTTGTCTACGCTGATATTGCTGAGATTACGGAACAGCAGTACCAGGATGGCCAGACCGATTGCCGCCTCGGCGGCCGCCACGGTTAACACAAAGAACACAAACACCTGGCCATCGGGATTGCCCGACCAGACCGAAAAGGCGACGAAGTTCATGTTGGCCGACAGCAAGATAAGCTCGATCGACATCAGCAGCACAATGAGATTGCGCCGATTAAGAAAAAAACCAAAGACGCCAAAGGCAAACAGGATGGCCCCGACAATCAGGTAGTGGCTTAGACCGATTTCCATCATTTTTCGGCTCCTTCGGTTTCCGGGGCGTCGGGTGTTTCTACCACGGCAGACATCTTGACGATACGCAGGCGATCAGACGCCTTGACGCGTACCTGGCTGCTTGGGCGCGTGCGTTTGAAATCGGTACGTTTGCGCATGGTCAGGGCGATGGCCGCAATCATGCCCACCAGCAGGATGAGACCGCCAATTTGTACGGCGTAGGCAAAATGCGTGTACATCGCGGTGCCCAGCGCCAGCGTGTTGTCGAAGTCGTCGGCCGGTACCGGCAGCGCCGAGGCATCACCCCAGGAGCGCACCAGCACAAACGCCATCTCCAGCACCATCACGCCACCAATGGTGAGCCCCAGCGGCAAATACACCTTGAGACCGGAGGTGAGGCCTTCAAGCTTCATGTCCAACATCATCACCACGAACAAAAACAGCACCATTACGGCGCCCACATACACAATCAACAATGCCAGCGCCAGGAATTCAGCCTGGATCAGCATCCACATCATGGAAGCAGTAAAGAAGGTGAGAATCAGGTGCAGCACGCCGGTAACCGGGCTGGTGGCAGTGATGACCCGAAAGGCCGCCACCACCAGCACGATGGCCAGCAGATAAAACAGTATGGATTGAAAACTCATGATCGGTCTTCCGGCATCAGCGATAAGGTGCGTCGGCAGCGCGACGGGCGGCGATCTCAGGCTCGTAGCGATCGCCTACGGCCAACAGCATGTCTTTGGTGTAATAAAGATCACCGCGTTTTTCGCCGTGGTACTCGTGCAAGTGGGTCTCGACGATGGCATCGGTTGGACAGGCTTCTTCGCAGAAACCACAGAAGATGCACTTGGCGAGGTCGATGTCGTAACGTGTGGTACGGCGTGAGCCGTCTTCACGTTGTTCGGACTCGATGGTGATGGCCAGCGCCGGGCACACGGCTTCGCACAGCTTGCAGGCAATGCAGCGCTCTTCGCCGTTTTCGTAGCGGCGCTGCGCGTGCAGGCCGCGAAAACGTGGCGACGTGGGCGTTTTTTCTGCCGGATAGCGCAGGGTAATTTTGCGCTTGAAGAAATACCGGCCCGTCAGGCGCATGCCCTCGAGCATTTCCTTCAGCATCAGACTGCCAAAGAAGTCTTTGATTGCTTCCATGTCGTACTCCTTACTGCCAGATGTTCCAGGGTGTCTGCATCCAGACAGCCACAACCACCAGCCATATCCCGGTGAGGGGAATGAACACCTTCCAGCCCAGACGCATGATCTGGTCGTAGCGGTAGCGCGGGAAGGTAGCGCGGAACCAGATAAACAGGGAAACCACGAAAAAGGTTTTGATGCCCAGCCAGAGCCAGCCCGGCACCCAGGTAAATGGCGCGACATCCAGCGGTGGCAGCCAGCCCCCCAGGAACATCACTGCCGCCATGGCCGACAGCAAAATCATGTTGGCGTATTCGCCCAGAAAAAACAGGGCAAAACCCATGCCGGAGTATTCGACCATGTGGCCGGCCACGATCTCGGACTCGCACTCGGCCATGTCAAAGGGGTGGCGGTTCGTTTCAGCCACCGAGGCAATCACGTAGATAACAAACAGCGGCAGCAGCGGCAGCCAGTTCCAGGACAAAATGCTGATGCCATGGCTGGCAAACCAGCCCGTACCCTGCCCCTGAACAATGCCCGACAGATTAAGCGTGCCCGAGACCAGCAGCACAGTAACCAGCACAAAGCCCACGGCCAGCTCGTAGGACACCATCTGCGCCGAAGCCCGCAAAGCCGACAGCAGCGCATACTTTGAGTTGGACGCCCAGCCGGCAACAATGACCCCATACACCCCCAACGAGGTAATGGCCATGATGAACAGCAGGCCCGCATTGATATCGGCCAGCACGACTTCGGGCTGGAAGGGGATTACCGCCCAGGCGGCCAGGGCCGGCATCAGGGTAACCACTGGGGCCACCACATAAAGCACCGGGTTGGCCTTGGTGGGCACAATCAGCTCTTTGGTGAGCAGCTTGAACACATCGGCAAAAGGCTGCAACAGCCCGCGATAGCCGACGCGGTTAGGCCCCAGACGGATGTGCATGAAGCCAATCATCTTGCGTTCCCAGTACGTAAGATAGGCCACACACAAGATGATGGGCACGGCAATGACGACGATCTTGACCAACGTCCAGACCACCAGCCAGGGGGTCTCGCCGATCAGGCCGGTGCCGTAGGCGTTGAGAGTATTCAACCAGTCCATTAGCGTTGCTCCAGCTGGATGGCGCCCGAGCCCATGCCCAGGGCAGCGGTCTGTTCGAAGGCACCGGCAATCCGTACTGCGCCATCGGCCACGGTGTCATCCAGGGCCGCAGTCAGCTGGATCTCGCCGTGTGCAGAGCGCACGGTAACCGGCTGGCCATCCGCCACACCCAGAGACTGCAGGGTGGCGGCATTGGCAGCCGCCTGCGGCGGTGCAGAATTGACGTGCTCTTGCAGCGGTTGCGAACGGCGTACCAGCGCATCGGTACGGTAGATGGGCAACTCGGCCACACGCTCGACCGACGTGGACGCCTGGCGCACACCCGGCTGGTGACGGATTTCGTTGGACAGGCGGCCTTCAAGACCACCCACCATCACGGTGTCGCGCACGGATTCGGAGGTGTCGTCGTCAAACCCGGCCAGGCCCAGCAGATTGCCCAGCACGCGCAGGACTTTCCAGGCAGGACGGGTATCGCCCACCGGCGCGGCTACACCCTTGAAACTTTGCACCCGGCCTTCGGCGTTGACAAACGAGCCGGAGGTTTCGGTAAACGGCGCAATGGGCAGCATGACATCGGCCCAGTCTTCTGCCGCAGAACGGAAGGCGGTAAATGCCACGGCCATGGCCGAGCCTTGCAGGGCTCGCACCGCCTGATCGCCCAGATCGCTGTCCAGACGGGGTTCGGCATGCAACACCAGATAGGCTTTCAGGGGATCGCCCGAGAGCATCGCCCGGGCATCCAGGCCCCCATTGGCAGGCACCGCGCCCGCCAGATAGCCACCCACGGTGTTGCCACCAGCAGTAAGGAAGCCAAAGCGGCCACCGGCCAGTTGCGCAATCAGCTGCGCATTGGCGGCCAGCAAGGCGACGTCTTGGCTGGTAAGGGTGAGATTACCCATCAGCACAGCCACGCGCTCGCCGGAGGCGAGGCTTTGCGCGATATCCTGCGCGCCTTGACCCGCTTGCAGGCCGGCCAGGACATCAGGCACCGGCTGAGACTTGAGCCCGGCCAGCGCCACGGCGATCTCGCCCAGGGCATTGACCAGACCCGAAGGCTTGACCGTGATGCGGCCCGTGACCGGCACCAAAGGATCGACTGCCACGCTATCGACCAGCGAAAGCTGCATGCCACGCTTGGCAGCCTGGCGCAGGCGCTGAGCCATCAGCGGATGATCCTTGCGCAGGAACGAACCCACCACCAGGGTGCGGTCTAGCGTGTTGAGATCGGCGATGGGCATGCCCAGCCAGGGGGCGCCGCTGCGTACGGCATCCAGGGCAGCACCCTCGCCACGCAGACGGAAATCGATGTTGTCAGACCCCAGGGCATGCGTCAGGCGCGCCAGCAGGGCGAGTTCTTCGAGGGTGGCGGTTTCGGTACCCAAGGCACCGATCTGTGCCCCGCCACCGTCTTCGCGCACTTGATTAAGGCCGGTCACCACCGACTGCAAGGCATCCGACCACGAAGCTTCGTGCCACTGGCCGTCACAGCCGCGCACCATCGGGTGCTGCAGGCGATCCTCGACATACAGCCCGGCATACGAGAAGCGGTCACGGTCGCTGATCCAGCATTCGTTGACGGGCTCGTTTTCGAAGGGCACCACGCGCAAGACGCGGTCCATCTTGGTTTGCACCACCAGATTGGCGCCCACGCTGTCGTGCGGGCTGACGGAGCGGCGACGGGCAAGCTCCCAGGTGCGGGCACTCATCATGAAGGGCTTGGACAGCAAGGCACCCACCGGGCAGACGTCGATCATGTTGCCCGAGAGTTCGGACTCGACCGCTTCGCCCACAAACGTGGTGATCTCGGAGAACTCGCCCCGATTGAGCATGCCGATTTCCATGATGCCACCGATCTCCTGCCCGACGCGTATGCAACGCGTGCAGTGGATGCAGCGCTGCATTTGCTCGGCCGAAATCAGCGGCCCCATGGGCTTGTGAAACACCACGCGCTTGGGTTCTTTGTAGCGCGAGGCGGATTCGCCATAACCCATGGCAAGATCTTGCAGCTGGCATTCGCCACCCTGATCGCATACCGGGCAATCCAGGGGGTGATTAATCAGAAGAAACTCCATCACGGCACGCTGGGCGGCCACGGCTTTTTCGGAGTGCGTATACACCACCATGCCGTTGGTAACCGGTGTCGCACAGGCCGGCAGTTGCTTGGGGGCCTTTTCGACCTCGACCAGGCACATGCGGCAGTTGGCGGCAATGCTGAGCTTCTTGTGATAGCAGAAATGCGGGATGTACAGCCCCGCCGCGTGAGCAGCCTGGATAACCATGCTGCCTTCTTCGGCTTGAACCTTCAGCCCGTCGATGGTGAGTTCTACCATGGCGTGTCCTGACCCTACAGATACTTGGCGACCACACAATCTTTGTGGTCGACGTGGTGGACGAATTCGTCGCGGAAATGCTTGATAAAGCTGCGTACCGGCATGGCGGCCGCGTCGGCCAGCGCACAGATGGTACGACCCATCATGTTGTGCGCCACCGAATCCAGGGTTTCGATGTCTTCCATCGTGCCCTGGCCGTGCTCCATGCGCTGCATCATGCGATACAGCCAGCCCGTGCCCTCGCGACATGGCGTGCACTGGCCGCAGGATTCTTCCATGTAGAAGTACGACAGGCGCATCAGCGATTTGACCATGCAGCGGGTGTCATCCAGCACAATCACGGCCCCCGAGCCCAGCATCGAGCCGGCCTTGGCAATGGAGTCGTAATCCATGTTGGTGTTCATCATGATGTCGGCAGGCAGCACCGGAGAGGACGAGCCCCCCGGAATCACTGCCTTGAGCGCCCGCCCGCCCTTGACCCCGCCGGCAAGCTCGAGCAGCTTGGAAAACGGCGTACCCAGCGGGATTTCGTAGTTGCCGGGGCGTTCGACGTCGCCGGACACCGAGAAGATCTTGGTGCCGCCGGCTTTCTCGATACCAAGCTCTAGATAGGCTTGCGCACCCATCTGGAACACAAAGGGCACCGCGGCAAAGGTTTCGGTGTTGTTGATGGTGGTGGGCCGGCCATACAGACCGAAGCTGGCCGGGAACGGCGGCTTGAATCGCGGCTGGCCTTTTTTGCCTTCGAGAGACTCGAGCAAGGCGGTTTCTTCGCCGCAGATGTAGGCGCCAAAACCGTGGTGCGCATGCAACTGGTACGAAAAGCCCGAACCCAGAATGTTCTCGCCCAGGAACCCGGCCTCGCGCGCCTGGTGCAAGGCTTCTTCGAAGCGCTCGTGGATCTGGAAGATTTCGCCGTGGATGTAGTTGTAGCCCACCGACGCGCCCATGGCAAAGCCGCCGATGATCATGCCTTCGATCACTGAGTGCGGGTTGTAGCGCAGGAGGTCGCGGTCTTTGAACGTGCCTGGCTCGCCTTCGTCGGAGTTGCAGACGACGTACTTTTGCCCCGGCAGGTTGCGCGGCATGAACGACCACTTGAGCCCCGTGGGAAACCCTGCACCGCCCCGGCCCCGCAGGCTGGAAGCCTTGAGCTCGGCGATCACATCGTCGGGCGTCATCCCGGTGGTGAGAATCTTTTTAAGGGATTCGTAGCCACCGCGGGCGATGTAGTCGTTGATCCCCCAGTTGTTGCCGTCCAGCCCCGCCAGCAGCAGCGGCTTGATGTGCCGGTTGTGGAAAATCATGCTGCGTGAAGGATCTTGTCCTAACTCGGGGTTAAGCGCATCCGTGCCAAATTTCTGCAAGACGTCCTGTGCGCTCATGCCGACTCCTTGAGTTCGCGGATCAGGGCATCGATTTTCTCGGGCTGCATGCGGCAGCACATGTGCTTGTCGTTGGCCAGGATAACCGGCGCATCACCACAGGCACCCATGCACTCGCCCTCGTTGAGGGTAAACAGGCCATCGGGCGTGGTCTCGTGAAAATCGATCCCCAGTTTTTCTTTGAGGTACTGGGCTGCCTGGCCGCTGCCTTGCAGCGCACAGGGCAGGTTGGTGCAGATGGTAAGCGTAAAGCGTCCCACCGGCTGGGTGTTGTACATGGAGTAAAAGGTGGCAATCTCTTGCACTGCGATGGTGGGCATCTGAAGATAAGCCGCCACATCGCGGATGACTTCTTGGGAGACCCAACCTTTTTCGGTTTGTGCAATGGTCAGCGCCGCCATCACGGCGGATTTCTTTTGATCCGCCGGGTATTTGGTGATTTCCCGGTCGATGTCCCGGTAAGCTTGTTCGGAAAGCAGCATCGTCATGGTTCCTGTGATGTCCGGGCCTTAGCGGTCGATTTCGCCAAACACAATATCCTGGGTACCAATGATGGTGACCACGTCGGAAATCATGTGCCCCTTGGACATTTCTTCGAGCGAGTGCAGATGGGCGAACCCCGGCGCCCGGATTTTAAGGCGGTAAGGCTTGTTGGCACCATCAGAGATCAGATAAATGCCGAATTCGCCCTTGGGGTGTTCTACCGCGGCATAGGCCTCGCCCTCGGGCACGTGCATGCCCTCGGTAAACAGCTTGAAATGGTGGATCATGTCCTCCATCCCGGTTTTCATGCGCTCGCGCTTGGGCGGCGCCACCTTGTGGTTGCCCACAATGACGGGGCCGGGATTGTTGCGCAGCCACTCGATGCACTGGCGGATGATGCGATTGGATTCGCGCATCTCGGCAATGCGGCACAGATAGCGGTCGTAGCAATCGCCGTTTTTGCCCACCGGAATATCAAAATCAAGCTTGTCGTAAACCTCGTAGGGCTGCTTCTTGCGCAGATCCCACTCGATGCCCGAGCCACGCAGCATGGGGCCGGTAAAGCCCAGCGCCAGGGCGCGCTCTGGAGAAACCACGCCGATGTCCACCAGGCGTTGCTTCCAGATGCGGTTTTCGGTCAGCAGGACTTCGTATTCGTCGATGCAGGTGGGAAACCGGTTGGTGAAGTCTTCGATGAAATCAAGCAGGGAACCCGAGCGGGCTTCGTTGATGGCCTTGGTTTCTTTGTCGGAGCGATACTTGGAGCCCGCGTACTGCGGCATGGTGTCGGGCAGATCGCGGTACACACCACCGGGCCGGTAGTAAGCGGCGTGCATGCGCGCACCGGAGACAGCCTCGTAGCAGTCCATCAGGTCTTCGCGCTCGCGGAAGGCATACAAAAACACCGCCATGGCACCGACGTCGAGGGCGTGCGAGCCCAACGACATCAGGTGGTTAAGGATGCGGGTGATTTCGTCGAACATCACGCGGATGTATTGCGCACGCACCGGAATCTGGATGCCCAGCAGACGCTCGACAGCCATGCAGTAGGCATGCTCGTTGCACATCATGGAGACGTAATCGAGCCGATCCATGTAGGGCAAGGTTTGCAAAAACGTGCGGGTCTCGGCGAGCTTCTCGGTGGCGCGGTGCAGCAGACCAATGTGAGGGTCGGCGCGCTGGACGACTTCGCCGTCGAGCTCGAGCACCAGGCGCAACACCCCGTGGGCGGCCGGGTGCTGCGGGCCAAAGTTGAGGTTGTAGTTCTGAATCTCTGCCATATCAGTACCGTTCGATTCCGTAGTGATCGTCGCGCACCACGCGAGGGGTCACCTCGCGGGGCTCGATGGTGACCGGTTGGTAAATCACGCGCTTTTGCTCGGCGTCGTAGCGCATCTCGACGTGGCCGGAGATGGGGAAATCCTTGCGGAAGGGATGGCCAATAAAACCGTAGTCGGTCAGGATGCGGCGCAAGTCGGGATGGCCCTCGAACACAATGCCGTAGAGGTCAAAGGCTTCGCGCTCGTACCAGTTGACCGACGGCCAGACATCCACCAAAGAGGCCACCACGGGGAATTCATCGTGCTCGGCGTACACCCGCACACGCAGCCGCCAGTTATGGGTAACCGACAGCAAATGAACGACCACTGCAAAGCGGTGCGGATGCTGCGTAGAGTAGCCCGGGTGGTAAGTGGGCGCTTTCCAGGCAGAGTAATCCACCCCGCAGAGATCCATACAGGATTCAAAGCGCAGGCTGGCGTGATCGCGCAGGATGCGGCAGGTGTCTGCCCAGGCAGACTGGGGCAGCTGCAGGGTGAGCTCGCCCAGGGATTCGGTAACCAGCACCGAGGCCCCCAGGACATCGCGCAGATTGGTTTCTAGTGTCTGTAGCCGTGTCATATGCAGATCGTGGGTTCGGATCAGGGATGGGAGTGCCGGGTGATGAAACACAGGCCGCCTTGTGGCGACGCGCCGGCAAACCCGCTAGCGCGCAATGGTGTTGGTAAGACGGATCTTGTTTTGCATCTGCAGCAAGCCGTATACCAGCGCCTCGGCCGTGGGCGGACAGCCCGGCACATAAACATCCACCGGCACGATACGATCGCAACCACGCACCACCGAGTAGGAGTAGTGGTAGTAGCCGCCCCCGTTGGCACAGGAGCCCATCGAAACCACCCAGCGCGGCTCGGGCATTTGGTCGTACACCTTGCGCAGTGCCGGAGCCATCTTGTTGCACAGCGTGCCAGCCACGATCATCAGATCGGACTGACGCGGGCTGGGACGAAAAATAATGCCGAATTGGTCGAGATCGTAGCGCGCCGCACCGGCGTGCATCATCTCGACGGCACAACAGGCCAGACCAAATGTCATGGGCCACAGAGAGCCCGTTTTAGCCCAGTTGAGGAACTTGTCCGCACTGGTGGTCATGAAGCCTTTTTCCATGACGCCTTCTACAGCCATTTTGCTTACCCCCAATTATTCCCAGTCGAGTGCGCCGCGGCGCCACTCGTAGATGAATCCCACCGTGAGGATGCCCAGGAAGATTGCCACCGCCCAGAACCCCACCATGCCCACGGCGTCGTTCGCCATAGCCCAGGGAAACAGAAACGCGATTTCGAGATCGAACATGATGAACAGGATGGCGACCAGGTAATAGCGCACGTCGAATTTCATGCGGGAATCGCCAAAGGATTCGAAACCGCATTCGTACACGGAAAGCTTTTCGGCATCGGGCACATTGCGGCCCAGCAAACGCCCCGCCACCAGCAGGGCCGCGCCAATCAAGGTGGCGACGATGATGAAAAGCAGCACAGGAAAGTACTGTTCCAGATTCATGATAGGCCCCTGCTCCAGAAGATCAAACTACGGGATTGTATCATTTCGACAAGCTTATTCGCAGGGAAAACCCGTGCCTGAAACACATTTGATATGGGTCAACCCAGCTAAGCACAGATCGGCTTTCAGGCACCTGAAATGAGGCGATCAGATTTCCCCGCAATGACAAACCGGATCAAGGCCGGCCAGATCAGCGGGCAAAGTCAGCACACACAGGCAAGCATGCAGCGCCAGCACCCCGAACCACCAGACAACAAAAAACCACCCGAAGGTGGTTTTTTGTTGGAGAGCCGAAGCCCTCCCAAGTTTTGTGCAGCCCGGCAAGCCAGGCCACATCGCCGCGTGGACAAGCCACGCGTAGCGATTAGAACTTGTGGTTCAGACCGATACCGGCTTCGGTACCCTTCAGATCCTTGACGTAGCCAAGGTTCTTGCCGTAGGTACCATAGGCGTAGACGCCAGTACGCTTGGACAGCGGGTAGAAGTAGTTGATCTGATAGGTGCTGATATTGCCAGCATAATCGCCCTTGGCGCCATCAGCGATAGCATCATCCAGATTGGACGTGGAGTAGTTCCAGCCAGCGTACAGCTTGCCGCCAGCCAGAGGAGCACTCAGGCCAACGTGGTAGTTGTTGGACTTGAAGTCGGAATAGCTAGAGACACCGAACTTGTTAAAGGCGTAAACGGTCTTAGCAGCACCAAATCCGGTCAGGCCACCAGTGTTGCTGCCCCAGCCCAGTTTGCCATGACGGTCTTGGCCATAAGCCAAGGAGAGCTTAACGACTTCGAAGTCGTAAGCAGCATTCAAGTTCCAGCTGGTGATGGGGTCGTTGTTTGCAGTCTGGCCGCTACGGTCGTAGCTGGCACCGGCGCTGATCGGGCCGTTGGCGTACGTCAGACCCAAGGAGGTACGGGAAGTACGCTCGCTGGAACCTGCAACTTCCGAAACCACGGTTTTTCCGTCACTATCCAGGTGGGATTTGATCTTGGCCCAACCTTGACCATCTACGCGATCAATTGAGTCATTACCTTCGGAGCCATACAAAGCGATCAGCTTGAAGCCAGCGAAATCAGGCGAGACATACTTGAAGGAATTGTCGATACGGTTACCGTAGCCCACGCCACCGAAGACCTTATCCACATCACCCATGTTCCAGCCATTGGAGATCAGGTTGCCGACTTCGACACCGGCGCTGTACTGACGGCCCATCGTGAAGGTACCCCAGCTGTCGCTGGACAGACCGACGAACGCTTGGCGATGGAATTGGCGGTCGCTGGAAGGCTGGCCGTTACCCAGATCAAAGCCTTGCTCCAATTGGAAAATGGCGCGCAGGCCATTGCCCAGATCTTCGGAGCCCTTCAGGCCGAAACGGTTACCGTTGACGGTGCCGCTACGCAGACCGGAGGTCTTGGCAGTTTGATCGGCGCCATCGTGGTCGTATTTGAAGTTCTGATAGCCGTAGCCGGTATCCAGGATACCGTACAGCGTCACGGACGTTTCTGCTTGAGCAACGCCAGCGGTAGCAAAACCGGCCAGCAGAGCAGCAGCGAGCAGAGTCTTTTTCATGTAAGAAATCTCCGTAGATTTGTGTGAATCAGAGCAGGCCAACAACATCCTGTGCTGCTGCTCTTTCTAACTCCGCGAAGGGAAGTTGTTGGTATTGCATCAAAAATCCGGCGCAATTGCCATGTTGAGGGTCTTAAAGGGCCCAGTTTCCTTAAAAGCCGTTGCAGAACCACAACAGATGGGCTCGTAACCGTACAATCGCGGCTGGGCGGCGCTTTGTATTAAAGCAGAGGCCGCCAAAGACCTGTTGCGTGGTGCCTATGTCTGTTTTCTTGCTGATCTTGCCGGATTTTCTTGTGATTGCCCTGGGCTGGCTGCTGCTGCACCGCTTTGGTTTTGACGCATCGTTTTTCAGGCAGGCCGAGAAGCTGGTTTATTTTGTGCTGTTTCCGGCGCTGCTGTTTCATTCGATCACGCAGGCGCCGATGGCACTCAATACCGCGACGGTGTTGCTGGCTGCCACCATGGGGGTGATGCTGGGCGGGATTGCCCTGGCCTGGCTGGGCCGTCTGGTGGTGCGTCCCAACGCGGCTGCGCACGCCGCGACGGCACAGTGCGCATTCAGGTTCAACAGTTATCTGGCGCTGGCCCTGGCGGCCAGCCTGGGCTGGCCCGAGGCGCAATCCACCATGGCTGTGATCTTGGGGTTTGCCATCCCTATCAGTAATGTAGGTGCGGTGCATGCGCTGGCCAGCCGCAACGGCGGACACGCGCTGGCGGAGATGGCGCGCAATCCGTTTATCCTGGCCACGCTGGCGGCGCTGGCGTTCAACTTCTTGGGGATCCCGGTGCCGCATGTAGCCGAGGTGGCGTTAAGCCGGCTGGGCGCGTGTGCCATTGCGCTGGGCTTGCTGTGCGTGGGCGCCACCTTGTCATTACAGGGCGGGCGCCAGCACGCACCCCTGATGGCCTGGATGATTGCCGCCAAGCTGGTTTTGTTGCCAATATGGACATTGGCCCTGGCATGGATGATGGGCCTGGGGGCCGAGACCCGCCTGGTGCTGCTACTGTTCTCGGCCGTACCGACGTCCTCGGCGGCGCACGTGCTGGCAGCCCGCATGGGCGGCGACGGCCGGCTGGTGGCGGTAACCATGTCTCTGGGCACGGTGCTGTCGGCCATCACCCTACCGATCTGGCTGGGGCTTATGCGGTAGGGCTATCATCCGCTGACCCCTGGCCTGTTTTTGATCTCTACCTGCCATATAACCATGACCCTGCCCGCTGCCCCCCGTGAAATTCTGTTGCCGGATGAGGATGCCACCGTGGCGCTGGCACAACGCCTGGCGCCACTGCTGACGGGCCACCCGCCCAAGCCTGGCGCGCCCGGCGGCCCGCAGGGGGCGCCCGGGGGGCGAATCCACCTGCGCGGCGATCTGGGCGCGGGTAAAACCAGCCTGGTGCGGGCCCTGTTGCGCGCCTGCGGTGTAAGCGGACGAATCAAAAGCCCTAGCTACACCTTGCTTGAAAGCTATAATGTTTCTAACTTATACTTCTATCACTTTGATTTCTATAGATTTAGCGATGCGCACGAATGGCGGGACGCGGGCTTTGGCGAACTGCTGGCCGAAAATGCAGTGGTTCTGATCGAATGGCCCGAACAAGCGGGCACCCGCCTGCCTCCTCCGGATCTGGATATTTTGCTGGAATACGCGGGGGCGGGACGCCGTGCATGGCTAAGCGCCTGCAGCGAAAAAGGACAGCTATGGCTGACGCACCTACCCCCATTGCAAACCTGATCCCCCCGGCCCCGAACACGGTGGCCAAGCCTTTGCGCCGGACGATGATTACCGCCGGCTGCACCCTGCTGGCGCTATCCGTGATGCCACGGCATGCCAACGCGGCCACGATTGTGGCCGTGCGCACTTGGCCCGCAGACGAATACACGCGGGTAACGCTTGAGATGGACTCGGATCTCAAGGCCGAGCACTTTATGCTGCAGAACCCGTTTCGTCTGGTGGTGGACATCGACGGCTTGCGGCTGAATGCCGGCATCAACCGCCTGATTTCACAGATCAAACCCAACGATCCCTATATCCGCTCGGTGCGGGTGGGGCAAAACCGCCCCGATGTGGTGCGCCTGGTGTTCGACCTGAAGCAGGATGTGGCACCACAAGTGTTTACGCTTAAGCCAATTGGCGAATACAAATACCGGCTGGTGCTTGATCTTTACCCCAAGGTTGCCCAAGACCCGCTGATGGCCTTGCTGAAGGATGCGCAAAACGATCCTTTGGCCGGTATTCTCGAGAGCCTGGCGCAAAACAGCCCCTCCGAGGCTCCCGTGCCCTCGGTGCAAGGGCAAGAGCTGCCCCCGTCGGCCAAGCAACCGCCACCCGTGGCCTTGTCACCCAAGCCCAGGCTGCCCAAGCGGCAGGATCGCCCGGTGTTGATTGCACTGGATCCCGGCCATGGCGGCGAAGATCCCGGCGCCACCGGGCGGCGCGGCACGCACGAAAAAGACATCGTGTTGCAGATTGCCAAGCGCTTGAAAAAAATGATCGATGCGCAGCCCAATATGCGCGCGTATCTGACGCGAGATCGCGATTATTTTGTGCCCCTTAACGTACGGGTACAAAAGGCCCGGCGCGTGCAGGCAGATTTGTTTATCTCCATCCACGCCGACGCCTGGATCAAGCCCTCGGCGCGCGGGTCATCGGTATGGGCCCTGTCTGAACACGGCGCCACCAGCTCGGCGGCCCGTTGGCTGGCCAAGAAAGAAAACGATGCCGATTTGATTGGCGGCGTCAACCTGGGTGCGCACAACGCCCAGGTGGCCAAGGTGTTGCTGGATCTATCCACCGGCGCGCAGATTAGCGACTCGATCAACGTGGGTACGCGGGTGCTGCGCGAGATCGGCAAGATCAACCGCCTGCACAAAAATCATATCGAGCGCGCCGGGTTTGCCGTACTAAAAGCACCCGACATTCCGTCCATCCTGGTGGAGACCGCGTTTATCAGCAATCCCGAAGAAGAATCGCTGCTGCGCACCCCGGCGCACCAGCAAAAGATTGCCCGGGCGGTGCTCAGTGGCGTACAGGATTACTTCGCGGCCAATCCGGCGCTGGCGCGACGCGCCTAGGTGGCCTTGGACGAATCCTTACCGCGCAGGAGTTTCCACAGCACCCCCAGCACAGCCGGGATGGCGGCCGCCCCGATACCAATAAGCACAATGGTATCGAGATGCTCTTTGATGATGGGCACGTTGCCAAAAAAATACCCCAGCGTGATCAGGCCAACGATCCAGCCAACGGCCCCCACGGCGTTATAAAACTGAAACAGGCCCACACGCATGCCGGCCACACCGGCCACAAACGGGGCAAAGGTGCGAAACAGCGGCAAAAAACGCGACAGCACGATGGTTTTGCCGCCGTGTTTTTCGTAGAAGGCATGGGTTTTAAGCAAGGCCTTGCGATCGAGAAAGCGGTAATCGTGCGAAAACACCTTGGGCCCGATGTAGCGCCCCACCGAGTAATTAACCGTGTTGCCCAAAATGGCTGCCACCACCAAAATACCGGCCATCAGCACGGGATCCAGATGGCCCGTGGCCCCAAATGCACCGGCGATAAAGAGCAAAGAATCGCCCGGCAAAAAGGGCAAGACCACCAGGCCGGTTTCACCAAAAATGATGAGGGCCAGGATCAGGTAGATCCAGGCGCCGTATTGGGCCACCCACACACCCAGAGACTGATCAATATTAAGCAGCAGATGAAAGAATTCGGCCATGGCCGTGTGCAACCTCTAGAAGTTAGTGCGCGGCAAAACCGTCACTATAATCGTTTTCATGACGCGACCCATCACTGCCCTGCCCGACACGCTGATCAGCCAGATTGCTGCCGGCGAAGTCATCGAACGCCCAGCCTCCGTACTTAAAGAATTGCTGGAAAACGCACTGGATGCGGGCGCGCGCGCCATCGAAATCCGGCTGGACGGCGGTGGCATCCGACGCATCCTGGTGGCCGACGACGGCCATGGCATTGCCCCGGCGCAACTGGGGCTGGCGCTGCAACGGCACGCCACCAGCAAGATTGGCTCTTTGGCCGAGCTCGAATCCGTGGCCACCATGGGGTTTCGGGGTGAAGCATTGGCGTCGATTGCGTCGGTGGCCCAGCTGACGCTGACATCCCGCACAGCGGATGGCGAGCAAGCCTGGCAGCTCAGCCCCGGGCAGACGCAGCCCTCGGCCGCGGCGGGCCCCGTGGGCACCCGCGTAGACGTGCGCCAGCTGTTTGACCATATCCCCGCACGGCGCAAGTTTTTGCGCTCCGAGGCCACTGAATATGGCCACTGCCTGGATGCCATCGAGCGGATTGCGCTCTCGCATCCGGAGATTGCCCTGCGGGTGTTTCATAACGACAAACCACAACGCAACTGGCTGGCCACCGATATCCAGGGCCGCATCCGCGACGTGCTGGGAGCCGAGTTTCAGGCACAAAGCCTGCCGGTGTCTTGTGAACAAGGCCTGATCACCCTGGAGGGCTGCATTACGCGCCCCACCTTTGCCCGCAACCGGGCCGATCGCCAGTATTTGTACGTGAATGGCCGCTTTGTGCGCGACCGCACGGTGGGACACGCTGTGCGCCAAGCCTACGCCGACGTGCTGCATGGCGACCGCCAGCCCGCGTATGTGCTGTTTTTGGGGGTGGATCCCACCGGGGTAGATGTGAACGTGCACCCCGCCAAAAGCGAGGTGCGGTTTCGCGACAGCGGGGCGGTGCACCGCTATGTAGCGCAATCGCTGGGGCAAGTGCTGGCACAGCGCGGTGGCGCAGCCGGCGAGGCCGCAGATACGCTGCCTGCGCCTGGTGGTGGCCATGCACCCCTGGGAGGGGCGGCTATACCGGGCTCAGCCTGGAACACCGTCGTGTTGCCGTCCGGAGGCGGCACCGGTTCTGGTGCTGACAACGCGGGCGGGCAGCATGGCGCATCGACTGCATGGCAGACGCCAGCCAATGAGGGCAGGCCGGGCCGCTATCCGGGGCAGGTTCCGGTGCAGCAGCGCTTTGCCATGCACGACACCACGCCAGGTGTTGATTGGCGCAGCCTTTATCGGCCATTGAGCACTAACGAACAATCGGCGCAGGCGGGCCGGGCATTGCCAGGCGGCCAGACCGAACCCACAGTTGGATGGCCATCTGGCGGCCTGATTAAGCCCACGAACGAGCGATCACCGGGGGCCGCAACAAGCGGGGGGATAGCAGGCAAGCAAACTGGCGCAGCCGACGACATGCCGCTGGGGATGGCGCTGGGCCAACTGCACGGTGTGTATATCCTGGCGCAAAACGCGCATGGGCTGGTGCTGGTGGACATGCACGCCGCGCACGAGCGCGTGGTGTACGAGCGCCTGAAGCTTGGCCTGGATCAGGCATCCTTGCCCGCCCAGGATCTGCTGGTACCCGTGGTGCTTAGCGTCAGCGAGACCCAGGTGGCGATTGCCCAGGAACACCAGGACACCCTGGATCAACTGGGCCTGCGCATCCGTGCCACCGGCCCGGCATCGCTGGCCGTGCGGGCGGTGCCTGCCCTATTGGCCCAGGGCGATATCGAATCCCTGGCGCGCGGTGTGCTGGCCGATGTCGAACGCTTTGGGCAATCAGCCCGCCTCACCGAACAACGCAACGAGTTACTGTCCACCATGGCCTGCCATGGCGCCATCCGTGCCAACCGCCGCCTGACGCTGGATGAAATGAACGCCTTGCTGCGGCAAATGGAGCGCACCGAACGTGCCGACCAATGCAACCACGGGCGCCCCACCTGGTTTCAATGGAGCCTGGCCGACCTGGACAAGCTGTTTATGCGGGGCCAATAGAACCAGACCAACCTGGCACCTATAACAACTGTTCCCTTCTGACAACGACCGTCCTGATGCTGACGGCCACCCCACCGATTTTTAACCACCGCTGCCTGCTCCTGACAACGACCGCCCTCATTTTGACTGCCTCTGTACTGACTGAATGAATTCAAACGCCTCTTCCCTGCTGATCTGCCTGGCCGGGCCCACGGCCTCGGGCAAATCGGCGGCCTCGATGGCCCTGGCCGCACGCTGGCCCATCGAAATCATCGTGATGGATTCGGCCACGATCTACCGGGGCATGGACATCGGCACGGCCAAGCCGGATCCCCAGGAACAAGCACAAGTGCCTCACCATCTGCTGGATATCCGCGACCCGGCGCAGGCGTATTCCGCTGCCGAGTTTGCCCATGATGCTGCGGCGCTGGCTCAAGCCATCCGCCAGCGCGGCCGGATTCCGATTTTGTGCGGCGGCACCATGCTGTATTACAAGGCGCTGCGCGAAGGGCTACATGCTCTGCCACCGGCCGACCCCGCCATCCGCCAGGCCTTGGATGACGAAGCCCGCGAGCGCGGCTGGCCGGCATTGCATGAAGAGCTGGCGCGCGTGGATGCAATCACCGCCGCCCGTCTGGCACCCAACGACAGCCAGCGCCTGCAACGCGCCCTGGAGATCTGGCGCACCAGCGGCCGCCCGATGAGCGACTGGCTGGCGCAGGCCTCCCAGCCGGTGCTGCCGGGCTGGCAATTTCTGACTATCAGCCTGGAGCCCTCCGACCGGCTGGTGCTGCATCGCCGGATTGCGCAACGCTACGAGGCCATGATGCGCGCCGGCTTGCTGGACGAAGTGCGTGCCCTGCACGCCCGCGCCGATCTCCACCCTGGGCTGCCCTCGATCCGCTGCGTGGGCTACCGCCAGCTGTGGGCGTACCTGGATGGTGACACATCGCTGGACGAGGCTGTCGAGCGGGCGATTGCAGCCACCCGCCAGCTGGCCAAGCGGCAAATTACCTGGCTGCGCGCCTTACCCGAGCGGCTAACGGTGGACTGCCTGGCCGATGATGCGGCCGGGCAGGTTTTGCGACACTGCGCACAGGTTCTGAAAGTGTGATCAGGCAGACCTTGGTTGCCCGAGGGCTCCCGCATCGTTTGGCCTGAAGGAATCGCTGCAATGCGCAGGCCGCCTACTGACAGGAATACTGCAAACCGGTGATCCACACCGGTTTGCTTGCCGCTTAATCCACCAGGGTTTGCGCCCCGCCGGCTGTCTGGGGCTGGATCTGGCCCAATGTATAAACGGTTTCGCCCTGGGCCTTGAAGGTGGCGGTGATGGCATCGGCCTGGGCGTTATCCACCACCAGCACCATACCGATGCCGCAGTTGAATACGCGGGCCATTTCGGCGTCGGCCACGCCGCCTTGGGCCTGCAGCCACTGAAACAGCACCGGCCATTGCCAAGCGTCTCGGTGCAGATGGGCACACAACCCCGGACGCAGGATGCGGGGGATGTTTTCGAGCAGGCCGCCGCCCGTGATATGCGCCAGGCCCTTGATGGCGCGACCATGCGCAGCCAGCGCAGCCAGCACTGATTTGACGTAAATACGCGTGGGGGCCATGACGACATCGCCCAGCGGGCGGCCGTCCAGCTCTTGCTGGGGCTGCGCACCGGCATGCTGCAAAATCTTGCGCACCAGCGAATACCCGTTGGAGTGCGCCCCGCTGGAGGCCAAGCCCAGGACCGTATCGCCCTCGGCAATATCAGCGCCGTCGATGATGGCGGATTTTTCGACTGCGCCCACAGCAAACCCGGCCAGATCGTATTCGCCATCGGGATACATGCCAGGCATCTCTGCGGTTTCGCCACCGATCAGGGCACAGCCGGCAAGCTCGCAGCCACGGGCAATGCCGCCCACCACCTGCGCAGCGGTATCCACGGACAGCTTGCCGCAGGCAAAGTAATCCAGGAAATACAGGGGCTCGGCCCCTTGAACCAGGATATCGTTGACACTCATGGCGACCAGGTCGATACCCACGGTGTCGTGTCGCTGCCACTCGAAGGCCAGGCGCAACTTGGTGCCCACCCCGTCGGTGCCAGACACCAGCACCGGCTGCTTGAGGTGACTGGGCAACTCGAACAAAGCTCCAAAACCACCAATGCCAGCCATCACACCCGGGCGCATGGTGCGTGCGGCCAGGGGCTTGATGCGGTCGACCAGTGCGTCGCCCGCGTCGATGTCGACGCCGGCTTCGCGATAAGTAAAGGAGGGGGGATTGCCTGATGTCATGAGAAAAGCCGCCGAATGTGCAAAAATTGCAGGTTTGGACAATAGAGTGGCCTGATTTTACGATGAACTCCGGCCCCATGAGCATGACGCAGCAATTGTTACTGGACATCCTGCCAGAAGCACTCCCAAGCCTGGAGCGTTTTGTGGCCGGTACCAACCGTGCTGCCGTAGACGCGGTGTCAGCCCTATCGCCCGGCCGCGCGGTGTACCTGTGGGGCAGCGTGGGTACCGGACGCAGCCATCTGTTGCGGGCCAGCGCCCATGCACAACAGGGGCTTTACCTGGATGCACGCACGCCTGCACACTGGCTGCAGGCACTGGCCACCGACGAAGACCGCGCCCTGACCCTGGTGGCGGTGGACGATGTCAATAATCTGGGCGAAGACGCCCAGGCTGCACTGTTTGCCCTGTTTAATCGCTGGCGGGCCTCGGCCAGCACCCCGGATGCGTTTGCACTGCTGACAGCGGGCGACCGCGCGCCCCTGACCATGCCGCTACGCGAAGACCTGCGCACCCGCCTGGGCTGGGACCTGGTGTTTCGCATCCAGCAACTGTCTGATGAAGAGCGCGCCCAGGCCTTGCGCGACCAGGCCTTACAACGCGGCCTGAAACTGCCCGACGAAGTGCTGCACTGGATTTTGGTGCACCACGACCGCGACATGGGGCGGCTGATGGCCTTGATGGATCGCCTGGATCAATACTCACTGGTACACCATCGCCCGATTACCCTACCCTTACTTAAAGAACTGCTGACACACCATCCATGACCGCACCTTCTCATCTGGCCTTGTTTGATCTGGACCACACCCTCCTGCCCTTTGACAGCGATTATCAGTGGGCCGATTTCCTGGCCCGCACCGGCCGGGCGGGCGACCCCGCCGCCGCCCAGGCGCGCAACGATAATCTGATGCGCCGATACAACGAAGGGGTGCTGTCGGCCGAAGAAGCCGCCGACTTCATGCTGGGGCTGCTGACACTGGCAGAGCCCACCCAGCTGGCACAGTGGCATCAGGATTACATGGCCGCAGTGGTACTGCCGGGGATCCTGCCTGCCGCGCAAGCCCTGGTGGCCGAACACCAGTCACGTGGCGACTTGTGTGCCATCGTGACAGCCACCAATTCCTTTGTGACTGCCCCCATCGCCCAGGCGCTGGGCATCAGCCACCTGATTGCCACCGTGCCACAACAAGATGCCAATGGCCGCTACACCGGCCGTTTTGAAGGCACTCCCAGCTTCAAGGCCGGCAAAGTACTGCGGGTGCGCAGCTGGCTGGCCGCCCAAGACAGGCAGCTGGAAGACTTTGCGGAATCCTGGTTCTACAGTGATTCACTGAATGATTTACCGCTGCTCGAGGTGGTGACCCACCCGGTGGCCACCAACCCCAGCCCTGCCCTGCGCGAGCTTGCAGAAAGCCGTCATTGGCGTGTGCTGGATCTGTTTGCGGACATGCAGGATACAAAGTCTTAAAATACGCGCCATATGCTTAAGCAGACCATCAAACATTTCGTCTCGCGGCTTTTCGCCGCGCCGCCCAGTGGCCCGGTGCGCCTGTCACACGACAAGCACGGCATCGACCGCCGACTGGTCTCCCGTCACGCGATCAAGGTCTGCGAAGTCCTGAACCAGCACGGTTTTGACGCCTACATTGTGGGCGGCGCCGTGCGCGACCTGATCGTTGGCCTGCAACCCAAAGACTTCGACGTGGCCACCAACGCCACACCCAACCAGATCCGCCCGCTGTTTCGCCGGGCGCGCATCATCGGCCGGCGCTTTCAGCTGGTGCACGTGGTGTTTGGCCAGGAGATCATTGAAACCTCTACGTTTCGCGCACCGGCCTCGGGCACACAAGAAACCGACGAGCACGGGCGCATCCTGCGCGACAACGAATTCGGCACCCATGAAGAAGACGCCGCGCGGCGTGATTTCACCATCAACGCGCTGTACTACGATCCTCTCAAAGAAGAAGTGATCGACTTCCACCAGGGTGTGGCCGATCTTAAAAACCGGGTGGTTCGCATGATTGGCGACCCCGAAACCCGGTTTCGCGAAGACCCGGTCCGCATGCTGCGGGCCCTGCGCTTTCAGGCCAAGCTGGGGGCGCGCATCGACCCCGCCACCGAGGCTCCCATCAGCCAGTTGGCTTCGCTGATCGAGCACGTGCCAGCCTCACGCCTGTTCGATGAAACCCTCAAGCTGCTTACCTGTGGCCATGCCATGGATTGCCTACGCGAGCTTCGGCGCTCGGGCCTCACCAAAAGCCTGATCCCCCTGATCGACCGCATTTTTGAAGAAGAAGGCGGCGAGGCCTTTGTCGAAATCGCACTGTCACGCACAGACGCACGGGTGCGTTCGGGCAAGCCTGTCAGCCCCAGCTTTCTGTTTGCGGCACTGCTGTGGCGTCTGGTGCAAAAGCGCTGGGTACGGCTGGTGGCACAAGACGTACAGCGCAACGAGGCCCTGATCCGGGCGGCCGACTCCGTCATCGACGAGCAAATGGACAAGCTGGCCATCCAGCGCCGGCATCAGGCGGACATGCGCGAAATCTGGCTGATGCAGGCACGTTTTGAGCGTGCTACCGTGCGCTCGATCTGGCGCATGATGGAGCAGCCGCGGTTTCGTGCCTCGGTGGATTTTCTGCAATTGCGCGCCGAATCCCGCGAAGTGGACAGCGTGCTGGCGCAATGGTGGATGGATCTGGCCAACAGCGGCGACGACCACCGCAGCCAGATGATCGACACCTGGCAGGCAGGGCACGCCGGTGCCCGGCGCATCGGGGCCGGCACCACCCGCAAACGGCGGCGGCGGCGCAAATCCAGCGGCCACAAAGAAGCGCAGGATAGCGCCCCCGACACTGCTGAATGAGCCATACAGCCTACATTGGCCTGGGGGCCAACCTGGGTGATGCGGCCGAGGCCATCCAGGGCGCTGCCCAAGAATTGGCGGCCACGCCCGACATCCAGGCCCTGCGCCTGTCGCCGCTATACGGCAGCGCACCGGTGGGCTGCACAGGCCCCGATTACGTCAACGCAGTGGCAGAAATCCATACAACACTGCAACCAGCCGCGCTGCTGGCAGCACTGCAAGCCATCGAACAGGCACACGGCCGCGAACGTCCCTACCGTAATGCGCCGCGTACGCTGGATCTGGATCTGCTGTGGTTTGACGGAAAAACCATCGACACGCCAACCTTGACAGTGCCGCATCCACGCATGCATCTGCGCGCCTTTGTGCTGCAGCCCCTGCGGGATCTGGCACCTGATCTGGTGCTGCCCCAAGGCAATCTGGCAGATCTGCTTGCACGCTGCGCAGATCAGGACATCCACCCACTGTAAGCACGGGTGGCAATCAAGCGCATCAGCTGGTTTACACTGGGCGCTTTCCCTACTGCCCTACCCTTGACCATGCCTCATACTCCCCTCATCCGGCTGGTGGTTGCCTACACCGATGAACGCGTGATCGGGCGCGATGGCGGCATGCCCTGGCATTTGCCGGGCGACCTTGCGCACTTTAAACGCAGCACGCTGGGCCATCCGGTGATCATGGGCCGCAAAACCTGGCTGTCAATTGGCCGCCCGCTACCGGGCCGACGCAATCTGGTGCTTAGCCGGGACACCTCGTTTAGCGTGCCTGGCGTGGAATGTTTTGAATCTCTGGATGCGGCACTGGCAAGCTGCCAGGACGCACAGATTGTCTGCGTGATTGGCGGCGAACAGATTTTCAAGCAGGCGCTGCCACTGGCCGACCAGGTAATTGCCACTGAAATCCATGCCAATTTAGCTGGTGATACCTGGTTTCCGGCGCTGCCGGCAGGCCAATGGCAAGAGACAGAACGCCTGCCTCAGCCGGCGGGCGAGAACCCGCTTAGCTACGACTTTGTGACATATCAGCGGATACCCGGCACAAAACCTGCGTGATGTATTGGCTGCCTTAAGCAAAGGCGGCCTGCGCCAGGCGCACGCCAGCCAGATCAACTGGCTGGCATCTTGCCCGCTTAGCTGGCAGCCTTTGCGCGCGCCCGAATAGCGGTCACGGGCTCGCCAGCGATCCCCCAGTTGTCGGTATCCACTTCCTCGATGACCACGAAAGTGGTTTTGGGATTTTTACCCAGGACATCAACCAGCAACTGCGTGGCACCCTGCATCAGGCGGGCTTTTTGATCAGCGGTGACGCCCTCGCGGGTAATCTTGATATTTACATACGGCATGGTGCTTTCCTTGGTAGTCAGACGGTTGCCGGCACAGGTGACGCGTAGGCCTCGACCGGCGGGCAGGCGCAACTGAGATTGCGGTCTCCCCAGGCATTATCCACCCGGGCCACAGGTGGCCAGTACTTGCGGTCTGCCATACCGGGCAAGGGATAGGCTGCTTGCTCACGCGTGTAGGGGTGCGTCCAGTCTTGTACCAGCAACACTGCTGCCGGGTGCGGCGCATTGACCAGTACGTTGTCTTCCAGCGGCTGTTCACCCCGCTCGACTGCCGCGATCTCTTGCCGGATGGCAATCATGGCATCGATAAAGCGATCCAGCTCTTCGACCCCTTCGGATTCGGTGGGCTCGACCATCAGCGTGCCAGCCACCGGGAAGCTCATGGTGGGCGCATGGAAGCCGTAATCCATCAGGCGCTTGGCGATATCTTCGGCGCCGATCCCGCTGGCATCCTTGATTGGCCGGATATCCAGAATGCACTCGTGCGCGACGCGCGACTTGGGGCCGGCCGCGTACAGGATGGGATAGTGCGGCGCCAGGCGTGTGACCAGATAATTGGCGTTAAGAATGGCCACCTGTGTTGCGCGACGCAGGCCGCTGGCACCCATCATCGTGATGTACAGGGTTGAGATTGGCAAAATGCTGGCCGAGCCATAGGGGGCCGCCGACACCGGCCCCGATTGGCCGGCAGGCAAGCGGCCGTCTTCGCCCACCAGCCCGGGCAGGTAGGGCGCCAGGTGCGCGCGCACGGCCACAGGGCCCACGCCCGGCCCGCCACCCCCGTGGGGGATACAAAAGGTTTTGTGCAAATTAAGGTGCGAGACATCCGACCCAAAGCGCCCAGGCTGGGCCACACCCACCATGGCGTTCATGTTGGCACCATCCAGGTACACCTGGCCGCCGGCATCATGGATGAGCGCGCAGATCTCGGTGACCGTGGTTTCAAACACGCCATGGGTGGAGGGATAGGTGATCATCAGGGCGGCCAGATGGTCGCCGACTTCGGCCACTTTGGCGCGCAGATCAGCCATATCGATGCTGCCGTGATCATCGGAAGCCACGACCACCACATCCATCCCGGCCAAATGCGCCGAGGCGGGATTGGTGCCGTGTGCCGAAGCGGGGATCAGGCAGACATTGCGCTGATGATTGCCATTGGCCTGGTGATAGCCACGGATGGCCAGCAGACCGGAGTACTCGCCCTGGGCGCCCGAATTGGGCTGCAGGCTGACGCGATCGTAGCCGGTGATCTCGCACAGTGCCGAGGAAAGACGCTCGATCATGTCCTGGTAGCCCTGGGCCTGGCCGGCCGGGGCAAACGGGTGCATGTTGGCAAACTCGGGCCAGGTGATGGGAATCATCTCGGCCGCGGCATTGAGTTTCATGGTGCACGAACCCAGCGGGATCATGGTGCGATCCAGGGCCAGGTCTTTGTCGGCCAGGGCGCGCAGATAGCGCAGCATATCGGTTTCGGACTTGACGCGCGAGAACGCCGGATGCGCAAGAATGGGGCCCTGGCGATGCAGCGACGCGGGGATACCATCGCCTGCTGCGGTGAAATCGGGGGCCACGCGGGTTTTTGCCGTGCCGGCGGCAAATACGCTGAGCAGCACCTCGATATCATCGGGCGTTACGGTTTCGTCCAGCGACAAGGCCACGTGGGTGTCATTGACACGGCGCAGGTTCAGCCCACCATCCACGGCAGCGTCCAGCACCGCCTGGGTATGGCTGCCGCACTGCAGATGCAAGGTATCAAACCAACTGTCGTTGCACACCTCAACGCCCATGGCACGCAAGGCTGCAGCCAACTGAGTGGTGCGGGTGGCCACGCGCTGGGCAATTTTCCGGATGCCAACGGGGCCATGCCACACCGCATACATGGCGGCCATCACGGCCAGCAGCACTTGCGCGGTACAGATATTGGAGGTGGCTTTTTCACGGCGGATATGTTGCTCGCGCGTTTGCAAGGCCAGGCGCAGGGCGGACGCACCGCGCACATCTTGCGAGACACCCACCAGACGGCCGGGCAAGTTGCGTTTGTAGGCATCCTTGCACGCCATAAAACCGGCGTGCGGACCGCCATAGCCCATGGGCACACCAAAACGCTGACTGGAGCCCACGGCAATATCCGCGCCCCACTGGCCCGGAGGCGCCAGCAAGGCCAGTGCGAGAAGATCGGTGGCCACGGCCACAATGGCCCCGGCCTCATGGGCCTGTTGTGCCAAAGCCTGATAATCGGCGACTCCGCCCAGGCTATGCGGATATTGCAACAAGACGCCGAAACAATCGGGCAGGCCGGCGGACTCATCGCCCACCACCACATCAATGCCAAGGCCGGCAGCCCGGGTACGCACAACCTCGAGGGTTTGCGGATGCACGTGCTGCGACACAAAAAACTGGCTGGATTTTGCCCGTGAGACGCGCCGGGCCAGTGTCATGGCTTCGGCGGCGGCAGTGGCTTCGTCCAGCAGGGATGAGTTGGCGATATCCAGGCCGGTGAGATCGGTGATCATGGTCTGGAAAATCAGCAAGGCCTCGAGGCGCCCCTGGGAGATCTCCGGCTGGTAGGGTGTGTATGCGGTGTACCAGGCAGGATTTTCGAGAATGTTGCGCAAAATCACGTGGGGCACATGGGTGCCGTAGTAGCCCTGGCCAATAAAGCTGCGCAGCACCTGGTTGCGCGACGCAATGGTTTTAAGATCCGCCAGCGCTTCAACCTCATCCATGGCATCAGGCAGATCCAGGTAAGGTGCTTCGGACAGAATGTTTTGAGGTACCACTTCGTCGATCAGGGCATCCAGGCTGGATACGCCGATAGCGGCCAACATGGCCTGCTGATCAGACTCGGACGGCCCAATATGACGGGCAACAAATTCGGATTGCGAAGCAACATCGCGCGACATGGAAATCTCCGGGAACAAACAAGGGCGGAGTTAACACCCCGCCAAATCAAACTGCCGCCCGGCACACAGACGTGCACGCGGGCAGGTGCGCATCAGGCCTGGGCCTGATAGGCCTGGGCGTCCAGCAGGCCATCGACATCAGCTGCGTGATCGGGGCGGATCTTGAAGATCCACTGATCGAATGCACCTTGGTTGATGAGCGCGGGCTCGTCGTTCAGGGCCTCGTTGAAGGCGATGATCTCGCCGGCAATGGGCGCATAAATATCGGAGGCCGCCTTGACGGACTCGACAACAGCAGCGGTTTCGCCCGCGGCCAGATGGGCACCCACCTGGACATCGCCGACAAAAACCAGATCGCCCAGCTGGTCTTGGGCATCGTCAGTAATGCCAACCAGAAAGCAGTCGCCGTCGGCCTTGACCCACTCGTGGGAAGCCGTGTATTTGCGGTCGTTGGGAATGGACATGGTGTACCCCGTGATCGTGATGGATAACAAACAAGAAAAATGAACCGGCCGGCCTGACGCCTGCCGGGGAATCAGACCAGCGCCTGGCCGTTGCGCACAAACGGTGGGCGGACGAGCTCGGCCGGCAGCCATTTGCCACGAATTTCAACCTCGACGTGCTCGCCCGGCTCGCAGCCGGCCGGTACGCGTGCCAGGCCAATGGAAAAGCCCAACGTGGGCGCCATAGTGCCACTGGTGATCTGGCCTTCGCCCTGTGGCGTGCGCACTTTCATGTGGCCGCGCATAATGCCGCGCTCAAGCAGCTTGAGACCCAGAAGCTGGTGATCACGCGAGGCGGACTCGAGGGCGTCACGGCCCACGAAACGGCGGGTTTCGTCTTTAAGCGAGACGGTCCAGGCCAGGCCGGACTCTAGGGGATGAACGGTTTCGTCCATATCCTGGCCGTAGAGATTCATGCCGGCTTCGAGGCGCAAGGTATCGCGTGCACCCAGGCCGCAGGGATGCACGCCGGCGGACGCCAGGGCTTCCCAGAAAGCTTGCACCGCTGTGACAGGGAGGACGATTTCAAAGCCGTCTTCACCGGTATAGCCCGTGCGGGCCACCAGAGTGTTTTCGTCGACCATGGTGCCATTGAAAGGTTTGAGGTCCTGGGTGGCGGCTTTCCACTCGGGGCGCACGGCCCAGACGGTGTCACGCGCCTTGGGGCCTTGCACGGCGATCATGGCCAGATCGCGGCGCGGCGTGATGGTGACACCAAATGGCTGGGCCTGCTCTTTCATCCAGGCGATGTCTTTGTCGGCAGTGCCGGCATTGACCACCACGCGCCAGCGGTCGGAGGCAAAGAAGTAGACGATGAGGTCGTCGATGACGCCGCCATTGGGCAGCAGCATGCACGAGTACAGAGCCTTGCCCGGTGTGCCGGCAATCTTGCCCACATCATTGGCCAGCAAATGGCGCAGGAAATCGGGGGCGGAGGCACCCGTGACGTCGACGTTGAGCATGTGCGAGACATCGAACATGCCCACGGCCTGACGCACGGCGTGGTGTTCTTCGAGTTGCGAGCCATAGGCCAGTGGCATATCCCAGCCGCCAAAATCAACGATCTTGGCGCCAAGTGCAACGTGGGTATCAAACAGAGGTGTCCGGGACATGGTGAGAAGGGCTCCATTGCGATAGAACGGCAGGGTTGCCGGCAGCGCCCTTCTGTCCTTTTGCCTGAGAGTTGCCCCACACAGCGGGGGTTCACCTTCGGCGCCCGCCCCAGGTAAAACCGGGCGAGTCTCTCCAGAATGCTGCGATGCGCGTGCGGCATCATGGGGATGGTACGGGGTGCCTGAGCGATTCTGGGCGAATTGCGCCTTCGGCGGCCGTCAAACAACAGACGGCGCTCTCCCACCCACATCGGGTGACAGCAAAGGCAAAATATACCCTGAAACAGGCCAGGTCAACAATCCGCAATAGAGACCAGGACTTGCCACCGGCAAGATACGTTGGCCTGCCAGGACTCCTCAGGCAGGCTCAGATGTATCCCTGCTCGCGCCAGCGTGCCCGCGTCTCGGGGCTGACACCCAGATGGTCCAGCAGCTGCTCTGTATGCGCACCCAGCGCCGGTGCAGCTGATTGAATCCCACCGGGCGTCGCCGACAGCTTGGGCACAATGCCGGGTACCTGGCAGGGCGTACCATCTGGCAAAGTGTCTTCAAGAATCATCTCGCGAGCCTGGTAATGCGGATCGGCGGCAATATCGGCGATATCGTAGATGCGGCCCGCTGGGATGCGCGCCGCATTCAGCACTTCAAGTGCCTGATCCTGCGTGCGCCCAGCCGCCCACTGGCCGATGGCCGCATCGATGCGCGCTATCTGTGCCACCCGGCCAGGATTGTGTGCCAGCACAGGATCCTGGCCCAGATCGTCACGGCCAATTGCCTTCATCAGACGTTGGAAAATACTGTCTCCATTGCCGGCAATCAACACATAACCATCCTGGCAGGCATAGGCATTGCTGGGCGCAATACCCGGCAAGCTGCTGCCAGCGGGCTGACGCACTTCGCCAAATACGGCGTATTCGGGCAACAGGCTTTCCATCATATTAAAGACGGATTCGTACAAAGCCACGTCAATCATCTGCCCTTCGCCGTCACGATCACGCGCACGCAAGGCCAATAAGACACCTATCACTCCATGCAGGGCCGAGAGCGAATCGCCAATCGACACTCCCACGCGTACCGGCGTACGGCCAGGCTCGCCACTTAAATGGCGTAGCCCACCCATGGCCTCGGCGACCACGCCAAAGCCGGGACGGTCGCGATAAGGCCCGGTTTGGCCATAGCCGGATACCCGCAGCATCACCAGCCGTGGATTGATGGCATGCAGATCGCCCCAGCCCAGCCCCCAGGCCTCAAGCGTGCCAGGCTTGAAATTTTCGACAACAACATCACACTCGGCCACCAACTGCCGAACCAGTGCCTGGATCTCGGGCTGACGCAGATCCAGCGTAACCGACTGCTTGTTGCGCGACTGTACCTGCCACCAGACAGAGGTGCCCTCATGCAGCAAGCGCCAGTTGCGCAAGGGGTCACCCTGCCCGGGGGGCTCAACCTTGATGATTTCAGCGCCGAACTCGCCCAGCATCTTGGCGGCAAAGGGCCCGGCAATCAGCTGGCCGAGCTCTAATACGCGGATACCCGCCAGCGGTTTTTGACGCGAAGTGGTGGGAGTAGCGGCGGAAGCGTTCATGGCAGATCCTGAAAAGCAGATGCCGTTGATTCTAGCGCGGCCGCATGCCGCCCCTACGACCAGCGCAGCGTCTTCTTATGCCTGGACAGCACCAGATACGAGTGCGCGCCCGCAGGCCACCCCGGACGCCCAGGCCCACTGAAAGTTGTATCCCCCCAACCAGCCAGTGACGTCCACCGCTTCGCCTATGACGTACAAGCCAGGGCAGCGCTGCGCCTGCAGGCTGCGTTGATCCAGCTCGGCAGTATCCACACCACCGCGCATGACCTCGGCCTTTTTATAGCCCGCCGTCCCGGTGGGCCATAGTGTCCAGCCGTGGATGCCTTCGCCCAGGGCGCGCAGATTGCGGTCGGACACATCGGCAAGACGCAGGCTGCCCAGGCTGCCCAGGTTGCCGGCAGCATCTGCCCCGGAACCCGCGCCGCCCGTGGCTGCAGCCTTGCCCGCCCAAGCAGCACCGCTTTGCGCCAGCCAGGCCTCTGCCAGACGCCGGGGCCAGATGGCAGACAGGGCCGTCAGCAAGGTTTGGCGGCTGCCCGATTTGGCGGCCACCAAAGCCTCACCCATGGCCTGACCTGGGGCAAGATCGACTCGGATGGGGTCGCCCGGCTGCCAGTAGCTGGAGATCTGCAGGATGCCGGGCCCGGACAGGCCCCGATGGGTAAACAGCAGATCTTCCAGAAACTCTGCCCGCGCGGAACCCCGCCGATGCTTGCGGTTCGCCTGCGAGCGCCTGCCCGCCGCCTTGCCATCTTGCGCAGCCACTGGCGATGAGTCTTCCGATGGAGGCAACGCAAGGTCTTTAGCGCCCGGGCGCATCTCGTGAGACAGGCAGACCTCCAGGGCTACGCCCGAGAGCGCCGCATACGGCTGCCAGTGCGCCACATCAAAGGTAAGCGGCACCAAAGCCGGGCGCGGCTCGACGATCTTCAAGCCAAACTGGCGGGCAACACGCAGGCTGAAATCGGTGGCTCCCAGTTGGGGGATCGCCATGCCGCCAGTGGCCAGCACCACCTGGGTGGCGGCAATCGGGCCGCTATCCGTATCCAGCACGAAGGCAGCCGCTTCACGGTGAACCGCCTGCACGGTGCAGGGCATGCGCCAGGCCACCTGCCCTTGCTGGCACTCGCGTTGCAGCAACTGGATGATGGATTCACTGGAATCGTCGCAAAAGAGCTGGCCGCGGTGTTTCTCGTGCCAGGACACACCATGCGTGCGCAGCAGATCCAGAAAGTCCTGTGGCCCATAGCCCCGCAGTGCCGAGCGGCAAAAATCTGGGTTACGCGACAGGAACTGAGCAGGGCCGGCCCCCAGATTGGTGAAATTACAGCGTCCGCCCCCCGAGATGCGGATTTTTTCGGCCAGACGCTTGGCGTGATCGACCAGCACAACGCGCAGGCCGCGTTGGCCCGCTACGGCAGCCGCCATCATGCCGGCGGCCCCGGCGCCAATCACTGCAACATCGAATGGGGCGCGGCTCATGCGGCCCCGCCTGCCGGCACGCCGGACTCACTATAACGCACGGCAGGCCATATCAGGAGGTTTCGCGGATGCAATCCACGTAGTAATGGCGCTCGCCCTGGGCGTCGGTTTCGCAGCCCAGGCCATGGACATCGGTTTCAAAGCCAGGAAACTGCTGATTGAACGCCTGGGTGAACTCCAGATAATCGACGATATCGCGGTTGAAGCGCTCGCCCGGAATCAGCAAGGGGATGCCCGGCGGATACGGCGTGAGCAGCACCCCGGTGACACGGCCTTCCAGTTGGCCGACGGGTACGCGCTCAACCTCACGGTGCGCCATATGGGCATAGGCATCGGCCGGACGCATGGCCGGCACCATGTCGCTAAGATACACCCGTGTCGTGAGGCGGGCAAAATCGTACAGGCGATAGGCTTCGTGGATTTCCTGACAGAGATCACGCAAACCCATGTGCTCGTAGCGCTTGTGCGAGCGGCTGAACTCGGGCAATACGCGCCACAGGGGCTGGTTGCGATCGTAGTCGTCCTTGAACTGTTGCAAGGCGGTCAGCAGGGTGTTCCAGCGGCCTTTGGTGATGCCAATGGTGAAGAGAATGAAAAACGAGTACAAGCCTGTTTTTTCGACCACCACACCGTGCTCGACCAAATAGCGTGACACCAGTGCAGCCGGGATCCCGCTTTCGGCAAAAGTGCCCGAGATATCCAGGCCCGGTGTGACGACGGTGGCCTTGATGGGATCGAGCATGTTGAAGCCTTCGGCGAGATCGCCAAAGCCATGCCACTCGTCGCCGGATCCCAGAATCCAGTCTTCGCGGTTACCGATGCCGTCTGCCACCAAGCGGTTGGGGCCCCACACTTTGAACCACCAGTCGTTTTTACCGAATTCGGACTCAACCTTGCGCATGGCGCGGCGGAAATCCAGTGCTTCACGGATGGATTCTTCGACCAGGGCGGTGCCGCCGGGGGGTTCCATCATGGCCGCAGCCACGTCGCAAGACGCAATGATGGCGTACTGCGGCGATGTGGAGGTGTGCATCAGAAAGGCTTCGTTGAAGATATTGCGATCGAGGTGGCGGGTTTCAGCATCCTGCACCACGATTTGCGAGGCCTGCGACAGCCCTGCCAGCAACTTGTGCGTGGAGTGCGTGGCGTAGATCATGGTGTCGTGGCTGCGCGGACGGTTGGGCCCGATGGCGTGCATGTCCTCGTAGAACTCATGAAATGCGGCATGCGGCAGCCAGGCTTCATCAAAGTGCAAGGTGTCGATCTCCGAGCCGAGTTTTTCTTTGATCATCTCGACGTTGTAGATGACGCCGTCATACGTGCTCTGCGTAATCGACAAAATGCGCGGACGCTTGTTGACAGCCTCGCGGGCAAACGGATTGGCCTCGATCTTTTTGCGAATGTTTTCGGGGTCGAATTCCTCGAGAGGAATGGGCCCGATGATGCCCAGGTGATTACGCGTAGGCCGCAGAAACACAGGGATTGCACCTGTCATGGTGATGGCATGCAGGATCGACTTGTGACAGTTGCGATCGACCACCACCACATCACCGGCCGCCACATTGGCGTGCCAGACAATCTTGTTGGAAGTGGAGGTGCCATTGGTGACAAAGAAGCAGTGATCCGCATGAAAGATGCGGGCGGCATTGCGCTCGGACTCGGCCACCGGGCCGGTGTGATCGAGCAACTGGCCAAGTTCGTCTACCGCGTTGCACACGTCGGCGCGCAGCATGTTTTCACCAAAAAACTGGTGGAACATCTGCCCCACCGGGCTTTTCAGAAACGCCACGCCCCCCGAGTGCCCCGGGCAGTGCCACGAGTAAGAGCCATCCGAGGCGTAATCCAGCAACTCGCGGAAAAACGGCGGCGCCAGGCTATCCAGATAGGCGCGGGCTTCGCGAATGATATGGCGCGCCACAAACTCGGGGGTGTCCTCGAACATGTGAATAAAGCCATGCAGCTCGCGCAGGATATCGTTGGGAATATGCTGCGACGTGCGGGTTTCGCCATACAGATAGATGGGAATGTCTTCGTTGCGAAAACGCAGCTCGCCAATAAATGTACGCAGGTTTTTGATGGCATTGGCCACATCCTCGGGCGAGTCTTCGTCAAATTCCTCGTCATCGATCGACAAAATGAAGGCACTGGCCCGGCTTTGCTGCTGCGCAAACGAGCTGAGGTCGCCGTAACTGGTAACCCCCAGCACCTCGACACCCTCGGCTTCGATGGCCGAAGCCAACGCACGGATACCAAAACCCGACGCATTTTCAGACCGGTAGTCTTCGTCGATGATGACAATGGGAAAGCGAAATTTCATGGCAACCACCGTGTGGGATGCTTGCGCAGCCCGAAACCGCCCTGGCACATGCCTGGCCAGGGCTTTAAATGTGAATGATCAGGTGCGCGGCAGCGTCACCCCGTGTTGCCCCTGATATTTGCCACCCCGATCGGCGTAGGAGGTTTCGCAAACCTCGTCGCTTTCGAAGAACAGCATCTGGGCGCAGCCTTCGCCGGCATAAATTTTGGCCGGCAGGGGCGTGGTATTGGAAAACTCGAGCGTTACATGGCCTTCCCATTCGGGCTCGAGGGGCGTGACGTTGACGATGATGCCACAACGCGCATAGGTGCTTTTGCCCAGGCAAATGGTAAGCACGCTGCGCGGGATACGGAAGTATTCGACTGTACGCGCTAATGCAAATGAATTGGGCGGAATAATGCACACATCGCCTTCAAAATCCACAAACGACCCGGCATCAAAGGATTTGGGATCGACAATCGAGGAATTGATGTTGGTAAAAATCTTGAATTCGCGGGCACAGCGGACATCATAGCCATAGCTGCTTGTGCCATAGCTGACAATCTTCTGGCCATTGACGGAGCGCACTTGCCCGGGCTCGAAAGGCTCGATCATGCCGGCTTGCGCCGCACCGCGGATCCAACGGTCGTTTTTGATGCTCATGGACATCCTCTGTTCAGTATTGCGTCATTTTATCAATCCATGGAGAACCAGCGATAGACCAATGCCAAACCACTGACCGTACCGGCTGTCACCTCTGCCTGAAGCCCGCGCATCAGGCGATAACTCAAGCGGGCCACCGTGCCGGTTTGTGCCAGGGCCTGCTCCAGGCTGGCGGTGAGATCCGTGCTCAAGGTTTTGCTGGCCCGCACAAATTGCTGCTCGATGGGGCTTGCTCCTGTATCCAGGCTGCGAACCACACTTTCTACCGGCAAGATGCTGCCGCTGCTGCCTAGCTCGCCCGAGCGCATACTGAGCTCGTCCAAACCAAAGCGCTTGTAAAAGGGCTCGCCCTTGGACAAAAACGAACTGCCCACAGACAATAGCAAAGACATGTCCGCTCCACCATTATCAGGCCCATGCCCCAGCAGCAACCAGGTCAGTTTTTCTGTCTCGCTGACATCGGGCTCGGAGATGAGGTCGATGCGTGGGCGACGGGCGGTACCCACCACTTGCACCCCCGCATGAACCGCCACATCGGTGCGCAGGGCCCGGATATCCAGTACCGGATTGGCGATATCACCCTGAAACGTAATCCGGCCACGGCGCAATTGCAGATGTTGACCATAAGCGTTGATCGCGCCACCGCGCGTGCGCAAGGCACCCAGGGCTGTCAGCTTGTCCCGCGCCCATTGCAGCTGCAGGCTGCCCACCAGGCCCGAATCCAGCCCATAACCTGTGAGATAAAAACGCGGCCCAAGATCAATCTCCAGATTGGCCTGCATGTCCAGCGAAGGCGCCGCTGGCTTGGGCGCTTCTTTTTCTCCGGCTTTCAGGATCACGACATCGCTGTCGAGCGCCGGAATATTGTTGAGCATGTCCAGATCAAACCAGCCAGCATCCGCCACGATCTTGCCTTGAAGGCCGATACGCGGCAACGTGGCATCGATATCCAACTGTCCACTGACCATCGCGTAGCGATCCGCCCGCTGCAGGAGCGGGTAGCGGTGAAACTGTATCCGTACCGCGCCGGTTTGCTCCAGCAAACTCCATTGCCCGCTAAGCTTGAGGTAGCCGTTTTGCGCATCTGGATCCTCTGCGATCCATGTTGCCGTGCGCCACTCTTTGGGGGTTACCCGGCGCACCGCAGGAAACCGCAGCTGATCCAGCACCACGTTTGTGCCGTCCATATGCGCCTGCAGCGTGCCCTGGATCAGGCGGATCCCCTGATCCAGCATCAGAAAACTCATGTTCTCGCCACGCAAGGGGCCGCTAAAAGACCAGCGCCCGCCAGGCAGGCTGTGCCCGCGGATATCGGCATGGACGGTGCCGCCGATCTCCATGGAGCCGTCCAGCAGGAGGTTGACCCATGCCAGATCTTCGGACTCGGCCTGGACGTGGATGTGCTTTTCGTCTTGCATGGAGATGCCAAAACCACCACTGGCGGTGCGGCGGATGGGCGTATCAGCCTGAATCCGCATCTTGCCCATATCGCGGGTAGCCACCTGCACGTCCATGGACGCCTTGCTGTTGCCACCACCGCCAGGCTGAATAACGAGATCAGCCCGGGCAGTCTCGAGCCCCAACTGAATGGGGATGTCGCCCGGTACCAGCAAATCGCCATCCAGACGCACCAGATGGATCGCACCTTCGAGCGCCTTGTCTTGCTTGAGGTTCCAGTCCAGCGCCATGCGTAACTGGCTATTTTCAGCCTGTTTGGCCAATGCCGTCTCGATACCGCCCTGATCACGCTTGGCCTGGCCCAGCCACGCCTGCAACTGACTGATCCGCTTGGGTGTAATCACCAGCGGATTGATTTTTCCCTGTGTGTGCCACTGCCCGGCCAAGCCACCAGATTCCTGATGCTGCAGTTTCAGGAGGATTTCACCCTTGAGCGCAATATCAACAACCCCTTGGCCCACCTGCCACTGCCCATGGGGGTCCAGCCGCACGGCAACAGGCCGCTCAGTGCGCAGACGGGCCGAGGCATGATCGATTTGGATGCTGGCCACTTGCCCCGCCCAGCCGGCATCCGCCTGCCAGCCGCCCTGGACTTTCAGCTGGACATCCACCGGGGCCCGGCCAGGGATATCGGCCTGTGCATCAGGCGGCTGATAGTGTGCCTGCAAGGTGAGCTGATGCTTGGCCACAGAGCCCGAGGTGTCGACCTTCAGGCGGCCCGTGCCGGGCAAGCCAGGCCAGATGGCTGCCAGCTTCGGGATGTTTGCGTCCACCACCAGTTTGCTCTGATCGGCAGCCAGACCACCGGATAGCCGCAGATGATCCGGCCCCAAATCCAGGGCCAGATCCAGGTCGTCCGCGCGCAAACTGAGCCAGTCCAGCGGGCCGGTGGCGGGATCCAGCAGTACCCCCTGCGCACGGCCCAACTGTCCCAGCCGCACGTGGCCGGACAAAGGCTCGCCATTCCATCGACTGCCCTTGCCCACATCCACAGACAAAGAGACATCTTTCAACTGGTGGGTGGATGTCAGGTGCAGTGTTCCCGTGGATTGGAGATTAAGCCGTGTCGCGCCCACGTCCCTGGGCAACCAGGGATCCAGCACAAGGTCACGGGCAGATAACTGCACGTCCACGGGCCGCACGCCCTGGCTGTCCGCCGCACCAGGCAGCACCTGAAGATCAAGGCCCTCGCTCTCGGACAAGGCCAGATGCACCTTGCTGCGACCCAGCGGAAACGCCTGGGAGGGCAGGAGCTCGGCCTCGGCCATCAATGACAGGCCTTCGCCCTCACCCCGGGCTTGCAAATGCATCGCATCCAGAGAGCCCGCCAGCTGCAGGTCGAGATCCAGCTGGCAACTGGGTCGGCCCGTGAAATCCGGCGCTCCGGGGGTCTGGCCGGGGGCATCCGCAACAGAGCCAGCCGGTGCGTCCTTGGCCGTATGGGTGACTGTGTTTTTTACAGAGGCCGCCTGCTTGTCTTGAACCGGGGCTGTGCGGGTGCCTTGCAGAGCAGCCCGCACACACACGGGCGAGCCCGCGGCGCGATCCTGGCCGCGCGCATGCAAATTGAGTTCGAAGGGCCAGGGCGCGGCAAAGCCACGCAAGGCAAGGTTGCCACTGGCCGATACCAGCGTGCTGCCATGGGCCAGCTGCAGCTGGTTTAAGGCAAGGCTGGCAGTGTCTGCATTGATTGTCAGTGCGGTGGAGACCCCCAGGATCTGGACAGGCAGCTCGGCACCATCCAGGCGCAGACCCAGACCACCCAACGACAAATGATCCACCTGCACGGTAAGCGGCAAAGCCGGCATCTTGAATGGTTCGGAAGGGGCTGCATCAGGATCTGACGCTTGCGTCACCACATCGACACGAACCACGGAAAGGTCATTAAGATGCAAACGGCGGTTGAGAAGCTCGGGCCATAATACCTTCAGGTGCAAACCAGTGACGCGGATGTCGGCCTGCGGCAGCACAATATGCAGGCCATCCACATAAATGCCCTCGCTGAGAGTACCCCGCACGCCATGGATCCGACCGTCCAGCTGCCCGACGGCAGTACGCAGTAGCCACTGGGTGCCCGACGTGCTGGCAGCACACCACCAGACCAGGCCCACCGCCAGCGCCAAGAGCAGCACCAGCGGCGGCAGAACCCAAAGCCCAAACATGCGCAGACCCCGGGCCAGCGCACGGCGCATGCGCAACAGCCGGCTCAAAACGCGATCCCCAAAGAAAACTGCAGACGCAAGCGCCGGTCTTTTTGTGCCCAAGCCAAATCGACAAAGAAGGGGCCTGCCGGGGTTCTCACCGCCAGCCCGGCGCCATAACCCAGGTGCCAGTCGAACTGATCAAAGGCGGGCGCTGCATCCCCTGCATCTACAAACACATTGGCCCCCAACACCTCGGTAAAGTAATGCGTGTATTCAACACTGAGCACACCCAGTGTCGGTGCACCGATCACGGCGTCGCCGCGTTGCAGGCCGATACTTTGATAGCGATAACCACGTATGGTGCGCGAGCCGCCGGTGCGCCAGGAAAAATCCTGGGGCAGGCGATTGGTGTGCGACCACACCTTGCCGATTTCACCACGAACCGTGAGCACGTCCCGATCAGCAATTGTCCACCATTGCTGCGCACGCAGGCTGGTGCGGTAAAACGGTTGGCCATCATCCAGCGTGGTACCCACACCGACCCCAAACTCGATCAGGTTGCCTTCACGCGGATCATATTTGTTATTGACGTCACGCCGCAGCCACTGCCAGGTGGCGGCCCAGCTGGGGACTTCGTATTTATAAGCCCCCGAGATACGGGTTTTGTCGTAGGCCAGCAAGCCCGCCAAGGTGGTTTCATATTCGACACGGCTGTCGCCCGCCGCCTTGCGCAGTTGGTTGCGCCTCCACCCCAGGCCGGAGCGGCTGGTTTCCAGCCCTTCGATGTCGGAGTGATCATATAAAACACCAAAGCTGTCGTTATAGCCCGAGGGGCTTGGCGGCAGGTGCACATCAAAAAAGGCACGCTGGCGGTCGCGATCAACCCCCGCACCGGTTTCTATCCAGACAGGCAGCCCAAAGACGACATTCTGGCGGTATAGCCCCTCAACGCGCACGCCGTGATCACTGTCCGCCCCCAATGACCCGCTGGCATAACGCGCCGGCGCCTCGGTTACCCGTACCCGCACAGGTAAGGTGACCGGCTCGGTTTCGGAGGGCGGCAGCGGCTTGCTTTTTTGATCCTGGATAGTCTCATCGCTGGTTTTATCAGCGTCTGCGGAGGTGGGATCGGCGTCACCATCGACCATGGTGACAAACGCCCCGCGAAAAAATGTGGTGGACTGCAAAGATTGCTGCCAATCTTCCAGCAAGGTCTGGTTATAGGGGTCGCCCGGCTGATATTGCACATAGCGCCGGATCAGGGATTCAGGTACGCGTTTTAGCCCCAGCACCTGCAGTTCGCCCATTTTTACCGGAGGGCCACTGTCGACATTGACCGCCAGATCAGCCTGGGAGGTCTCGGGATTGACCACTGCCTGTGTGGGATCAAGCCGGGCAAAGTAAAAATCCTGCTCGGCCACAGACTGCAGCAAACCTGCCTTGGCATCGTGCCAATCGTCGTTGATGAATGGCATCCCGGGCTTGAGCAGCCAATCCGAGCGCAAGGCATCACGCCGCCCCTGGTAGGCAGGCGTAGCAATGGCACCCTTAAAGCTTAAGCCCAGCTGACGCACCCGGGTGCGTATGCCGGGATCAATCGTGATGTCCCAGAACTCGCCTTGCCCAGGCGGCCCTTCGGTGACATCCAGGGTCACCTTGGCATCAAAATAGCCTTGCGTCTGCAAGGCGGCGTGCGCTGCATCCCAGGCACGGCGCCGCAAACGCGAGACCTCGCGCAGGTCTTGGTCGTCGGCCAGGCGGGTAATGGCGCCCACTGCATCGGTAATTGCCTGTAACACCTTGGGCGGCGAACTGCCGGGATCGATGATGACTTGTGGCGGTGCGGCCAGGGCGAAGGGGCTGGCCAGCAAACAGGCCAGCGCGCTGCAAGCAGCCGCGTTCGGTGCCCACAATATATTTGTGGCTGCCCATCGACTACCTGGCCTGCAGTTTGCCAGCACACGCTGGCATGCCGATATCAGGGCACGCCGTATCCGCATTAAACTTTGCGGGCCACAACCTGGGGCCGGGTTTTGGAATCATCCAGCGGCTGCCCCGCCACATGAACCGCCAGCCGGTGGGCGATCTCGTGGTACAGGCCTGCTGCCGTGCCATCTGGCGATGCCACTACGCTGGGACGACCCGAATCGGTTTCCTGGCGAATGTCGATTTGCAGCGGCAAACCACCCAGCCACGGCAGATGATAGGTGGCTGCCAGTTGACGGCCGCCATCCTGCCCGAAGATGGGCTCGGTGTGCCCGCAATTGGAGCACACGTGCACAGACATGTTTTCTACGATCCCCAACACAGGAACATCCACTTTCTGGAACATGATCAAACCCTTGCGCGCATCGGCCAAGGCAAGATCTTGCGGTGTGGTGACGATGATGGCGCCCGTCAAGGGCACCTTTTGCGCCATGGTAAGGGCAATATCGCCTGTTCCGGGAGGCATGTCCACAATCAAATAATCCAGATCGTTCCATTTGGTAAGCGAAAGCAGCTGGGTTAGCGCCTGGGTAACCATGGGGCCACGCCAGATGGCCGGCGCCTCGTCATCCATCAAGAAGCCGATGGAGTTGCTTTGCAGACCGTGGCCAACCATGGGTTCCATGCTTTTGCCGTCGGCGCTTTTGGGCTTGCCCGACAAGCCCAGCATGATAGGCACGCTTGGACCGTAAATATCCGCGTCGAGCAAGCCCACACGGGCCCCCTGTGCGTGCAGGGCAAGTGCCAGATTGACGGCCGTGGTACTTTTACCTACTCCGCCCTTGCCGGATGCCACGGCAATGATATTGCGCACCGTATCCAGCGGACGCAAGCCCCGCTGCACGGCATGCGTATCAATGCGCGACTGGAAATCCAGCTGGCCAAGGGTTACCCCCGCGGCTGACAGGGCTTGACCGATAGCTTCGCGCAAGGCAGGCTCACCGTTGAATACTGGGTAGCCCAGCGTTACAGTGATATCAAAGGCTTGTCCGGCAGGCCGGATTTGTAGATCGGCCTCTGTGACAGCCAGAGATTTTCGGGTATCCGGGTTAATGACCCGCGATAAAACCGTGCGGATTTCCTGGGGGGTGCTCATGAATCGTCCCAATGAAAACAATCGAAACCACAAGCATAGCGGATTCCCCTGGAAATCTGCGGATTGACCCCGATATGATCATTACCAACCGGGGTTGGCCCGCATGCCGCCATCCCCTGCAACTTTTTTCGGCCACAGAGGTCTTATTCATATGAACATCATCCAGCAAACCCTGCGAGCCGCCCTGTTTCTGGTTCTGGCCTTCTTTGGCCTGATCATGGCCATGATTTTCATGGCATCTACACTACTGGCCATCGCAGTGCTGTACATTGTGGCGCGCCTGCAAGGGCGCCCCTTCGGCGTCAAGGCCTACTGGGCCGAGCGCCGGCGCCCGCCCATGCCCAACCGATCCAGCCGATGGTCCGCAGAGGCCCCAACGGCTCGCCGTCAGGATGTCACCGACATCGAAATGCGCGAGATCCCGTGATCTCTGGCGGGCTGATAGAATCAGTGTTTTTCCCTAGTCAGCCCGCCCGCCATGCCGCGCACCCTATTTGTTACCACTGCCCTGCCCTATGCCAATGGCTCTTTCCACATTGGCCACATCATGGAATACATCCAGGCTGATACCTGGGTACGGGCCATGCGCATGGCGGGACACACCGTGCACTTTGTGGGCGCAGACGATGCCCATGGGGCACCTATCATGCTCAAGGCCGAAGCCGAGGGCATCACGCCGCAAGCCCTGGTGGCCCGCTACGCCTCCGAGCGCCCAAAATACCTCAATGGATTCCATGTCCGCTTCGACCACTGGCACAGCACCGACTCTGCCGAGAACATCGCGCTGTCCCAGGATATCTACCGCGCACTAAAGGCTGCAGGCTTTATCAACAGCCGCGAAATCGAGCAGTTTTACGACCCCGTCAAGGGCATGTTTTTGCCCGACCGCTACATCAAAGGCGAATGCCCGCGCTGCCACACCAAAGACCAATACGGGGATTCCTGCGAATCCTGCGGGGCCGTGTATAGCCCCACCGAGCTCATCGAGCCTTATTCGACGCTTACCCGGGCACGCCCGGTGTTGCGCAGCTCCGAGCATTTTTTCTTTCGGCTGTCCGATCCCCGTTGTGTGGCTTTCCTGCAAGAATGGACCACCGGCCGCCGGCAGGACGGCACCGCACGGCTGCAAAGCGAAGTGTTGGGCAAAACCCGCGAATGGCTGGGCACCGCAGAGGGCGCCGAAGCCAATCTGGCCGACTGGGATATTTCACGCGACGAGCCCTACTTTGGCATCCCGATCCCGGACGCACCGGGCAAATATTTTTATGTGTGGCTGGATGCGCCGGTTGGATATCTGGCGTCTCTCAAGGCCTACTGCCAGAAGCAGGGCCTGGATTACGAACAGCTGCTGTCGCCGGATGCCGACACCGAGCAAGTGCACTTTATCGGCAAGGACATCGTGTATTTTCACGCCCTGTTTTGGCCTGCCATGCTCAAGTTTTCGGGCCGAAAGGTACCCGACATGCTGCACGTGCACGGGTTTATCACGGTAAGCGGCGAAAAAATGTCCAAAAGCCGCGGCACGGGGATCTCACCGCTGCGCTATCTGGATATTGGCATGGACGCCGAATGGCTGCGCTACTACATTGCGGCCAAGCTCAATGCCCACGTCGAAGACCTCGACTTCAATCCGGATGATTTCATCGCCCGCGTCAACAGCGACCTCATCGGCAAGTACGTCAATATTGCCAGCCGCGCAGCCACCTTCATCACGCGGCACTTTGATGGCGCGCTGGGTTATGCAGGAGACACCCTCGAGCTGCAGGCCGAATTGCGTCAATGCACCAGCGCAGTTCAGGCCGACTTCGAAGCCCGCGATTATGGCCGCGCCATCCGGCGCATCATGGCTTTGGCCGACAAAATCAACCAGGCATTTGATGCCGCCCAACCCTGGGTGCTGGCCAAAGGCCTGGCTCAGGCCGACGATGCCCAAAAAGCAGCCTTGCAGGACGTCTGCTCACGGGCATTGGCTGGTTTCCAGGCGTTGTCGGTGATGCTCTCGCCCGTCTTGCCGGCGCTTACGCACCGGGTGGCCCACGAGCTCTTTGGCCATGCACGCAGCTATGTGTGGTCGGATGCCGATCAACTGCCTACCCGGATTGCCGCGTTCAAGCACCTGATGCAGCGTGTCGACCCTGCCCAGCTGGATGCCCTGTTCGAGCCGCCGGCAGAGCCCGTGGTTCAGCCCGGCGGCGAACCCATCGCCGACACCATCGACATTAAGGACTTCGGCCGGATCGATCTACGCATCGCCCGGATTGTCGAGTGCACTGCCGTAGAGGGTTCGGATAAGCTGCTGCGCCTTTCTCTGGATGTAGGCGAAGGCCGTCTGCGTCAGGTGTTTTCGGGTATCAAATCGATGTATCAGCCCGCCGACCTGGCCGGCAAACTGACCGTGGTGGTGGCCAACCTGGCCCCGCGCAAGATGCGCTTTGGCGTCTCCGAAGGCATGGTGCTGGCTGCCAGCCACGCAGACGAATCCGCGCATCCGGGCATCTATGTGCTTGAGCCCTGGGAGGGTGCCCAGCCAGGCATGCGGATTCACTAAGCGCCAGAGGGGGCCATCCGCGCATCCTAACGGGCAGCGGCTGCCTGGCCTGATCAGGTGATATTGGGGGTTTTCTCGCCAAACAGCAGGCGCGTCACCAGCGTCTCGTCGATGGGCTCGCCGCTTAGCGTGCGTGCCAGAATTTCACTGCCCAAGGCCTGCAGCGAAATCAGCATATCCGGATTGACCCGCTGTATCTTGGAGAGATGCATGGGCGAATTGACCAATGCCACCAGGCGGGTGTCGCTGCCACCCGCCTCACGGCCAGCCAGCACAATAAAGGCGTTTTCCGAATCATCCTGACGCAAGGCCAGGATATAGCGGGCCTGAGCCGCCCCGGCCTGCTGCAGCACGCTGGTTTCGGATGCATCGCCTTCGAGGATATCCGCACCTTCAGGATAGGGATGGCCCTCGGAAGAAGGGACAATCACCGTCACCTCGTGCCCACGCTGAAGCAGCGCCTCATACAGGCTTTGGGCCAATGGGCTGACCCCAGCCAGAATAATGTGATTTTTTCGCATGGCGTGCGTCATTCTCCCGTGCATCAAGCGTTTGATATTGCCACCAATCATGGGCACCACGACGGCACTGACGGAGGTGGCAAACACCGTGATCCCAAAAATAATGATGGATACTGTAAACAGGCGTGCCGCATCGGTATGGGGGCTGATGTCGCCATAACCTACCGTGGACATCGACACAATCGAGAAATACAGGGCGGTGACGGGGTCGTGGATGGGTGGCGCAAACTGATCACCCAGATACAGCACACCCAACACGGCATATACCAACAGGCTGACCACGCTAAGGACGGCGAACAGGCTGCCCGCTGCCAGGCTGGTACGATCGAACTGACGCCAATAAGCCCCCAGCAGGGCGACCAGCACCCCCGTATACACCAACAGGTCGATATGGCTCTGGCCACGCCAGAGAAAATAACCGCCCACCATCGCCAGGAGTACCAGGCTCATGGCCCAGGCGATTCGGGCGCGATACAGCAGCCCGATAGCCATTACCAGCACTCCAATCCCAAGCATCAGGCGCGACATCAGCCCGATGCCGCCGGAATCCAGAAACGCCGATACACCGGCACCATCACGCACCTGCAGTGCCGGCAACAGGCCCTGACCACCGATCAGCTGCCACAACGGCGCAAGAAACAGATAACCATCGATGGCGACCAGAATGGCAATCAGCCAATGCCAGGGAAACCGACGCATCAAGCGCCATACGCGGCTGAAAAAAAGCGGTGAGGGCACCAGCATTTGGGGCCAATCCTGTATGACCGACAAGGTTTTCAGTGTACTGCAGCAGCTTTACCTGACCGCCCTTATACTTGCGGGCATGACACCCGCTTCTGCCGTCCAAGTAGAGACCCCAGAGCGCCAGGTTGCTGCGCGCCGCAGCACCTGGGTCAGCGTCTGGGTCAATTTGCTGCTCACTGCTGTCCAGCTGGTGATTGGCATTTTTGCGCAATCCCAGGCCCTGGTGGCGGACGCCATCCATTCGCTCTCGGATCTGATCTCCGATGGCATTGTGCTGTTTGCCAACAAGCACAGCGGCAAGGCGCCGGATGCCGATCATCCCTATGGGCATTTGCGCTTTGAAACTGCTGCCACGCTGGGCATCGGCGTACTGCTGGCTGTCGTGGGGATCGGGATGCTATGGCGCAGTTTCGAGCGCCTGCAGGCACCCGACCTCATCCCGGTGGTGCATGCCGCCGCTTTTTATGTGGCACTGCTGGCGCTGCTGTCCAAAGAACTGCTGTTTCGCTATTTACTGTATGTGGCGGGCAAAGTGCGCTCTACCATGCTGGTGGCCAATGCCTGGCATGCGCGGTCTGACGCAGCCTCCTCTTTAGTGGTGGCATTGGGCATCGGCGCCAACCTGGCCGGCCTGCCACTGGCCGACCCGCTGGCCGCCCTGATCGTGGGCCTGATGATCATCCGCATGGGCTGGAAATTTTCATCGCAAGCCTTTAACGACCTAGTCGATCGTGCAGTCGACGATGAAACTGAACAGGCCATCCGCGAGCGCATTCTGGGCACTCCGGGCGTGCGTGGCATCCACGATCTGCGCACACGCAAAATGGGCGATATGGTGTGGGTTGAGGTAGACATCGAAATGGACGGCCAGCTGACTATCGAGGCCGGCCATGCCATTGCGGTGGCAGCCCGTGAGCGTGTCATGGCCGACCTGCCTGTGCTGGATGTCATGACACACTTTGATCCGGTTTAGGCAGCCATCCACGGGTACCCGTAGCACCTATAAATGCGTGGCATGCGGCGGTTTCTCGGGGGTTTGCATCCGCGACAGGCCCTGCACAATCCCGCAACTGTCCACCGCCTGCTCGGTCTGGCACTGGCCACGCAGCCGCAGCAACTGCCCGCGCAAATCCTCAAGCTCACGCAAACGCACCTGTACGTGAGCAATGTGCTCATCCAGCAACTGGTTGATATCCCCGCAATCGAGGGCCGGATGATCAATCATGCCCAGCAATGCCCGGATCTCGTCATGGGCCATGTCCAGGCTGCGGCAGTTGCGAATAAAGCGCAGGCGATCGAGATGCGCAGCGCCATATTGACGGTAATTGCCCGGGGTGCGCCCGGGCGCCGGCAACAGGCCGGATTTTTCGTAGAAACGGATGGTTTCCGTGGGGCAATTTGTGGCTTGTGCGAGTTCGCCGATCTTCATGACTTGCGTGCCTGCTGCTGAGAGTTCGAGGGATTTGACCTTGTAGTTACTACAGGGTGTTCAATCTCATCATAATCTGCATCACAGGCATTTGCCATGTCATCCTGCACGCACACGCACGCAGCCCAGCCCACTGAGCCCAACTGCTGTCACAGGCCTCACCACGCCCACAGCCCCCAAGCGGGCGCCGACACGCTGGCGGCCCCCACGCACGAGGGAAACGGACTGCGCACGCAGTTGCGGATCCTGCAAATGGATTGCCCCACCGAAGAAGCCTTGATCCGTCAGGCGCTGGGCAAGCTCCCCCAGGTGCAACGGCTGGAATTCAACCTTATTCATCGCGTGCTGACAGTCGTGCACACGCCAGATGCCCTGGATGCCGTCCTGGCTGCCATCCGGAACCTGGGCTTTACACCCGAACAAGCCATCGAAGGGCGCCCTGCCACACCGGAAACCCCCGAGCCCTGGTGGCCATTGGCAGCGTCGGGCCTGGCTGCTCTGGCTGCAGAAGCCGCACACTGGTGGAACACCCCCTGGTGGGTATCCGCCATGTTGTCCGTACTGGCTGTGGCGGGCTGCGGCCTGGTCACCTATCGCAAAGGCTGGACAGCCCTGCGCAACGGGCAGATGAACATCAATGCCCTCATGAGCATTGCCGTCACAGGCGCGTTGCTGCTGGGCCAATGGGCCGAAGCCGCCATGGTGATGGTGCTCTACACCCTGGCCGAGCGCATCGAAGCGCTCTCGCTGGATCGCGCACGCAACGCTGTTCAGAGCCTGATGCGGCTAAGCCCCGATGAGGCGCTGGTGCAGCAAACAGACGGCAGCTGGCACACCACGCCAGCAGACTCTGTGCAAACCGGCGCACGGGTTCGTGTGCGGCCGGGCGAGCGCATCGCCCTGGATGGCCAGATCGAGTCAGGCCAATCCACCGTCGACCAATCCCCCATCACAGGCGAGAGTCTGCCTGTCGATAAAAGCGCCGGAGATTCCGTGTATGCCGGCACCATCAATGGCACAGGCACGCTCGAGTTTCGGGTGCTGGCGGTGTCGGGCGACTCCACGCTGGCGCGCATCATCCGGGCGATCGAAACGGCACAATCGGCACGGGCCCCCACCCAGCGTTTTGTTGACCGCTTTGCCCGCGTGTACACACCGCTGGTGGTGCTTCTGGCATTGGCCATTGCGGTGTTGCCACCGATGCTCGGCCTGGGGGGCTGGTACGAGTGGATTTACAAGGCCCTGGTGATGTTGGTGATTGCCTGCCCCTGCGCACTGGTTATCTCCACGCCGGTCACGATCGTCAGCGGCCTGGCAGCAGCGGCACGCCATGGGGTGCTGATCAAGGGAGGCGTCCATCTCGAACAAGGGCGCCTGCTGCGTTGGATTGCTCTGGACAAAACCGGCACCCTGACGCACGGACGGCCTGTCCTGGCCGATCAGCACACACTGGGCACCCTGCCCGCACAGCAATGTATCGATCTGGCTGCAAGCATCGCCTGCCAGTCTGACCACCCGGTTTCTCGCGCTGTGGTGCAAGGCTTATCGGCAGAAAACCTGCCCGCCGTGTCCTCATTTGCAGCCTTGCCTGGCCGCGGTGCCCGCGCAACCTCCGAGCTGCAAACCTATTGGCTGGGCAATCATCGTCTGATCCACGAACAAGGTTTATGCTCACCCGCACTGGAAACCACCCTGGGTGCCCTGGAACAACAGGGCAAAACCGTTGTCATGCTGGCTGATAACCAGCAGGTGCTGGCCCTGTACGCCGTGGCAGACACCGTCAAACCTGAGAGTGCCACCGCCATTGCAAGCCTGCATGCCCAGGGGGTGCGCACAGCAATGTTGTCCGGTGACAATGCCCACACGGCAGCCGCCATCGGCGCCCAAGTGGGGATCGATCAAGTACAGGGCAACCTGCTGCCCGAAGACAAGCTGCAGGCGGTTACCCAACTGAGCCAAAGCCATGGCCCCGTGGGCATGGTGGGCGACGGCATCAACGACGCCCCTGCCCTGGCCCGGGCCGATATCGGTTTCGCCATGGGTGCCATGGGCACCGATACAGCCATCGAAACCGCAGATGTCGCACTGATGGATGACGACCTACGCAAGATCCCCTGGTTTATCGGATTATCCCGTGCCACACACCGGATACTGGTGCAAAACATCGCGCTGGCGCTACTGATCAAAGGGGTGTTTTTAGCCCTGACCGTTATCGGGCTGGGCACCATGTGGATGGCGGTGTTTGCCGATGTGGGTGCCAGCCTGCTGGTGGTGGGCAACGGCCTGCGCCTGCTGCGACATCAGGGATAATGCGGGACACAAGTACCCAGGCAATATCCACGATAATCCGCATGACAAAAAGAACCTCTTCATTCAATCTCTCAACGGTGCTCCCGCCAAAGGCACCGCGCCAGAGCCAGGAGATCACGCAGATCGGGCGCACACGGATGGATGCCTATGCCTGGATGAAATACATCCCGCCCTCCGGTTCTCGAACACTGGACGGATTACCTCCCGCTTTACGCATCCACCTGCAATCAGAGATGGCCTATGCAACCGAGGTCCTGGGCCCGCTGCACGCTGACATCCAGTGGTTTCTCGATCGCCTCACGGATCGCGCACCCACAAGCAACGCACCACCCAGGCCAAGCATGGCCGCCAACAGCTGGCGCTACACCAGTGAACTGCCCACCGGCGGATCGCACCGCATCTTCTCCCGCCATCCTCCTCAAGGCCAGGCTCAACCGCTCCTGGACGAAGCCGAACGCGCGCATGGCCACGCGTACTACCGTGCAACCGACCACCAGGCAAGCCCCGATGATCGCTACTTCGCCTGGGCCGAGGATCTCGTGGGAAACGATCGCCATCGCATCTGCGTGCTGGACACGATGACAGGGGATATCCGTACGCTGGTCGAATCCGATGCCTACGGCTATGGCGGCTTGGTCTTCTCACCCTCCTCGCAATCCGTGTTCTGGATCTGGCGCGACGCACACAGCCGCCCCACGCGCCTGTACCGCACGTCCATAGAATGTGGCGACACCACCCTCCTGCACGAGGAGCACGACCCAGCAATGTTCATGCAGGTCGCACGCAGCGCCGCCGGTGGTTTTGTGATGCTGACCCTGGCAGGGCCTGATACCAGCGAGGTTCACCTCATTGCAGCCGCGACTGAAAGCGATCCGCCCCGCATGGTGCAGCCCCGCAAGCGAGGAGTTCATTACACGATGGACGAGTGGGACGGCCGCTTGCTCATGCTCACCAACGCAGAGGGCGCCTTCGATCGCAAGCTGCTCGAAGTAAACCTGCAAGACTACTCAATCCAGACAGAGCTGGTACCCCATCGCCCAGGGATCACACTGCTGGCTGTTCATCCGTTTGCCGATGCGCTCATTCGTATTGAGCGACACCAAACACTGCAGCGTCTGGTAGTGATGCACCCGGAAGGAAAAGAGACGTCCATCGCGTTTGACGAGCCCGCCTACAGTATCGCCCTGGCGCCCTTGCAGGCCTATGAAACCCGACTGGTACGCTTCACGCACCAGACACCCGCCCACCCCTCTCGCTGGCTGGAGATGGATCTGCTTGATGGGCACTACCACGCTATCGGAGATGAGACGCCGGGCCGCTTCGACCCCTCGGCCTACCGGCTCGAGCGTCTCCATGCCACAGCCCCTGATGGTGCACAGATCCCCCTGACGGTGCTGTCGCGCAAGGATGTGCCTGCCAATGCGGCATTGCCCGTGCTCCTGACCGGGTACGGCGCCTATGGCATTGCCCACGAACCTGTATTTTCCTGGCCTGCCGCCGTACTGGTGGATGCCGGGTTTCGCTACGCCATCGCGCATGTGCGTGGCGGCTCGGAAAAAGGCTGGCATTGGTATCAGGACGGCTGCCGCGAAAAGAAACGCAACTCCATAACCGACTTCATCGCCTGCGCGCACCACCTGCTGGACATCGGCTATGCCGCGCCCGGCCGGATCGTCGCCCAGGGCGTGTCTGCCGGAGGGCTGCTGGTTTGCGGCGCCATGAACCTGGAACCCGAACTATGGGCCGGCGCCATTGCCCAGGTGCCCTTTGTCGATATGCTCAATACGCTTAGCGACGCCGACCACCCGCTGGTGCCGCTGCTGCGACCCGACTGGGGCGATCCCCTGGCCGATCCGCACGCCTACGACAGTATTGCCGCCATCTCGCCCTACGAGAATGTCCTGGAAGCGCACTACCCGCCATTATTGTGCACGGCGGGCCTGAAAGACGATCGTGTCCCCTACTGGGAGCCTGCCAAACTGATTGCCAACATCCGCCATCGGGCAACCGGAGACCAACCCGCAATATTGGTTTTGAATCCGGACAGCGGCCACCAGGAAAGTGACGACCAAGATCAGGCATTCGCCTCTGCCGCCCTGTTTTGGGCCTTCGCCTGCCGCTGCGCCGGGCTTACCCCTCACTGATCGCGGTAAGCCTGCCCAGCAGGCACGTCAGACGGAAGAAACCAACTGCAGTCGGCGTGCGCGCAAGCCCTGCAAAAACGATCCTGCTGCACAGATCGCGGAGAGTGCCAGCGCAGGAACAGCCACTGCAATGATTGCCTCAAGCAGATGCTGGTCAAATAGCCAATCTGAAAGCGTACCGGCCAGCAAAGGCCCCGTGGCACAGAAAACCGAAACCACAAAACTCCACAGGGCGAAGATGCGGGCCCGCAGCGAGGGCGGCGCCAGGTCCTGCAGCATGGTGGGCACCAGTGCATTAGCGGTGCATGTCATGAACAAGAAGACACCCGCCACGACGAAGGCCCCATCCAGTGTCTGCACCGTATTCATCCAAAAAATGGCGGGCAAGGCGAGAATGGCCGACAGGCCCATGATCAGAGGCCGAACCGCCCGTCCAAAATGACGCTCCATCAATCTGTCCAGAAAGCCAGCCACAGGCAGGCATCCCACACTCGTCACCAATAGGATGATGCCGATGGCGTAGCCGATATGGGCGGGCTCAGCATCAAAACGGCGCTCCAACGCGAGGGTCAGCAACTGGTTGAGTGCCTGGACGGCGATCATCAGACAGCCCGCCACACCCACAAACAGCCCGATTGCCCGCCAGCGCCGCATCAGAAAACGACGCAGGCTCAACCCAGCCATCGTATCGCCCACCGCAGCCAGCCGAGGCGGATCAACCGTTATCGTGCCCAGCAGCAACAAGGGCAGGCCTGCCAATGAAAGCAGCATGAACCCCTTGCGCCAGGGCTCCATCGATCCAGCGAAGAAATCGCTGGCTGTCGCCAGAAGGGCACCACTGAAATAAAAGCCGCCGCTTGCGCCTGCCGCCATCAGTGCGGCAAAGCTCAGGTTTGCGGCAACCCGGTGGTGTTCGGGCGCCAGATCGGGAATCATCGAATACACCAACGGTACCATCGCAAACTCAGCGATCCCCGCCGTCGATCGCCCCAGGAAGAAAACAGGGAAATTTGGTGCCAGGCCACTCATGGCCATCAATATCGAAGACACGACAACCAGGCACAACAGCATGCGTTTGCGTGAGATCTGATCACCAAAACGCGCCAGCGGAATAGCCAGGGCACTGCCCACCAGCACACCCGCCAGCCCTTGCAGCGCCCCAATCGCGGCATCACTGACCTGGAAACTTTGCTGAATGGCCGAGAGCGACACGGCCTGCAGCCCGAAATCCACCAACTGCAGCCCAGCGGCAATCCCCAGGAACGCCACCGTGAAGAGCCCTCGAATTGTCCATTCGACCGGCGCTGTCGCAGGGACGTCGGCTGCTACATAACCGCTTATTTCCATTGATACTGAAGCTGGGCATCCACTACCCTGCCGCTGCCATAGTAGCAATAGAAGTCGCAACCACTGACATAGGTCTTGTCAGTCAGATTGCGCGCATTGATCTGCAATGCCCAACGGCGATCAATCTGATAGCGGGCCATCATATCGAAAATGGTATAGCCAGGAATAGTGATGCCAGAGTAATAGTGCTGATCCTCGGTTGGGCCGTTATAGCGTACACCGGCAGCCACTGTCAGACCACTGCCATGCGGCAGATTGAGCTGATGGCTGACCCAGAGGCTTGCCTGGTTTCTGGGGATAAGCGGCGTACGGATGGTCTTGCCACCATCGATGTCCTGACGGGAATGGTTATAGGTGTAAGCCACTTTCACCGCCGTGCTTGGCCCGATACGGAAGTCGCCCTGCAGTTCCACGCCCTTGTTGGTGCGCTTGCCGCTCTGCGTCTGGATATTGGAAGCATCGGCGACCAGCGCATTTTTCTGCTCGATATCGAAATACGCCAGCGTGACAGTGCCATCCAGCCAACCTGGCTCCAGCTTAAGACCCACTTCCTTTTGCTTGCCCACAAACGGCAGGTAAGCACTCCCATACGCGTCTACGCCAGGCTGCGGTTTAAAGGACTCTGAATAGCTGACATAAGGCGAAACACCGAAGTCGCTGATGTACATCATGCCCACATTGACGCTATTGTGACTGGCAGAGTAGCCCGCATCGGCCCCGCCGGACATGCCACTGCCTTGGGCACTGTCGTGTCGCAGCCCGGCATTGAAATTCCAATGCGACCCCACGCGCAACTGGGTGGACGCATACACGCCAAGTTGTTTGGTATCCAGATCGTAGGGCGTTGACGTCACCGCAAACGGTTTTCCGTAGACGGGCGAAAACATATCCAGGTTTGGAGCCAAACCAAAACCGTTATTCTGACCACTTGTGTCGGATTTCAGGTAATCAAAACCAACGACAGGCAGCAGCTCTACAGAGTCGCCCAGACGGATTTTTCCCGATAGGCGGTTATCAATATAGTTGTTCCGTGTGCTGCCCTTTGTATAAGTGTAGCCACGCAGCAGCGCGCGATTATTATCGGATCCATAAGCAAACACATTATGCTGATCCACGCTCAGGCGCGAGAACTTGTAGTTCTGCGTGAACGTCCAATCACCCGAGAACCGATGGCGAAACAACCAGCCGGCTGTTACCTGCGTGCGCTTGAGCTGATCAAAATCGGGTTCGCCGGCATTCCGTCGACGGTCGATCATGCCATAGGGGGTATCAATGATTGTGCCGTAGCCAGAGAGAAACCCATTGGTGGGAATCCCGTCTTCATGCTGGATGCTGGTGAGCAATGTCAGCGAGGTGTGATCACTGAAATCGAACGTCATGCTGGGCGCCAGATAGTAGCTCTTCATGCGCGTGTCGTACTGCATGCCGTTTTCACGGCGCGCCTGCGCAACAACCCGGTAATAGATATTGCCCTCTTCGTTGGCAATCCCGTTGTAATCCAGGCTCAAGCCTGCACGCTCCCCCGTACCGCCTTCCAGGCTCATTTCCAGAGATTCTGTCTTATGGGGCCGTTTAGTTACCAGGTTGACCACACCCCCTGTTTCTGAGGCACCATACAGCAGCGAGCTGGGCCCCTTGAGCACCTCGACGAACTCCAGCCCAAACACTTCCGGCTTCCAGACAAAGTAGCCATTGGGTGTGGTGGGCGTGCCGTCCAGCGAGACTGATGCATCGAACCCCCGGATCTTGAACCATTCCGCCTTGTTGTCTGGACCAAAGGGCTCGCTCAAGATGCCCGACTGATATTGCAGAGCCTGGTCAAGCTTACGGGCGCCCAGCGCCTGTACATCCTGACTGCTGATTACGGCACTGGAGTTCGGTGCATAGAAATCCAGGCTCTGTAAATCGCCAATCGTGCCAACAACCGTGACCGAATCCAATTCTGAGACAACCGATGTGTCCTCGCCACCGGGCGAAGCGCTCACATTGGTGGTCTGTGCATGAGCAGGCGACAGCATAAATGCCACACACCACCCTGCAACAGCAATATCCCGGAATACCGGCAAGCAGTTTGGCTTCAGCATGTCGCCTCCGCACACTGCCAGGCAAGAGAGATGAGGCGTTTGGACGGTTTCCTAACACGCGCCGCCTGTGTATTTGTTGTTCCCATTTCACGCTTCCCCAATAACCACACCCAGGCATTGGCCCCTGGGCAAATGGGGGAATTCTAAACGTGAATCGTTCTCATTTCAAGAATTAATATCTGGAAGAAAATGCAAGATCCCAATCCCGTAGCGGTTTCTAATATGTAGGCGCTCTTTATGTCTGACTCTACCTAGCGATGCATCGATCTGTTGTGCCGGATTTTATTGACACACAACGCCTACAGTGTGGGGCGGCTGCTGTTCACTCTTCTTAGGCGCTGACACAAAAATTTTTATTTCACGCTATTATGGACAAATTACATTTATATAGACCATAATAGCGAACATGCCACGCAAACCGCCTATCGTCTTCCCTCAAGAACAGCGTCTCCTTTCCGCTCTGGGAGAGCGGCTGCGCCTTGCCCGTAAGCGACGCAAGCTAAGCAATGCCGTCGTAGCGCAACGCGCAGGAATTTCAAGGACCACCTTGTACAAGGTTGAGGCGGGTGATCCTGGAGCTACGCTGGGATCCTATGTTCGAGTTCTGGCCGTGCTTGGTCTTGAGGACGACCTCAATCAACTTGGAGCCGACGACAGGGTTGGTCGTAAATTGCAGGACCTAGCGCTTGAACCAACACCCAAGCGCCGCACGGCTACCCGTGCCAAAGCGACCAAACCCTCGTCAGCCCCAAACAGCGAGGAATCGACATGAGCGCGCGGGACAACACCCTGGAAGTCTGGTTGGATGACGATCTCGGCCCTGCACGCCAAGTCGGCACGCTCGCCCATGATCGCGGCCAGATCCGCTTCCATTACGAACGCGATTGGCTACAAGACCCCCGCGCCTTCGCACTGGACCCCGACCTCTCTCTGGATGAACACCCTTTCTTTCCCAAGCCCGAGCTAGGCAACTTCGGCGTCTTCCTGGACTCGTCACCAGACCGATGGGGACAAACACTGATGAAGCGGCGCGAGGCCCTGCAGGCAAAGGATGAGCAACGCTCTCCTCGTACGCTGTACGCCTGGGATTTCCTGATCGGCGTGCAAGACCTCACTCGCCAAGGCGCGCTGCGCTTTCGCCGGCCAGGTACGGAAGCGTTTCTTGGCGACGAAAAAATGGCGGCTCCACCGGTAACGACGCTGCGAGAGCTGGAAGCCGTGGCCTACCAGCTCAGCAACCGGCGTATCGACGATCTAGATGCGCTACGAAAATGGCTCGCCGTGCTCGTCGCACCTGGCGCGTCTCTGGGCGGCGCAAGACCAAAAGCCAACTTTACCGAAGCCGATGGTTCACTCTGGATCGGAAAATTTCCTGCACACGATGACGAGCGAGACATCGGAGCTTGGGAATATATCGTTCATCAACTTGCTCAAAAAGCGGGGATAGACGTGCCGCCTGCGAAGCTCATCAAGCTAAACAACGACTTCCATACCTTCTGCGTCCAACGCTTCGATCGCGCCAACGGTTCGCGACGCTTCTATGCCTCTGCAATGACATTGCTTCACAAGGCTCAAAGTGAAGGCACGAGCTATCTGAAATTGGCGCAGTTCATTCGAGCTCAGGGCGACGCCGAGCATGCCGATGCAGACTTGGAACAGCTATTTAGGCGCCTCGCGTTCAACGTCGCGGTCGGCAACCGCGACGACCACCTTCGCAATCACGGATTCGTGCTTGGCGAGACCGGATGGAGACTCGCGCCCGCTTTTGACGTCAATCCGAATATCGACAAGGCAGAGCATGTCTTGAATATTGACGACGTCGACAATCGACCCAGCCTGGAGACTGTCCTCAGCACGGCCGCATTTTATGGGCTGGACGATGTGCAGGCCCGGCAAATTGTGGATGAGGTAGTCATGGTTGTCGATCGTTGGCAGGATGCTGCTCGCCGGATGCGTATTAGCAGTGCGGACATTGATTTGACCGCAGGGGCCTTCTTGGCGCACGAAGCATAGGAGGAAAGCAGCCATACGGATGGCTACTTTCGGCTGCGGATTCAACCGGTGGATGCAACATACTAGCAGCTGCGTGAGCAGAAGGAGTGTTGCAGATGAAGCAGCGACCTCGAATCTACTATACAGACGGCCAGAAGGCCCTGATGACGCTTACGACAACGCGCTGGCTGAGACCATCAATGGTCTGTATAAAGCTGAGGTGACCGACAGGCTCGGCCCCTGGAAGACAAATGTACCGAAATGGGGGCACTAGAGAGGCATTTTTCCAATCCCGAAAGCGCCAGGAATGAAAAAATATCATTGAAATTCAATAACTTGGGAGAACTTCCCAATGTGACAAACCGGGTATGGAGCGCTACTTGGAGCGGGTGATGGGAATCGAACCCACGCTTGAGGCTTGGGAAGCCGCCGTTCTACCATTGAACTACACCCGCAATCGAGAGGCTCGACTGACATACAGGGATTTACGGGTAAAATGAAACACCAGCAAAATCCCTGAAGCCCCGTAGTTTACCTCATTTTGAATTCGCCAAAATCCCCACCACCGATTGTCACCACCCAGGCACCCTCGGGCAGCACCCATATCCGCAGCTTCGTTCATCGCCGGGCCCACATCACGCCCAGCCAGGAGCACGCCATCGCGCAATGGCTCCCGCTGTGGTCGGTTTCCTATCAAAGCACACCACTGGATCTGACCGCCACCTTTGGGCGGTTGGCACCCACCATCCTGGAGATTGGCTTTGGCATGGGTGAAACCACCCAGCAGATTGCCCAGGCCCGGCCGGAAGACAACTTCCTGGGGGTGGAGGTTTTCAATGCAGGGGTTGGCGCGCTGCTGCGACGCATCCACGATCACGAAATCCCGAATATCCGCATCATCCAGCACGATGCCGTCGAGGTGTTGCGCGACATGATTGCGCCCGCCTCACTGGCAGGTGCACATATTTATTTTCCTGATCCCTGGCCCAAGAAACGTCACCATAAGCGCCGCCTGATCCAGCCGGATTTTGTGCGCCTGCTGGTCAGCCGCCTGGCACCGGGTGGCTATCTGCACTGCGCCACCGATTGGGAACACTACGCAGGACAAATGCTGGAGGTGCTGTCGGCCGAGCCGATGCTGGCCAATCAGTATCCAGGTTATGCACCGCGCCCCGATTACCGTCCGCTCACCAAGTTCGAAAATCGTGGGCTGCGGCTTGGACACGGGGTGTGGGATTTGATCTTTACCCGGCGGCCTGCCACAACAGACACTCACTCAACCGAGGCTTTATAAATGTATCCGGAGATCGAACCCTACGCACATGGCTTTCTGGACGTAGGATACGGCCACCAGGTGTACTGGGAGCTATGCGGTAACCCCAATGGCACGCCAGCCATTTTTTTGCATGGCGGCCCAGGTGCGGGCTGCTCGCCCACTCACCGGCGGGTGTTTGATCCACAACGGTACAAGGTCTTGCTGTTTGACCAACGCGGGTGCGGCCGGTCCTTGCCTTCGGCTTGCCTGGACCACAACACCACCTGGGACTTGGTGGCCGACATCGAGCGGCTGCGCACAGAGATTCTGCAAGCAGATCAGGCCGTGGTGTTCGGCGGATCCTGGGGTTCTACACTGGCACTGGCCTATGCCGAGACGCATCCGCAACACGTCAAGGCCTTGATTGTGCGCGGGATATTTCTGCTGCGCCTGGCCGAATTGCGCTGGTTTTACCAAGAAGGTGCTTCCTGGCTGTTTCCGGATATCTGGGAGTCCTACCTGGCGCCAATCCCGCAAGCTGAGCGCGACGACCTGATTCAGGCCTACCACCGCCGCCTTACAGGCACCGATACCGCAATGCAACTGGCCGCCGCGCATGCCTGGACCCAATGGGAAAGCCACACCATCAGCCTGTTGCCCAACCCCGAGCACGTGCAGGCCCATGCTGCAGACGCCTCTGCATTGGCCTTTGCCCGGATCGAAAACCACTATTTCGTGCACCGTGGCTTCATGGAAGAAGGCCAGCTCTTGCGCGACGCCCACAAACTGGCCGATATCCCGGGAGTGATCGTGCAAGGCCGCTACGACGCCTGCACACCCACTCGATCAGCCTGGGATTTGCACCAGGCCTGGCCACAAGCTGGTTTTCATCTGGTACCCGACGCTGGCCACGCCTTTGATGAACCGGGTATCCTCAAGCAATTGCTGGCAGCCACAGACCAGTTTGCCTAGCCAGCCAAACACACCCGTTTTTTATAGGCCCACCGGATGCGGCAATACGCATCCGGCAACCCGGCCTCGAGGTTTCTTTATGAGCATAACGATCAAACTCAATGGCAAAGCCACCCAGATCGAAGCCGCCTGGACAATACTGAACCTGCTGCAGCACCTGGGCTATCAGGACAAGCGGATTGCGGTAGAACGCAATGGCGATATTGTCCCCAAAAGCCTGCACGGAAAAACGCAGCTGGCCGAGGGCGACCAGCTTGAAATCGTGGTGGCGGTGGGCGGCGGCTAAGCCGCAAACCGGCTTTACTGAAAGCTGGCTTTATCGAAAGCCGCCTTTACCCATCATGCCGCCCAGGCCTTTCATGCCGCCCATGGCACGCATCATTTTGGCCATGCCACCTTTTTTCATCTGCTTCATCATGCCCTGCATTTGCTCGAACTGCTTGAGCATGCGGTTGACTTCCTGAACCGGCACCCCCGACCCTGCGGCAATGCGGCGCTTGCGTGAGGCCTTGATGAGTTCGGGTTTGGCCCGCTCAAGCGGTGTCATGGAATTGAGGATGCCTTCGGTACGTGCCAGTTGTTTCTCGGCCTGCCCGCCTTGCACCTGGGAGGCTGCCTGGGCAAACTGTGCCGGGAGTTTTTCGAGCAAAGAACCCATGTCGCCCATTTTCTTGACTTGTTGGAGCTGGTCGCGAAAATCGTTGAGATCAAAGCGATTACCAGACTTAAGCCGTGCCGCCAGCTTTTGAGCCTCGGCAATATCGATATTTTTCTGCGCTTGCTCAACCAACGAGACAATATCACCCATGCCCAAGACGCGCTGTGCCATGCGCTCGGGGTGAAAAGGCTCGAGGCCGTCGAGTTTTTCGGAAACCCCCACAAACTTAAGCGGTTTGCCAGTGATTTGCCGCACGGACAGTGCAGCACCCCCGCGGGCGTCACCGTCCAGCTTGGTCATCACCACGCCTGTCAGGGGCAAGGCATCAGAAAACGCCTTGGCAACATTGACCGCATCCTGGCCTTGCATCGCGTCCACAACGAAGAGCGTTTCGATGGGATCAAGCTGGCTGTGCAACTGACGGATCTCGTCCATCATGACCTGATCGATACCCAGACGACCTGCGGTATCGACAATCAGGACATCGTAATGATGGCGCTTGGCGTAATCCAGGGCGTTGTGCGCAATATCGGCCGGCTTTTGCGAAGGATCGGAGGGCAGAAAATCGACCCCCACTTGCGCCGCCACGGTTTTGAGCTGATCGATGGCTGCCGGGCGGTAGACATCGGCACTGACCACCAGGACCTTTTTGCGGCCGGTTTTGCGGCCCTGCTGGACGTGGTTGCCTTCGGACAGCCACTTGGCCAGCTTGCCAGTGGTGGTGGTTTTACCCGCCCCCTGCAAGCCTGCCATCAAAATCACGGCTGGCGGCTGAGCCGCCAGAGAAAGCTCGCCGGCCTCAGTGCCGAGATCGGCCCCCATCAGGCGGGTGAGTTCTTTATGAACGATACCCACGAGCGCCTGACCCGGATTAAGGCTGCCGGCGACTTCTTGCCCCAACGCTGCTTCTTTGACGCGGCTGACGAACTCGCGCACTACTGGCAAGGCAACGTCGGCCTCGAGCAAGGCCAGACGAACCTCTCGCAACATTTCTTGCGTGTTGGCCTCGGTCAGGCGGGCCTCGCCGCGCATGGTCTTGACGATGCGCGAGAGACGGGAGGTCAGGTTATCAAGCATGGCTGGTTCCACAAAACTGGTTGATCTGTCGGCCTGCGCATAAAATGAATACTTTTGCGGTGCACACCGTGCACCTTAGACCAACAGGACTATGTCAGTCAGCATTGTATTTCACTTGCTTGCCGCGCTGGCCTACGCTGCATTGGGCATTGCACTATGGCTGCCCATTCTCAAGGCACAAGATGTCACTCCCAGCTCGGCCCTGGGCCGCAGCTGCCTGCTCGGCGCCATCGCCTTGCACGGCATAGGGTTGCTGGCAGCCATTATTGTGCCCAAGGGCCTGTATTTAAGTTGGGCACTGGCCTTGTCGGCTGCCATCTGGCTGGGCATGATCGTTTTTTGGATAGAAAACTTTCTGCTGCGCCTGGATAGCTTACTGCTATTACTGCTGCCGGCAGCAGCTTTCATCAGCCTGCTGGCGGGCGTGTTTCCACAAGGATATCTGGTACCACACGCCAACAGCGACTGGCTGCGTGTTCATCTGCTGATCGCCATGACGGCCTACGGCCTGATCACAGTGGCGGCCCTGCATGCGATGCTGATGACGGTTCTGGATCGCCACCTGCACCGCCCGATCGAATCCATGGGGCAACAAAGCGCCCTGGATCGGGCCATGGGGGCCATGCCGGCCCTGCTGACCCTCGAACAACTGCTGTTTCGCCTGATCTGGATCGGGTTTGGCGTGCTGACGCTAACGGTGATCACTGGTATTGTCGTGTCCCTGCGTCTCACCGGGCATGCCCTGCCCATGGACCACAAAACCGTGTTTACGCTGCTGTCGTGGGTCACTTTTGGCGTGCTGCTGGCAGGCCGCCAGATCAAGGGCTGGCGCGGGCGTATCGCCTTACGCTGGACACTGGCCGGTTTTGCTTTTTTGTTGCTGTCCTACACAGGCAGCCGTTTTGTTCTCGAAGTCATTCTCCACAGAGGCTCTCTTGGGTAAGTTCTTGTTATGGGCCGTCATTATCCTGGCCGTCCTGCTGGTATCCCGCATCCTTAGTCACCAAAAGGCCGCCGCCCGGCAAGCCGCAGGCCGCCGCCAAGATGCCGACGCCCGCCTGGCCGCAGAATCGATGGTGCGATGTGCGCACTGCCACATTTTTTTGCCACGATCCGAAGCCTACATGAGCCAGGGCAAAACCTGGTGCAGCGCCGACCACGCCCGCCTGGGGCTAAAAAAGTAGGGCGCCATGGCAAACGCACCGGACACCCCGGCAGCCAAACAGCTTTTTAGCGCTTTGCCCGCCATCGGTGCAGACGGCTGGCTGCCGTCCGGGCCAGGGGTATTGCATCGGCCATCGCCCAACCACGACGCACGGCCCAACGCCGAAGACCCCTATCTGCTGGTGATCCACAATATCAGCCTGCCGCCCGGCGTGTTTCAGGGCAACTGCATCATCGATTTTTTTCAGAACTGCCTGGATATCAATGCCGACCCCTGGTTTGAGAATATCCGCGATGTTCATGTCTCTGCACATTTCCTGATCCGCCGCGACGGGGCAATTGTCCAATTTGTGCCCACGGTGCTGCGCGCCTGGCATGCGGGCGTATCTGTCTTCGAAGGACGAGAGCACTGCAACGATTTTTCCATCGGCATCGAGCTTGAGGGGGCCGACACCGTGCCCTACACCGATGCGCAATACGCACGCCTGGATCAATTGGCCGATGTGATCCGCACCCGCCACCCGATCCGCGCCGTACAGGGGCACCAGCACATCGCCCCCGGACGCAAGACAGATCCGGGCGAGGCCTTTGACTGGGCACGGTTCTGGGGCGGGCGGTAAAAGGCTCGGCTGACTCAAAACAATTTTTCTGATTCGCCCTTTGATTTTTATTCAAAATTTTTGTAATCTTTGCAGGATGTTTCGCTTCTGAGCTGAACGGCAATTGTTTACCTGGGCTGTTCACGTACCCAAATACGTCCACCTGCCCTGATGACGCACGCCGCAACCCATAAAAGCACAGTAACCGCCGCTTCAATACACGGCGTCGCCAGCAAACCGCACGCGTGGTTTAGGGCCATCGCCCAAGTCGTACTCATTTTGTTGCTGGCCTACAGCACCCTGGGTTACTCCTGGTTTGGCACCAGCACACGGGCCGATCAGTACCTCCACGACCTGTTCAACACCTATGCCGGCAATTGGCTGTATCCCGATGCAAGCGAGCAGATCACTGTCCTTTTGCTGACCGACGAATCCGTCGACCACTATCAACAAGGCCACTGGCCTGCCCGCTACGACTTCCACGCGCAGGTGCTCAATACACTGTTGCGCCATAAACCGGCCGCAGTTTTCATTGATTTCCTATGGCTCAGCCAACGACCCACTGCGGCGACAAACCGAGTGAGGGATGGCGATTATCTGATACACGTGCTGCAGCGCTACAAGGCTGCCGGTATCCCTGTTTACTTGTCATACTCGCCAGGCGTCGTCGGACATTTGGGCAAGGATCTCCGAGGATTAGTGCGTTACGTCTCCGCTCAAGTTGATCTGGACTACACGGATTTTGTGTATCGCCGTTATCCGGTAAACCACGGCAGTCAACGCACAGCCGCATTTCGCATGGCTGAAGACGCCGACCCCGCACGATTCTCCCCAATATCCGACGCCGATATGGATATTTTCTGGGGAACACGTCCTAATCGGGCAAATCAACACTGGATGGCCGGCGACCATCCCAGCCCCGGCATGTTGCAGGTATTGCACTCCGGTTATACCGGCGTGAGCACTCCCGTGCCATACACCACCACCTTGTACGTCAGGGATCTGCTCAACCCCCGGGCACAGACCAATGCTATTGCGGACCAACAGGCCCGGGATTTGCTGCAGAACCGGTTTGTCATGTACGGCGGCAATCTGTCGGGGGTGCAGGATTTGATATTTACGCCCACACGACAGCTGCTGCCAGGCGTCTACTTGCACGCCATGGCGCTGGACAACCTGCTGCACTGGGGTAAAGCCTATAAATCCAGCAATGGCACCACATGGATCGCCCGTGCCTGGGGACACGAAACACTAAGTCTGCTGTTTATTCTGCCAGTCGCGCTCGTTTTTGCATTTTTCAGTAATGCAGCTGCCTTGTGCCCTGGCTTTTGTACGCAGTCTGCGGGCTATCAGAGATTACAGACACTTGCGAACCAACATCCGCTGTGGATGCAGCGATTGTGCGCAGTGCTCGTGGGCCTTTACCTGCTGATATGCGCGACGATCGAATTTCATTATTTTGGCGTGTCCGCGTCCTCTTTGGCTGGATACATCGCGTTTATCGCCTTGGGATATTTTCTGGATCGATTGAAGCTGCTTGACTGGATGATGAACGATGCCCGCCCCACCGCTAGATCCTGGGCCAACACCATCCACCAGGCGGCCCAATCTTATCTCGCTCACCTGAAGCAAAGGGATCTGCCATGAAGCGTTACGTCAAAACACTCCTGCTAGGGTTGGCTCTTGCCGCTCAAACCTCCCTGGCCGCAGACTTGAAGATCGATTCGTTTGCTCCCGACATAACTGAACTGGATCTGTTCAGCACCGGAGCCAATGGCGCTTACGTCAGGAGCATCAACCCAAAGTCCCTCACCTATCCCATCCCGATCCTGGATGACCGCAATGGCAGTTTTGTGATTCGGGTGAACGGCAAGAAATACGTCATCCAGGCTTCCGGCGCCAATACCAATAAGGTTTTTCAAGCAAAGGCCAAAGGGGTGTGTCCCAATGCCATCAACGGCAAGATGGAAGCCTCTACCCGCGGCATTACCGGCCAAGGATGCTAATCATGTCTACCGGTAATCCCCGTATTTTGTTTGCCATCCTGCTACCGCTGCTATTGTCAGCCTGCGCCAATATGGGCCAGCGTCCCGGGTGGATACCGGTGGTATTTAACGATGACACGCCCTATCTGGCCCAACTACACCCAGCGCTTCAATCCGGCGACCCCAACAACCCACGGGTGATTTCACCACAAGCGCGCACACCAATCGCGCCAGACAAAGCGACATCCGACACACTTGCCGCTGCTTCCGCAGAAACACCAAAGGAGATGTTGGAAGATTTGAAGCAGGTGCAAAGCGAAAGCCTGGGCCTGGTCAGCGCGCCCAAACTGGAAAAGCTGCTCAACGACGAACTACAACATATAAAGGACAGCAGCGGTTTTGGAAATCACCCAGCAAAAGTATATTTACTGGCGGCCGCCGGCATGAGTGCCCGAACCAGTGCGGCTGGCAACATCTATATCCCTCTACCCAGTGTGCTGGACATCCAAACGCTGGACGAGATGGATGCATTGCTGGCCCACGAATTCGCTCATGCCGCCCTCTCGCACAACGACACCGACCTCATCAAGTCCTTGCAAAAGAAAGCAACAACCTTGTACGCAGTTGCCAATAAGCTGGACATGAATCAAGGCGAACTTGAATCCGTCAGTCGACGGATTCGCAATAGCGTGGCGATGTATCAGGCCACCGAAAAAATTCTGTCTCCTGGCTGGACTCGAACCCAGGAAACCGATGCAGATCGCCTGGCCATCGACTTTCTGGTGGTGAGCGGCCGCAACCTGAACAGCATGACGGCGCTGCTAAGCCGCATCGAGCAATGGAACAAAAACAATGCGGCCCTGTTGCAGCAATATGCCCCCAAAGGCAGCCTTCTGGTGGCGGCTGCCACTAAGCGATTTGCACAAAACGACTGGCAGGCGCTGGCCATCAGCGCTCTTGAACCCCTGGCCTTGCAAGTGGAAGAGAAGATCAACCAACTTAGCAATACGCACGATGAAATCCAGGCACGTCAGGACGACGTCGCTGCCTACATCAGGGCCCATTATCGGCGTGTAGCACGCCCGGCTCCGCAGACAGCTCCCTGGCGCCGGATCGCCCATAATACCCAAACACGACGACTCTCGAATAGCGTTGAATATGCCATGCTGGCCTGGAAAAAGCTCAACGAGGGGGATGTGCGGGCAGCCCGCAATCAACTGGCCAAAGCCAATAACCGGGACGCCCGCAGCCAAACGTTTTACCAACTGGTTCAAGCAGCAATCGAAGAAGCCAGCGGCCGCCCCGATCGCGTTTTGAGGATCGCCGCCCACGCCGAGAAAAGCCCCTACCCTTCATTCTGGATGCCTGTGATGGCGCAACGAGCCAGAATGAACAGCCACAAGGGCTCGCCCAATCCCGCCGCTGTAGAAGCCCTATATGCCGCGTTTGACCAATTCGGCCGGCCACCCAACTACTACAGCGACCTCATCACCATGGCAGCCAAAGCGGATAACACCGGCTTACGCCTTCAGATTTCCACACGCTGCATGGTCGAGTATTTTGGCGACAGCGATGCCTGCCTGAACAACGATGCTCGGGATACCAAGGCCAAACAGTCACAAACAGCCGGTCACTCCGGGGTAGTCGGGACATTTCTCGGTCTGTTCAATTAAAGACTATGTGCTCGGCGTGCTTAACCGAGATTCCGTAATCATCCGCCACGCAGCTTGCCAGGCCCGCACCAACCAAAAATCAGGCTTTCAGTGCCGCAGCGTGATGCGCGATGTGGTCGCCGATAAAGCTGGCAATAAAGTAATAGCTGTGATCATGCCCCGGCTGGCGCCGAAGGGTTAAAGGATGATTGCTGGCCTGGCAGGCGGCCTCCAGCAGCTCGGGGCGCAACTGCGCGGTTAAAAACTCATCGTCCAGGCCCTGATCCACCAGGATGGGCAGACGCTCAGGCAAGGCTGTCTGGATCAGCTCGACTGCATCCCATTGGGCCCAACCGGAGCGATCATCACCTAGATAAGCGGCAAAGGCTTTTTGCCCCCAAGCCACCTGTGACGGCGCCACAATAGGGGCAAGCGCAGACACACTGCAGTACCGGCCCGGATGGCGCATGGCCGTTACCAGCGCCCCATGACCGCCCATTGAATGCCCGGAGATACTGCGCCGGCCAGACGTTGAAAAATGCTGCTGGACCAAATCCGGTAGTTCCTGGGCGATGTAATCCTGCATGCGGTAATGCGTCGACCACGGCGCCTGGCTGGCATTCAGATAAAAGCCTGCTCCCTGGCCGAGGTCGTACGCCTCGTCATCGGCCACTTGCTGGCCACGCGGGCTGGTATCCGGGGCCACCACGATCAGTCCGTGCAAAGCGGCATAGGCCTGAGCACCCGCCTTGGTGATGAAATTTTGTTCAGTGCAGGTAAGGCCTGACAGCCAGTACAACACCGGGCAGGGTTCACCACGCAAGGCGGCGGCCGGCTGATACACGGCAAACCGCATGGTGCAGCCCAGGACGGCAGACTCATGTTGCCAGACTTCCTGGCGTCCACCAAAACTGGCATGCTGCTCGACACAGCGCAGGGCTTCCTGGCCCGAAAGATTGGTCATAGGGGATGATCCTTTAAAAAGGGCGCAAGAACCCGCACCCTCCGGTATTGGAGGGGGGGCTGGTGGCCGGGTAAATCAGTAATGCACAACCGAACGGATCGATTTGCCTTCGTGCATGAGGTCGAACGCCTGGTTGATCCCGTCGAGCCCCATGGTGTGCGTCACAAACGGTGCCAGATCGATATCGCCGCGCATGGCTTCTTGCACCATACCGGGCAGTTGCGAACGCCCCTTGACGCCGCCAAAGGCCGTGCCACGCCAGGAACGCCCAGTGACCAGCTGGAATGGCCGGGTGGAGATCTCTTGCCCTGCCCCCGCCACACCAATAATGATGGACTGGCCCCACCCGCGATGGGCGGACTCAAGCGCGGCCCGCATGACATTGACGTTGCCAATGCACTCAAAGCTGTGATCCACGCCCCAGCCCGTCATACCGACAATCACTTGCTGGATGGGTTCGGTGTGGTCTTTGGGATTGACGCAATCGGTGGCGCCAAACACCTTGGCCAGCGCAAATTTATCGGGATTGGTATCCACGGCAATGATACGGCCGGCACCTGCCTGGCGCGCGCCCTGCACCACAGCCAGACCAATGCCGCCCAGGCCAAATACCGCAACCGTATCACCTGGCTGCACCTTGGCTGTATTGCGTACCGCGCCAATACCGGTGGTTACCCCGCAGCCCAGCAGGCAAACCTGCTCTGGGTTGGCGTGCGGATCAATCTTGGCCAGCGAGACTTCGGCAACCACCGTGTACTCGCTGAAGGTGGAGCAACCCATGTAGTGATAGATGGGCTGCCCCTGATAGGAAAACCGCGTGGTGCCGTCAGGCATCAGCCCCTTGCCCTGGGTGGCGCGCACAGACACGCACAGATTGGTCTTGCCGGATTTGCAAAACAGGCACTCACCGCACTCGGCGGTATACAGCGGGATGACGTGGTCGCCAGGCGCCACGCTGGTGACGCCCTCGCCCACCTGCACCACCACGCCGGCGCCTTCGTGCCCCAGCACCGCGGGAAATACGCCTTCAGGGTCATCACCACTGAGGGTGAAAGCATCGGTATGGCAAATGCCCGTATGGCTGATTTTGATCAGGACTTCGCCCTTGCGGGGCGGCTCGACATCGATCTCAACGATCTGCAGAGGCTTTCCGGCCTCAAAGGCCACAGCAGCACGGGATTTCATCAGCAAGACTCCGGTTTGTTCAAAATCACGAGGGGAAGAGCCGATTATGGCCAGAAGCTCGGGATAAGACAAACCGGGCCACGGCCATTTATCAACACTCCATAGCACAAAGCCGGGCTGATCCGCGAGGACCCGCCCGGCCTTGCGCAAGCGCTGGTTTAAATCAGGCGCTCAGCAGCAGCGCGTTCAGGCGCTTCACAAACGCTGCTGGATCCTTGAGGGCTGCGCCTTCGGCCAGCATGGCCTGATCCAGCAGCAATGCCGCCCACTCGCCAAAGGTGGCATCGGGCTGGGCTTCGAGACGCTTGACCAAGGCATGCTGTGGATTAACCTCCAGGATGGGTTTGATATCCGGGGCCTCCTGGCCGGCGGCCTTGAGCATGCGCAGCAGATGCGGGCTCAGTTCGTTTTCGTCTACCACGACGCAAGCGGGAGAATCCACCAACCGGGCGGTAGAGCGAACTTCTTTGACACGATCACCCAATGCCGTCTTAAGACGCTCGATGGTGGGCTTGAACGCTTCGGCCACTTCGGCCTGCTGTTTCTTTTCGTCTTCGTCCGCCAGCGCGTCAAGATCAAGCCCGCCTTTGGCTACCGATGCCAGCGACTTGCCTTCGAACTCGCGCAGATGGGACAGCATCCACTCATCGACGCGGTCGGACAACAGCAGCACTTCGATGCCCTTGCGACGGAAAACCTCGAGGTGCGGGCTATGAGCGGCCGCCGCATAGGAATCGGCGCTGAGATAATAAATCTTGTCCTGGCCTTCTTTGAGACGGCCGATGTAATCAGCCAGCGACACGGTCTGGGCGGGACTATCGGCATGGGTGGAGGCAAAGCGCAACAAACCGGCGATCCGGTCTTTGTTGGCGGGGTCTTCGCCCATCCCTTCTTTAAGCACCTGGCCAAATTGCGACCAGAACTCGGCATATTGCTCGGGCTTGTCTTTGATCAGGTCGTCCAGCAGGCCCAGGATGCGCTTGGCGCTACCTTCGCGAATGGAGCGGACATCCCGGCTTTCTTGCAGGATCTCGCGCGAGACATTAAGCGGCAGATCGGCAGAATCTACCACCCCCCGCACAAACCGCAGATAGGCCGGCAGCAGTTGCTCGGCATCATCCATGATGAAGACACGCTTGATGTACAGCTTCACACCACGGCGGGCATCCCGATCATAAAGATCAAAGGGTGCACGCTTGGGGATATACAGCAGCTGGGTGTACTCGCTGCGGCCTTCCACCCGGTTGTGCGTCCAGGCCAGGGGGTCGTCAAAATCGTGGGCAATGTGCTTGTAAAACTCTTGGTATTGTTCGTCAGTGATATCCGACTTGCTGCGCGTCCACAGGGCGTTGGCCTGGTTGACCGTTTCCCACTCGTCGCGAGTCACTTGCTCGGATTTCTCAGCGTCCCACTCCTCTTTTTTCATCTGGATGGGCAAGGAGATGTGATCCGAATACCGACGCAGGACATCACGCAGTTTCCAGCCCGACAAGAAATCATCTTCGTCGGCACGTAGCGTCAGGGTAACGGACGTGCCGCGCTGCGCGCGATCAATCGCCGATACAGAGAATTCACCTTGGCCGTCAGACTCCCAGAGCACGCCCTCAGAAGCAGGCAGGCCAGCACGACGGCTGCTGACCGACACTTTTTCGGCCACGATGAAGGAGGAATAAAACCCCACCCCGAACTGGCCAATCAGTTGCGCATCTTTTTGCTTGTCGCCCGTCAGTTGCGAGAAGAATTCGCGCGTGCCAGAGCGGGCAATCGTGCCCAGGTTGGCAACGGCCTCGTCGCGCGACAGGCCAATGCCGTTATCGCTAATGGTGATGGTACGGGCATCCTTGTCAAACTCGACCTGAATGCGCAAGTCGGTGTCGCCCTCGAACAGATCCGGGTGATCAATGGCCTCGAAGCGCAGCTTGTCGCAGGCGTCGGACGCATTGGAGACAAGTTCTCGCAGGAAGATTTCCTTGTTGCTATACAAGGAATGGATCATCAGATGCAGCAGCTGCTTGACTTCAGCCTGAAAGCCCAGGGTTTCAGAGGCTTGAGATTCGGTTTGGCTCATGGTGCGTAAATTTGGACAGTTGGTAAAAAAAAGGGCACGCAGCCCGCCAGAAACGGGCTTAAGCCCACAGACGTACAAATGGGGCCAACTGCGTTTTTTTCAAGAGGGGTCTGACAATGGCGGCAGGCCGGGTGGTGCCGGCGGCAAACGGCCAGCGGGGGCGCCAGATACGGCTTCAGGCCCTTTTCCCGCCACAGCCAATTGCGGCATGTCGACAGTCGACACCGGCCCGGTAAGCTGGGCGCCGTGATTGCGGATGATGTCGCCAATCTTCAGCAAGACGTCTTCCTGCACATCCATGTACTCGTTGTAATCCGTGCTTTCCGTGAATGCATACAAGGACAGCTTGAGCGAATAGCTGCCACAACTGCTGAAATTGAAGGCAAAGAAATCATGCCTGATGCCTGGGTGGCTGGCCAGCAGCGCCCGGCCATCAGCCACGATGTCACGCACAGCATCCATATCGGCATAGCGGATGTGGATGTCCTCCATGATGCGCCGCGCCGTCATGCGGGTATGGTTGATCACAGACTCTGTATTGAATTTGGCGTTGGGCACGTAAAAGGGCTTGCAATCGAAGCCGATCAGCCGGGTGGCGCGCCAGCCGATATGCTCTACCCCACCCGCCAGATCAGTGCCCGGAATGATGATGTACTCACCCACCTTGAAAGGCCGGCTGGCAAAGATGGTAAGCCCACCCAGCAGGTTGGCCACCAGGCTTTGCGCAGCAAAACCCACGGCGATGCCGCCCATGCCACCAAAAGCCAGCAAGCCGGCAATCGAAAACCCCAGGGATTGCATGATCATCAGCATGGCGGTAATCACCACCGATGCTTTACTGAGTTTGCCGATGGCATCCGCCGCGGTAGGGTCGAGTTCTCGGCCGCGCGCCCGGGCACGATCCAGCAAATTAAACTGGATCTGATTGACGGCCCGCAACAAAAACCACATCCCGATCAAGATGACCAGCACATCGCGCACCGGCCCGATTCCGTGAGCCAGCACAGAACCCTCGGCCAGATCGCTATCGTGCTGCACCAACAAGCTGCCGGCAAGGGCGATTCCCAGTACCCAGATCAGCACCTGTGCCGGGATTTCTGCACCTGACAACAGACCATGCGTCCAGACGTGGCGCGCCGGCTGCAAACGCCTGACAACACGTGCCAGCAGCATCCGCAAAACGGTACCCAGCACCAGAGCGGCCAGCACCGTAAAAAAAACCAGGATACCAGCCTCCCACTCCTGGTAGATCGACATGAATTGCTGGAGCAGGGTGTGTGTCATCAAATTGCTTTTCCTTATTTGTCCAAGGGTTGATCACCAGTGTAACGGCCCTATTGGAGACATTTCAAACCGGACCCCGCCGCAAAAATCGGGATACGATCGCCCGCGGAACACACAAGCCCAGGCGGGACATTGCAGTTGCATTATTTGCAAAGGCAAATAAGCGCTATTTGCAATACTCATGCTTCCATACCCTTAAGCATTGAGCATTTGTACCGTTACCCGAAACGAGGCCTGGCGTACTTCTGATACGCATGACAACCTTACTGGCCACCGGAGAGACACACCTTATGTTCAAGCACCGAGCCCCCAAGGGCCGCCTGACCCGTGCAACACTGGGTACCCAACTGTTTATTGCTGCCACGCTTAGCACGATTCTTGTGATGGCGGCCCTTGCTGCCACGGTTACCTGGCAAAGCCGGCAAACAGCCATTGCCAATGTCAGCGCCGCCAACCGGATGGGCTTGCAGGATTACAACCGGATCCTGCAGCTGATCTACGACATCGCTTTGGATCGCGGGCGTTCGCTGTATCCGGTGTTGCTTCGCTACACGGGCGGCACGCCAACCCTGCAAGGCAGCAGCCGCAACGGCCAGCCCATTATGGTGGCCAATGGCAAAGAGCTTAATGGCGACAAGGCCTTGATGAACAGCGTCACCGGCATGACAGCCGAGCTCTACGCCCGAACCCAAGATGGCTGGATGCGCATCGCCAGCGCCTACCAGGACAAACCCGGCCACGCCCTGGGTGATATGCTGAAAGCGGATGATCCCATTGCCCGTGCCCTGGACAGCGGCACAACTGCCGACCTGCCCGAGTTGGTGGACAACAAATGGAACCTGGTGACCACCCATCCCTTAAAGGATGACAGCGGCAAGGTCTACGGCGGTATCGTCAATCGGCTGGATATCAGCGCCCAACTCGACCCTGTCCTGAAAGACCTGACCGAAACCATGCTGGCAGGCTTCGGACAACTGTTTGTCATTCGTTCCACCCCGGACAACCAAGACTGGGTCCGTGTAGCCGGCATGTTTGGCAAGCCGGGTGATTTGCTCAGTGCGGGTAACCCGCCTGACGATTTTGCCACCCTGAACAGTACGTTTCGCAGCGCCGACATCGGCGCCCAGGCGGTGCACGTCACCAACCAACCCATCTTTTTGTCCTGGAAATCCATCCCCCGCTGGGGCTGGACCATCTACGGCTTTGGACCCGTCAGTGATTACCTGGCCCAGAGCACACGCCAGATGTGGATTCAGCTGGGCCTAATGCTGGTGGGTACGCTTCTGATCGCCCTGGCCATCTTCTGGCTGGCACGCCGCACTTTAAAACCCGTGGACGGGGTAGTCAGGGGCTTGCAACGCCTGGGCCAGGGAGACCTTGGCCAGGAGATCCCCGACAGCCCGGCCCAAAGCCACAACGAAGTGCACCTGCTGCAAAGCAGCCTGAAAGAAACCCAGCAGGCACTGCGCACCATGATCAGCCAGGTACGGTACAGCGTGGGCGAAATCCATACTGGCGCCCAGGAGATCGCCTCGGGCAATACGGACTTATCCAGCCGAACCGAACAGCAAGCGGCGTCGCTGCAGGAAACCGCAGCCAGCATGGAAGAGCTGGCCTCCACGGTGCGCCAGAATGCCGACAACGCCAGGCAAGCCAAAGAACTGGCCTCCAGCGCTTCAAACACTGCCCATCAGGGTGAACAGGCGGTTGAGGGCATGGTTGGCACCATGCAAAAAATCCAGGACAGCTCTGTTCGGATCACCGACATTATTGGTGTGATCGACAGCATCGCGTTTCAAACCAACATTCTGGCGCTCAATGCAGCGGTCGAGGCGGCCCGGGCAGGAGAACAGGGCAAAGGCTTTGCTGTGGTGGCCTCCGAGGTACGTGCCCTGGCACAGCGTTCGGCCGATGCGGCCCGCGAGATCAAGGGCCTGATCACACACTCATCAGAACAGATCCAGGCAGGCACCCATCAGGCGGATACTGCGGGCACCATCATGCAAGAGGTGCTGAGTGCGGTCGATCGGGTCAGTCAGATCATGGCGGATATCGCCTCTGCATCCAACGAACAATCCACCGGGATTGATCAGGTCAACCTGGCCGTCACCCAGATGGATCAAGTCACCCAGCAAAATGCCGCACTGGTGCAAGAAGCGGCCGCGGCAGCAGATTCATTGCGCGACCAGGCTCGACAATTGGCCCAAAGCGTTGCCGTATTCCAGACGGGAGAACCCCACGCCGAGGAAACCTCGGCTGCGCAACCCGCTCTTTGGGCCCCTGCACAGCGGTTGCTACAAGCCTGACACCCCCGCTACATAAAATGCATGCTGTTATCCGCTGCCGACATCACCCTAGTATCGGGTAACGGCAGCAGGATACAGCTGTTTTTTTGAACTCCTGATACCTCCGTAAGGATAATGGTTCTTATTTGCCTTACAATTATCTTGAATTCATTTTCGAGAGCTTGAGCATGAAAACCTCCTCACGTCGTCAATTTTTGCGTGGCAGCACTGTGCTGGGCGCCAGCGCTTTACTGGGTATCCCGGTCTTGCACAGTGCCCGTGCAGCCGATGCCCAGACGTTGGTGCTGTATAACGGCCAGCACTCCAAAACCACCAATGCTCTGGTGGCAGCCTTTACCAAGGCCACGGGCATCCAGGTGGAGATCCGCAAAGGCAGCAGTACACAGCTGGCCAACCAGATTATCGAGGAAGGTGAACACTCTCCGGCTGACGTTTTTTACGCGGAAGAAAGCCCCCCGGTGGCTGCTCTCGCCGAAAAAAGCCTGTTGGCCACCTTGCCCAAGAGTACGCTTGACCAGGTAATGCCCGCCTACATCGCCCGGGATAACACCTGGACAGGCGTCAGCGCCCGCAACCGCGTCATCGTATTTAACAAGGACATGGTCAAGACATCCGAGCTGCCGGCTTCCGTCATGGACATGGCCACAGCCACCTGGAAAGATCGTGTCGGATTTGTGCCCACCAGCGGTTCATTTCAAGAGCAGATCATCGCCATCAAGCTGCTTAAGGGCCGCGATGCCGCTCTCAATTGGCTCAAGGGTCTCAAAGAATTTGGCCGCATCTACAACGGCAACATGGCTGCCATGCGTGCCGTTGAGCGCGGCGAAGTCGCCACGGCGCTGGTCAACAATTACTACTGGTTTATCGTGGCCAATGAAGTTGGTGCCAACAACATGAAAGCCGGCTTGCATTATGCAGCGCCCAAAGACCCTGGTGGGCTGATCACCGTCTCTGCTGCTGGCGTGCTTAAAACCGCTCGCAATGCCGAGGCGGCGCAAAAGTTCGTGGCATTCATGGTAAGCCAGGCGGGACAAGAGGCTATCGTGGATACCGTTGCCGAATACCCGCTACGGCCCGGCGTCAAATCGCCATTCGACCTCAAGCCCTTCGACCAACTCATGCCTCCTGACGTCAGCCCTGCCGACCTCGGGGACGCCGCCGACGCACTGGCACTGCGCCGGGAGGCCGGCTTGGCGTGACGCGAACTGGTTTTTTGGCGGGTCGACGGCCCGCCATGCCGCCCGCCTGGATGACCTTTGCCGCACTGTTGCCAGTGGGCCTGGTCATCCTGCCCTTGATCTATATTGCTCTGCGTACTGCTCAAACCGGCCTGGCCGGCGCAGCCGCAGAGCTTTTTCGTGCCCGCAACCTTGAGCTGCTGACCAACACCGTTACCCTGGCTGTGGGTGTCATGCTGCTGGCCTCAGTGATCGGCCTGTCCGTGGCATGGTGTGTCGAGCGCACCGATTTGCCGGGACGCCGTTTCTGGCGCGTTGCCGCCGGCCTGCCGCTGGCCGTCCCCGCCTTTGTTTCCAGCTATGCATGGGCCTCGATCAACGTGGTGTTTCAGAATCTCGGGGGCGCCATCCTCATTTTGGCCTTATCCACCTACCCCCTGGTATATCTGCCAGTGGCCGCTGCGCTGCGCAGCACCGACCCAGGCCTCGAGGATGTCTGTCGATCCTTGGGCCACGGGCCCTGGCACGCTTTTACACACGCCCTGCTGCCGCAACTGCTGCCCGCACTGGGCGGTGGCGCGTTGCTGGTACTGACTCATATGTTTGCCGAGTTTGGCGCACTGGCCCTGTTACGGGTGCAAACCTTTACCACAGCCATCTTCGAATCCTACGAACTGCAGTTTGACAGCGCCTCGGCCGCCATGCAGTCGATCGTCCTGATGTTGCTGTGTATCCCTGCCGCCTGGGCCGAAATGCGTCTACGGGCAGGCCGGCGCGTTGCACGCGTAGGGCGCGGCGCCACACGCCAGTCACAAGCCATTGTGCTGGGCCGCAAAACCTGGCCTGTTTTGGGCGCCTTCGGATTTTTGGGCCTGGTGTCCCTGGGGGTGCCTCTATCCATTCTGGTGTACTGGCTGGTAAAGGGGAGCTCGGCCGGCCGGGGCTATGAGGATATTCTCCCAGCCATCGAGGGCACGCTAACTCTGGCCGGCTCAGGTGCATTGCTGACCAGCCTGCTAGCGATTCCCCTGGTATTGGTGGCAAGCCGACATCGCGGCTATCTGGCCCAGATTGCCGAACGCCTGCCCTACATTGTGCATGGCCTCCCGGGCGTCGTGGTGGCCCTGGCGCTGGTGTTTCTCTCGATCCGGCTGGTGCCGTCGCTGTACCAGAGTATGACGGTATTGCTGATTGCCTACGCCATCCTGTTTTTACCACTGGCACAATCATCGCTGCGCGCCTCCATCGAACTGGTGCCCCCGCAGATCGAATCCATCGCACGCAGCCTGGGACGACGCCCTTTTCATGTGTTCCTGACGGTGATCCTGCCCAATATTGCGCCGGGCATAGGCGCTGCGCTGGCACTGATGATGCTGGAGATTGTGCGCGAACTCACCGCCACGCTGATGCTGGCCCCCACAGGCACCGTTACACTGGCCACTGAGGTCTGGACATACACCGCCGACGCCGAATATGCAGCTGCAGCCCCATTTGCAGCTCTGCTGGTGCTGGTGTCAATCTTGCCCGTCTGGGTCTTTACCCGCCGCATGCTGCACCATGGACACTAAGACTGCACACCCCATGATCCTCTCGGGGATCCACAAATACTTTGGCCGCACCGAAGTGCTGGCTGGTATCGACCTGAGCATCCCTGCCGGATCCGTGCTGGCGTTGCTGGGGCCCTCGGGCTGCGGCAAAACCACATTGCTGCGCCTGATTGCGGGCTTTGATCCCCTGGACGAGGGCCAGATCGCCTTTGGCGGGCGCACCATGGCCACGGCCAGAACCTGCGTGCCCCCCGAACAACGCGCCATCGGTTATGTGCCCCAGGAAGGCACCCTGTTTCCGCACCTGACCGTCGAAGGCAATATCCGCTTTGGCCTAACGCGCCGCTCGGGACGGCACGAGCGCGTCAAAGAAGTACTGGCGCTTACCGGCCTGTCTGGTCTGGGCCAGCGCTTTCCGCACGAGCTCTCGGGCGGCCAACAGCAGCGTGTCGCCCTGGCACGCGCCCTGGCCCCAGGCCCCTCTCTGGTGCTGCTGGACGAACCTTTTAATGCTCTGGATCTGGATCTGCGGCGCAGTATGTGCGAAGAGGTCATTCGGGTACTGCGACAAACGGGCACCATGACCGTACTGGTAACACACGACCCCGGAGAAGCCTTTGCAGTGTCCGACCAATTGGCAGTGATGCAATCGGGCCGCATCATGCAATGCGCCCGGCCCGAGGATGTGTACTGGCAGCCCGCCAGCGCAGCGGTGGCCCGCCTGACGGGTGCCGCCCTGTTTGTGTCAGGCCAATGCCGCAGCGACGGCACCGCATACTGCGCACTGGGCGACGTCCACCTGCATGCCGGCAGCCCCTGTCAGGCGGGCGCCGCCCAGATTGTGGTGCGCCCCGAGCAGGTGCAGTGGACGGAATCCGGATCAGGCGTCGCCGCGCGCGTCAGCTATCGCTCGTTTCGCGGCGATCACACCCTGATCGGCGTGGATCTCAAAGACCTTTGCCTGGATCTGCGTATGCCCTCTTTAACAGCGCCAGCATTGGGCGCGCAGGGCTGCCTTCGGGTATTGGGCAAGTGCATGGCCTACGCCGACGCCTGAGACCCGGAACGGGCAACTCACCCCAAGCAGGTGCAGCGACCGAGGCTACGCCCACACCGGCCGCTTATGCCTCTATCGGGCACCCGCTATGAAACCGGAACTCAGGATCGGGCGACAACACCAGGTGTTGCTCAAGTGTCCGGATTTTTTCAATCGAACGCGCAACATCCGCTGCCTCGCCAAAGCGTTGGGCGAAATCCAGATAGCGTAGATAATGCCGAGCCTCGGATTGCAACAAGCCCGCGTAAAACGTGGCCAGATCATCATCAAGATGCGGCACCAGTGCGGCAAAGCGCTCGCAGGAGCGGGCCTCGATAAAGGCGCCCACAATCAAGGTGTCGACCAGCTTGGCGGGATCATGTGTGCGCACTGCAGCGCGCAGGCCCGCCGCATACCGGCTGGGCGTCAGGGGCCGCAAGGCCACCCCACGCTGCTTGATGATCCGCAGCACTTGCTCGTAGTGCACCAGCTCTTCGCGCGCCAGCTTGGATAAAGCAGTGGCAAGGGCTGGGTCGTCGCCATAGCGGGCGATCACACTCATGGCCGCCGCGGCCGCTTTCAGCTCGCAATTACGATGATCCAGCAACAGCACATCCAACTGCGTCAGGGCTGTCCGCACCCAGGCATCAGGTGTGGGACAGCCCAGGAAGGCCAGAAGGTCGGCAGGGATCAGCGAGGCAGCGAATGGGTCAGACATTAAACAAGAAATTATGATGCATCTTATTGATAAATAACAATCTCACGAAGTAAAATGGTGATTTATACTCATTTTCGTACTCATTTCTGTGACGGCTTCTTTTTGGATAGCGCCTTGGCGTGCTTGGCAGCAGATTCTGAATAACGGGATCCAGGCAGAACCTCATCTCTAATGCTTACACAGCCATTTACACAGGACGTCGTTGGTCCGTCACAGGTTCTCGACGGAAACTTCAGCACCCGTCGATTGCAGCAAACTCACCAGACGCCTGGCCTGAGATTTGGGGGTCGCGATCACCAGTAACCTCTGCGCACGCGAGACACCAACATAAATTTTGCGAACTTCTTCATTATCAGCCGCCCCCATCTGATCAACAAGTGAGTCCATGATGCTCTTCGCCGTGGCCGGTGATAGCACAACACAAACCGCGGGAAACTCCATTCCCTTCACGCTGTGGATAGTGTGGGCGGCATGCCCCGTGCGGGGGGCGTTGATCAACGCATTGGCAAGATCCTCATTCCGGCGCAAACGTTGACTGATGGTTTGTTCACTATCAGCGGGCAAACACGGCGCGAGCAGTTGACGGGCATACGCAAGCCAGGCATCTGCTGTAGCGAAGCGCACCGGATCGAATCGCAAGGCTTCGGCGACTTGCAGCACATGTGGACGCCAGGCACCAGGTGTCAACCCCAATTCAGCTATATATTGATGGTAGGTTTTCCCGACTGCGCGACCTTCCAATTCCAGCAGAATCTTGTGAAGATTCTCGAGCGCCTCCTTCCTGCCGCCCAGCTCGAACGAGAAGTGGTAATTGCTGACGGCCATTGCCAACCGATAGCTGAGATTCCTTACGCCGCTGTCGGCTGGGTATCCTAACGCGTTCGCACCCGTTCGTCTCGTGGCGGCCAACACCGGGCACTGGCGCGCATCAAACCCCATGGACGTCGTCAGTTCCCGAAACCTAGCACCAACTACATTGGGAACACTCTTCCCAGAATACGAGAGCACCTGAACTGCAACCGTTTCGTCCTTGTACTCACCAATAGCATCATCAATACCACCGCTCACCCCTCGGACGCGAAAAGCAGCAACCGCTCTCGAAATATGTGCGCTGGATCGAAAATTCCCAGTCAAAGCAAGGCGCGCACTCTCTTGAAAGCCTTGAGCGAAGTCAGCTAATTCATCAGTCACGCTTCCTCGGAATCCGTAGATCGCCTGATTTGGATCACAAATCACCTTGACCGGTATGCCAGCATCGCGTAACCACGCGATAATCTCCAAGTCTAACGGATTACAGTCCTGCGCCTCATCGACAACCAACTCTCGAAAACGAGCGGCTAGCGCTCTGGACAAGATCGCCGATGATGTCTGGTCCCGTAGTCGAACAAGGGATATCTCACGCGCATCATCGAAATCCAGTTCCCCCCGTTTGAGGAAACGCGCACGGACCGTCCGAGCTATTGTTTCATAGGCCGCGATCTGCCCCTTGAATCCTAGCCGAGCGACCGAGCGTTCAATAGAGTCACCTGTCGCACGATCGAAACAGCTTAGCGGTAGCGCCTGTGCACCCGCAAAAGGCTGCACGAGCCAGTCTTTCTTATCCGGGATCAGGCGAGGCCGTACGGAGCATCCTGGGGTGCCGCCAAATGGGGCGATCAGGTATTGCCACAGGAACGCGTCGAACGTGCCAATGAAGTGGGGAAACGATGGTGCCTCAATTAGCCCTTCCCGCTGCAAGCGTGTCTCCAGCTCAGATATCGCTGCAGTCGTGAACGATAGAAACGCGACACCTTTCCCCTTTACCCGATCAGCAAGAAGGCGACGAGCTCGCTCAACGAGTACGCGGGTCTTCCCTGCACCTGGGCAGGCGGAGATGAACGCGGAGCCTTCATACGCGATGACTCGCGCCTGCTGCTCCGTTGGTCGGAAAATCTCAATACTCATGCAGCCAGGGAGTTGATTGCACGTTGAAGATAGTCAGGCACAAGGAACTCCTGCCCCCTACCGATATCCTCCGCCAACAACTGAGCAAAATCACCCTTGCGCGTTGTTTCGAACAGTTTCTGAATCGCTGCAGCTTGGGCATCTCCGGTAAGAGCCACTGCGTCATCCCATTTTTCTCCAGAACGGGGATGTAGCTTCAGGTAGGAGTCCTTCATCAACGCCCCATTCCCGTTCCTGACCAGCTCAGTCTCCAGTGAATAATCGTTTATCACAACCTCGAAGATGTCAGATGCACCCAGGCGGGCGACGACTGCATCCAGGCTGTTCTTCCGTAGCGCGCCTGGCGAAACAGCACCGGCCGCTAGGTTGAAGCCATCTCCATCAGTCAGCACGACCAGTCTGTCCGCGATACACACGCCCTGAACAGAGGTTAGGAGTAACTTGACGTACGGCTCGAAATCCACGCCATCAATCGGGACGAACACAGCCGATCGGAAACGTCTCAGTTTTTCCACGTCATCCCTGAGAACAAATTTCTTAGCAAGGACAGGTAATAGCAAAGCTTCCGCGATCCCTTCCACAAGAAGCACACGACCACCGAACAGTAGTGCCGATTTGGTCACATCAAGGTAGCGATCCACCTTGCGACGCTCGACATCGTCGAGGGCTAGCTCAGCCAATGGAATGCATCGCGTTACCCGCCGCGAAGAGAAGTTAGATGCCGTACCATCGACAGCAGACATGGCAACAACATCATCGGAGGTCACCATTTCAGCACGCCTCGGGGGATTTGCTTGAGCAGCACGGAAGAAAACGAGCTGTGTGCTTTCCACCCACGCCGACAAGTTCGGGGAGTGAGTTGCGACTATGACCTGCAACTCGCCAGCAGGACCATCCTGGCGCAAGTTTGCTTGCCGAGACTTCTCGGCCTGCTCCTCTAAGAAACTCAACACTGCGGCCTGGAGCTGTGGGTGTAGGTGGGCTTCTGGTTCCTCAACCAGGAATATGGTCAGATCCGCGTCATTGACCTTTTCCAGTTCAACAGCGATCGTTGCCATGTAAAGCAGGTTTACATACCCATTGCCCGAATAACGAAGATCCTCCGGCTCGACACCATGATCTGCGAGCTTGAATCGCAGATCTCGCGCGATATCGATTAACTTCTCATTGTTGGCAAAACCAAGTGCAGCGGCCTGCCTGCGCACGCCCGCCGTAAGCGAGCTCAATCCAACCTCTACCGCCCCACTGACTTTTTCGAGGATATCTGCATCGGAATTCCGACGTAGTGCTTTTGCAAGCGCTTCCGGGTCCCCGCCATCGAGAAAGTGGTTCAGGAGCGCGTAAATACGCGTTGGGTTTCCAGATGCAAGTGCCCGTTTCGCATCACGGAGCGGGGGCAAGTACACATGCCGAATCATGTCGTGGCTACCAGCCTCCGGCACGCCTTGGTGCTGCCCGCTCCACAGCACTGGACGAACTGGAAAACGTCCAGCGCTCTCATCGTACTTCAAGCCAAAGACACACCCGGAGATTGCCTGATCTGATGCTGCAGTGATCAGACGCCCCTGTTGCCCAGGGCTAAGATCAGTAAAGTTTCCTATAATTTCGAACTTACGATCTACGCCGCCAAACCGAATATCTGTAGGCTCACAGTACAACTCACGCCGACCGCCAAGAGGCATGGTCAACAAGCGGATGGCATCTATCGCATTGCTCTTGCCGCCATTGTTCTCCCCAACCAGAATCGTCAAGTCTCTACAAAGCGGAATTTCCGCATGCTCAAAAGATCGAAAATTCTCCAGTGTGAGTTTCTCGAGATACATGGCTTCCTCATGTTCGCTTAAGCTCGCCAATGATATCTGAGCATTGAAACAAGCATTAATCGAAATCAATGCTCATTTGAATGCTCGCGCGCATAAAAACCATCATTGCTTGAATACATGCCGAGCTCCTTGGCCTCGCCCTGGCGGCTGCACCCCTGGGTTTTCATGGCGAAGCTCCGTCATCAAACGATATACTTGGTTACGATCATAGCGCGTAATCTGCCGGATTTCCTGGTTGCTCAAACCAGGCTCACCCCGCCTGGCACGCTCCATCAGGATGCTAAGCACACGAACCTTGGCCGCGTCCCAATCGATACGACGGCGTTTCTCGCCCTGCCCATCGCCCTTCAATCGGCGATACAGCGCCGGTGACAGACACCAATAAGCCCCTCTGCCCGTGCCCCCATGCTCGACATAGCCATTGGATTCCATGCCGGACAAACGTTCCCGGATTTCGGCTTCACTACGCTGGCACAAAACTGCGGCCGCTGCGGTATCTACCTCGGGATGCTGGCGCAAGTGGCCCAACAACAGCAGTTCATCCACGCCCAGGATCCGGCCTTTCTCCGCTTCTTCAGCGACAAAAAGACGCATGGCAGCATCGAACTCCCGCTTGGCAAAACTGATCAGTACAGAATCACCGATCTCGCGAATCACCGGTGGCTCCTTGCCTTCCACTAGCAACGATGAAAACATTCGGTTGATGCCGAGATTGCTGCGGTTGACCAAGCGCAAGCGGGTGAGCGCCTCTACCAGCAAGGGATTCCGGGCCGCAGGCTGATGGTGCAGGATATTCTCGGGCGTAATACCTGCGATAAACCCGCCATTGTTGCTGATCTCTAGCCGGTCACGGTACAGCTTTACCATCACCGGCCCCGCAATCCGCAGATCCGCGTGACAAAATGCGTTCATCAGCGCCTCGCGCAAGGCAATTTCTGGCCAGGTGCGATATTCGTAGTGGAACAGGCCCTGCTTGTAGGTCGTGATCGGGTTGAACGGCAACAGTAGCTCTTCCAGCCGCTGCACCGCCAGGGGCAACGCACTGACACGGTCTTCACGATTGGCGTAATCGGTATCGGAGGCCATGTGCAAAAAGGTCCATCCGTGGCCGGGCACGTGTTCGCGAATCGCCTCCTCCGTTCCCGCCAAGAGCAGCGCTGCTCGGGTCAAGCTGCCGTTCTTGATCAGACCCAGGGTACGCAAAAGCTCTATATCACCTAGCCCGAGAAGCTCATCGGGTGCGCGTTCCCGACGCGCCTGATTCCGCAAGGCCTCCAGCGCAGTCGCCGACAGAAACCGAGGATTGGCTTCAGCAACAAGCTGGCCGGTATAGTCTGACTCGCCCGTTTCCACGCCAATCTTGCGGCGCAGTGTACCGGTCAGAGGCTGGCAATCCTTACCGATTCGGATGGTGCCTTTGCCGGCGCTATCGGTATAGGGTGGCATGCCTGGATGAATCTGCATCAAAAACAGGCGCCCGGTGCCCTCCGACACCGGCAACTCTTCAAACACAGGCATGATTTTCGGATCAGTCTGATCGTAGACCGCCGCCTTGAGCATATTGGTGTCAATTTCCGGTGGAACACCCAGAATCGCCCTACCGCGCCCCTTCACCCGATCAGCAACACCAAACACAACTGTGCCACCGCCACCATTGGCCATGCACACGGCCATTTGCACCAAGGTCCTCACAGCCTTGTCTCGGCTTTGCGTGTCCCATTGCTTGAAGTCGAGATCCTGGTCTTCCAGGTCATCCGCAACGCACAGTTCCAACTCTGGCAGCAGGGCTTCTATCTGGGCTACGGAACGCATGAATGGCCCCCCATCAATGGATATTTTGTGTCTGCATTCATAGTAGCCATGAATGCAAATTGTCCAACACGCTGTTGGACATCTTTTGCCTGGCAGCACCATGCGCGGCACGTGGCCGCAACTCGATGCCAATCAGAGAGGATGGACGCATCTGTCATCTGATTGTCCCCAAGCCGCAGCCCCTGATTTCTACCGAAATCCAGCGCAGCGGCCACATTCTTTGTGCTCTGGCGCAGCAGCACAAAGAATGTAGAAAACCCTTTGGGGACAGGAGAAATCTTAGCTGCGTCCATCTGAAGATACTGTTCACACCGTGATAGAACTATGACACCAGTCCGCGATGCCCCTGTCACCAAGATGTAGCAAATTTGGGCACACCGCGTGCTTATAACGTCAAAACATGATGTCGACATTGCGTAGAAACGTATACTGTAACGTGACACTGGGCGCCTCTCTTTTTGCTTTCTATAAATTACTCTCAGATCAGCGCCGTATATCCCTATCACTATCAGTAATACTGTCGAATGTAGCTGTAGGCCTTCTCGAACAGCTCTTCATCCGCATGCAGCTTGTATTTGAAGAGAGCCTTTCGTAGCGCCTTCTTGACCTCACGCTCGCCGGCCTGCGTGCCTTGCCAGCCCGGGAAGCGGACGAGGCGCACGATCTCGTCGATATCCGCCACCACGCGCTCGACCATGATGGGCGTCTCGGCGGTCTTCACTTCATTGAACAGTTCGGTCAGCGCCGCCTTGCCGCGATCCTCGTCCTCTTCGGGCGGGACCGCCTTCTCGGCCTGCAGCGTCTCCTTGGCGATCTCCAGCAACTGCTTCAGAAACTCGACGCTGTTGATCTGACCGGATTCGAAGCGGTCCTTCAGCGCATCAAGCCGTTCCGACAGCTTCTTGAACTTGGGGTTGCCGCCATGCCCGCGCAGCCGGCACTTGAGCTTGATCTCGATCTCCTTGGCCTTCTTCGGGTCTGGGTTCGACAGCACCGCTTCCAGCAGATCAGCGTCCAGCACCAAGGTGTCGAGGTCATCCCGCACGGCGTCGACATGCACGTTCTGGTGGATCAGCTCGATGGTTTTTGCGCCCAGCGAATGCCAGATCAGCTTGCCCTGGCCACTGGAGGGCTGCACCGACTGGTACACCTGAGACAGCCACTTGTAGTCCTTCTCGAAGGGGCCCAGTACGGTGTCCGGTGACAGCGCCTCCCAGATCTTGTTGAGCACGCTGTACTTGGCGGCAAAGTTGTCTCGCACCTCATCGTTGGGCAGGCGCTGCTGCGCAGCGATCAGGCCCTCGTAGCCTTGCAAGCTGCGGTCGCAGCCGGCGAAGAACGCCAGGCATTTCTGCATCGCCTCAGGCAGCTCGTCCTTCAACTCCTGGATGTTGCTGACCACCTGCTTGACGCTCTGGTCGTCGAATTCCAGCGCTGCTGCCACGTCATCGAAGATGCCTAGGTAGTCGACGATCAGGCCGTGGGTCTTCTGCTCGGAGTAAGTACGGTTCACCCGGCAGATGGCCTGCAGCAGCGTGTGGTCACGCAACGGCTTGTCCAGGTACATGGCCTGCAGGATCGGCGCGTCGAAGCCGGTCAGCAGCTTGGCCGTGACGATGATCAGCTTCAGCGGGTCGATCGGGTCGCGGAAGCGATCGAGCAGTCGCTCTTCTGCGTCGCGGCTTCGGTCGTAGGGCGCGTACTCTGGGTGCTCCTTCTTGTCAGACGCCTGCACCGACATGACAATGTCTGTAGCCTCGGGCGGCAGCAGTTTGTCCAGCTCGGCCTTGAACAGCAGGCAGGACTCCCGGTCGAAGGTGACGATCTGCCCCTTGAAGCCGTTGGGTTCCACCTTGGTCTGATAGTGCTCGACGATGTCCTCGCAGATCTTGCGGATGCGCTCGGGCGTTTTCACCAGCACCGCCATCTTGGCGGCGGTCTTGGACAGGTTGTCTTTATCCAGGTCAGACAGGCCGCCGGTCAAATTTTTGTACGCAGCATCCAGCGCCGTCTTGTCGATATGCAGGTCAATCAGGCGCGGCTCAAAGTGCAGTTGCAGCGTAGCACCGTCGCGGATCGACTCCTCGAAGCCGTACCGGCTCATGTAGCCTTTCTCGTCTTCGTCGGCGCCGAAGGCGTAGAAGGTGTTGCGGTCGGCACGGTTGATCGGCGTGCCGGTCAGGCCAAACAAAAACGCGTTGGGCAGGGCCTCGCGCATCTTGCGGCCCAGGTCGCCTTCCTGGGTGCGGTGGGCCTCGTCCACCAGGGCGATGATGTTGCTGCGCTCGTTCAGCGCACCCGTGGCCTCACCAAACTTGAAGATGGTGGTGATGATGATCTTGCGCACGTCCTGCGCCAGGAGTTGCTGCAGCTTCTCGCGGCTGTCAGCCTTTTCCAGATTGGGGATGTCCGCGCCGGTAAAGGTGCCGGTAATCTGGCTGTCCAGGTCAATGCGATCCACCACGATTAGCACCGTGGGGTTCTTCAGCCCGGCGTGCATACGCAGCTTCTGCGCTGCAAACACCATCAGCAGCGATTTGCCAGAGCCCTGAAAATGCCAAATCAAACCCTTCTTGGGGGTGCCCGCCAGCACACGCTCCACGATCTTGTTGGCCGCTTCATACTGCTGGTAGCGACAGATGATCTTGATGCGCTGCTTTTTCTTGTTGGTGGCGAACAGGGTGAAATTGCTGAGGATGTCCAGCATCATCTGCGGGCGCAACATGCTCTCGGCTGACAGCTTGAGGGATTTCAGCGGGTGATGCTGACCATCCTCCCCGTTGTCATCCAGATGCCACGGCCCCCAGTCCTTGACGGGCAGGCCGATGGAACCATAGCGGTAGGCCTTGCCCTCGGTGGCCACAGAGAACACATTGCAAACGAACAGTTCTGGCACGAACTTCTCGTAGTCGTCGTGCACCTGCACCGCACCATCGACCCAGCTGATGCACTTCTTGACCGGCGTCTTGGCCTCGATCAGCGCCAACGGCAGACCATTCACTAACAGCACCAGATCAGCGCGGCGTTCGGTAGGGCCCGCGCGGTAGATGAACTGCTGGGTGACGATGTACTGGTTCTGCGCCAGATCATCCAGGTCGATCAACCGCACCGGCACATGCTCGTTGTTGTGACCGAAGGGCATAGAGCGCTCACCGCGCATCCAGGCGGTCATTTCCTCGTTGGCGCGGATCAGCCCATCCGAGCGCACCGAGAGCACAATGGCCCGCAGTTTGTGGAGCACTTCATCTGCGCGGTCCGGGGCAGCAGCGATTTCCGGGTTCAGGCGAATCAGTGCATCACGCAGCCAGGGTTCAACCAGCACTTCCTGAATCTGGCGCGGCACCTCAGCCGGAGCAGCGTAGCGCCAGCCGATGCCTTTGGGGCTGGGACCGTAGCTGGCTTGAGGTTCCTGGACAGTGTTGGCCGGGACGGCCTTGATAGGGCCAGCGAGCAGATCGCGGACGTAGGCTTCGACAGTATTAGCCTCGTTAAACATTTGTTCGCCCCCCAGCGAACGCTGCCGCAGATATTTGTGTAATGAGCGAACGTGTTGCAGCCATTCGTTCGCGCTGCAGGACCACTGCTGCTCTTAGGTCGTGTAGTTGCTCACGTGCAGCACGCTGAGCATCAAGCTTCGGAAGCCTGAAGGGCATTTTCAGCAAATTGGCACGGTTAATTTTCTTCATGCTCGCACTTGTTCCCGCAGCAATTCGCATCAGAAATTCGCGGGAGGAAGTGGTCTGAAGTACGGCCTCTAGGTAAATTGGATCAATGACGTCCGGATTCGGTTTCAGCCTCATCATCGTGTCTGGGAACGACACATCATCTCGTTCATCATCAAAAATTCCGACGTAGCCAACTCTGTCTGGTGTGTTGGAACGCGAAATGAGCAAATCACCTTTTGACAGCTTTGCTGAAAGCATTTTGCTGGTTGGCTCCACGGGCTTGAAGTCGCCAGTCACGTAACCATGCCGCGATAGCGCAGCAAGTCCCAAGACGAAATAGCCAGTGCCAGCCTCTCTTGGAGGAGCACTGCATCCGCTATCTGGGGACCCCAGCAGTACCTCGCCGAGGAGGACATTCTTGGCGACGCCCGCAGTGTTATTTCCAATCGCCTCGTTCTTGAATGACTGGAGCAAACACTCCGCTGCTTTGATGCTGTGCTCTTGAGCTTGACTGGCATCAGTCGCGGTACGGAGCAGACTTACAAGTGACGCCTGCTCATCCAGCGGCGGCAATGCAAACTCGAAGACCGCCAAACTCGTCCAGTTGGTGCGGGGGCTCAACGAGCCAGCCGACGTACTCACCGCGTGATCAAAAAAGGCGTCGGTCTGGCAAATGAAGGGCAGCAGCTCTGGCAGCAAAACCTGCGCGTCCTTGGTCTCCAACACATAGATGTCACCGGAGCACACCCCAGAGAAATCCGCCACAGCCACCTTGCGCTGGTAAGCACGTCGCTTGCCGAACAGCACCTGCCCAGGTTGAAGCACGCTGGTGAAGGTCACGCCGTCAGCGACGCTGCCCCAACGGCGAATACGCAAGTCACCGGGTTCGAGATGCTCCAGGCCGACGTAGCGTTCAATGCCATCGGCCAACGGATCTTGACTGCGTGCTTTCGAGAGGCGCACCACGTCGCCGAATTTCACCCGACGCCAGCCTGGTTTTAATTCCTTATTGTTCATCATTCTTGTCTCACAAACGGTGCGGCATAGCCGAAGTATTCCTTTTGAGCCGTGCGCCGCACATCCCAACGCCTCGTATGTCCAACAGGACGCTCCCGTTGATCGGTATGCGTAAGGACCAAACGTTTCTTGGCACGAGAAACCCCGACGAAATAGGCGCATCGGTTTTCATCCTGATTACCAAAGAAAATTTCGTTTTCGACAGCCATGATGATGACTGAATCGAATTCAAGACCCTTGCTCTTATGAATGGTTAGTATCCGCACCGCTTGGTCGTCTGAGAACCGCTCAAGGGCTTTGGCCAAATCAGGTTCTAGCTTCAGCAACTCTTCGATCCTGGCCTTGGTATCCCGGACAACCTGTTTCAACCGATCGTGTGACTCGTAGTCTGGGGAAAGCGACACCAGTGTTTCGACACTGACTTGCTTCAGGAATGCTCGGACAAACTCCCACCAGCCAGCGAAAGGCTCGTCGACCAGCTCGGCAATGGCTATCTCTTTTCGTTGCTGCTTGACGAGCCGATCAAGGTCCTTGCGCGCGTTTGACTGAATCTCTTCATCAGCAAACGGGATGAGCTGATTCATGAGCCGAATCCAGGCCTTGGGCTCGCGCTGACCATATAGGCAGGACAGATAGTCCACAATCAAACGTGCAGCCGGCTCGACCGTGATGTCCTGCATCTGCTGCTCGTTACGGAAGGGGATGCCACGTGCCTCCAATGCCGCCATCAGATGATCGGCGTACAGGTCGAGCTGATTACGAATCAGGACCGCGATTTCCGCAGGAGGCAGCTGCTCGGTCTTTATCCAGCCTGCAATCAGGTCCGCTAGGTAATCAGCCTCCTTGCAGCTGTCTTCGAAGCGCCACGCAAATATCTCGCCTTCGTCGCCGGCAAGCTGCTCATCGGGCATGACAGAAGATGGGTCAAGCTTGCGAATGATCTCGTTTTGCAGACGCAACAGTCGCGGCTTTGAGCGAAAGTTGCGGTACATATTGAGCGGAGCAGCGGCAAAATCGGCAACGAAAGCCTGAAAGATGCCGTCCATTGCTCCCGCCCAACCCATGATCTTCTGTTTGGTGTCACCCACAGCTGTCAAGCGAATGTTCGTACCTTGAAAAGCGAGCTTGAGCAGCTCGTACTGCAGGTTGGTACAGTCCTGGAATTCGTCGAGGAACACGTCGCTGTAGGTTTGACGGATGGCGTTCCGCGCGACTGCAGACTGCCGCAGAATCTGGATCGCAAACGGCACCAGATCGGAAAACTCGATCAAGGTCCGTGATGGAGCAGGCTTTCGATCTGCAATTTTGTACCCAACATCCAGCGCATACTCGCCCGTCAGCACCGGACGGAAACGATCAATGATGCGCTTGGCAAACGCGTGGAAGGTATAGCTATCAAACCGCATGGCAAGTTCTGAACCACAGCGGCGCTTGACACGCTCTTTCAGGTTGCTACTGGCATCAACCTTGAACGAAATGGCCAGAATCCGTTTGGGGTAACGACAAGTGCCCGTGCACAGCAGGAAGTCTGCCCGCTGCGCAAGCATTTCAGTTTTACCCGCTCCTGGGCCTGCTGTCAGCGCGAGGCTGCGCGCCCGCTCCCTGGCTGCCAGTAATGCATTCGGTTCAAGGGTCAACCCATCTGCAGGCTTCCAGGCATCGACCGCAATCACTCCGGCAACTCCCCGAGCTTGGCGATGACGGCATCAACCAATCTGTTCAGCGATACTGGCATGCCAGTCAGCAATTCTTCATCAGTCAGCTGAGCCAGCGCATCAATATGGGCTGCGGGTTTGCTACCAAGCTTGAAGCGCTGATGGTAGGAGTTGAATAGTTTTTGTTCGTCTTCGCTGTACTGGCTTGCGTCGTGGTGACTTTTACCCAAGACAGCTTTGATCGTTGATTCCTCGGGATCTTCCTCTGCCACCCCATACGCATCGGGATATGCAAGCAACATAGCGAAATCTAGATCCATGGGGTATGAGAAGTACACATCTCGATCCTCAAGCAGATCAAGGTAATGGTCGTAGTCGCGGACCAAGCCCTTTATTGAGTCCCATTTTGGAATGACGTGATCCTTCGGTAACTTCTGTTCTGGCCGATACTTTTCGAGCTGGTCATTCACGTACTTGATCCGTCCCCATCCAGCTTGGTAGCGCGCCACATCCAGATCAAGCAATGTCAGATAAGGAATTTGCAGGGCGGAAAGAAGGCGCCAGAAGTGGTTGACATGCCTACCTCCCAAAGGCGCAATCGTGACGGCGGACTCATCAACGGGCGCGCCTTTGGCCTGAAGGAGACGTGGCAACACAATTTCTTCGCTATCACCTTCGCCGAGAACTACAAGGCGCGAAAAATAGATCTCGGGAAAAGCCTGGACGGCTTCACGCACGAATTTGTGCGCTTCGTCCGTGCTTTCCGGCAGTTGAATGTGCGTGACACGCGATGTCCGCTCCTGGGTCAGCCGCAGATAGCGGATACGTTCCGGGGGGACGCGCCGCAGCATCGACGGCGCATGGGTCGCAATCAGTGCTTGTGCGTCACCATAGTTGGTCATCTCGTTGAGCGCATTGACGATCCGCCCAAGGTAGTGCGGCGAGAGGCTGTTTTCTGGCTCTTCGACCGCCACCACCGTAAACACGGGCGGGCGCAGCTTGTCTGCGTCGAATGAATTGTCATCTTCAGCCAGGACAGCGCGACTGATGGCTTGCGAGGACAGCACGAGCGACAGATACAGCATCGACTTCTGGCCGTCGCTCAACCGCGAGAAATCGACCAACTGCTCGTCATGGCCTGGTGTGAAAGACACCGACATGTGCCGCAGCAAGGCCTCGATCTCAGACGCAACAAAAGTGAGCTTGGGGTCGGCGAAGAAGCTTCCCTTGTGCAAAGCACTCCATGCCGTTTTCAAACTTATGCTGAACGCATTGATTGATGGATTGGCCGCCAAGCTGTCGCTAATTTGATCGGTCAGACCCTTGATGACACTTCGCTCTGAATCCCAGTTCACCGCACGCAGCATGCGTCCCAGCAATGCATTGGCGCCATAGGCAATGTGATCAGCGGGATCACGGCGTGCGGGCAGGTAGTGAACGCGGATATGGTTGCGTTCAGATCGGTGTACTTGAGCGGTGGTCAGTGGCGAGCCATCAGCATTGATGTCCAGCACATAGAGCATGCTTTCCTCGATGTCCCCATCCAACCCCATGGTGGCGTTGAGGCGGAAACGCACGCGCGGCGTGCCGTCGACTTCGTCGAGGCGCATGTGTCCGAAATGAGGCGCAACCGTGCTGTTGTCCGCGTCGTCTTCGAGTTCTGGGAACAGAAAGTCAGCCTCGATCCATAGCTGGCGCTCAGCCGGTGGCGCCTCCTCATCGAATAGGACATGAAAGTCCGAGCGCAGGATTTGTCGCAGTGATGGATCAAAGGCGAAGAGCCGACACAAGGCCTGAAGCGCGGCGGTTTTGCCAGATCCATTGGGCCCGATCAGGTAAGTAATTTCCTCCAGCGGAACCTCGGTGGGCGCCGCACCGAAAGACTGGAAGTTCGATAGCCGGATCATCTGAAGCTTCATTGGGTGTCCTCAGCCTTGGAAAGCCCATTCAGTGTTTCCACCAACGCGTCCATCTGCTGCCAGAACGCGCGCCCTTCGGTTTGCCATGTATCCCAAGCGGAGCGCAGTGATACCACTTCACCATCGCCGTCCGCAGTGACGGCGGAGGAGATACGCTTCACGTACAGCGGGATCGAGAGGTTGCCCGCATTGGCACCAATGTCGGCCAGTGTTGCGACCTTAGCGAAACTAGGCACATCCGAAAATTCGTCGAAAGCACTTAGGATGCGCTGCTGGTGCTCAGGCTTAAGGAAGCTCTGCGCCCGTTCACGGGTGACCTCGTTCACCGCGTCGATGAAGATCACCTTTCCCTTGCGAGCGGCGAATTTCTTGCGGTTGCAGATGACGATGCACGACTCCATTGGCGAGTTGTAGAACAGGTTGGGGCCTAAGCCGATGACGGCCTCAACCCAGTCTTGCTCGACCATCTTGACGCGCATGGACTGCTCTTCGTTGCGGAACAGCACACCGTGGGGCCAGAGCACGGCACTACGCCCCTTGGTGGTAAGGCTGGTCAGGATGTGCTGCTGGAAGGCGTAATCGGCGCGGCCCTGCGGCGGCGTTCCTAGCGAATTGCGGCCCCACTTGTCACTGCTCCAGGCCTCGCGATTCCACTGCTTGATGGAGTATGGCGGGTTGGCCAGGATCACATCGAACTGGCGCAAGCGGTCGCCTTCGATGTGCTTTGGTTTGGCCAGGGTGTCGCCCCGGATGATTTCGAAGTCCTCCACACCGTGCAGGAACAGGTTCATGCGCGCGATGGACGAAGTAATCAGGTTGCGCTCCTGCCCATAGAGCTTCAGCGTGCGGTATTCGCCGCCCGAGCGCTTCACTTCGTCCAGCGCCGAAATCAGCATGCCGCCGGTGCCACAGGTAGGGTCGTAGATCGACTCGCCCGCCTGAGGCGCCAAAAGCTGGGTCATCAGGTGAACGACAGTGCGGTTGGTGTAGAACTCAGCCGCCGTGTGACCGGAGTCGTCCGCGAACTTCTTGATCAGGTACTCGTATGCGTTGCCGAGTTCGTCCTCAGGCACATTGGCCACCGACAGCATCTGAGTGGAGAAGTGCTCGATCAGGTTTTTCAGCGTTTCGTCGGGCAGGCGCTCGCGGTTGGTCCAGGGCGCATCACCGAAGATGCCGTCGAGCAGATCCGGGTTGGCGGTCTCGATGGCGCGCATGGCCTTCTGAATAGCAGCACCGACGTTCTTGGGTGCTTGGCGTATATCGTTCCAGTGCGCACCCTCAGGAATCTGGAAGCGATGGTTCTCCGCAAACTGCGCATAGGAGAGGTCGCCACCTGAATTCGCTAGCGCCGCCTGGTATTCCTCGTTCCAGACATCCGACACGCGCTTGTAGAACAGCAGCGGGAAGATGAACTGCTTGTAGTCGCCCGCGTCGATGAGGCCGCGCAAAAGTACGGCGGCGCCCCACAGATAGCTTTCGAGTTCTTGTTGGCTGATGCATTTTCTTGGGTGACTCATTTCAGCCATCCCCCTTCAGTCATGACCTGCGCCAGCCGCTCTTCGGCTTCACGGCAGTGGGTGAGAGCGTCCTTGAATGCCGCGATAGCATCGGGCAGCGGTGGGATGTCTTCCTGCAATGGCGGCAGCACATAGCGCGAAATGTTCAGCGTCCAGTCCTCGGCTTTGATCTCGTCGAGGCTGACCACGCGGACTGCGTCCTGCACATCGGCAAAGCCGCGATACCAGCCGAGGATTTCGGCGGCGTGCTCGGACTCCAGATAGTTTTGCGCACGGCCCCGACGGAACAGTCGTGAGGCATCGGCGATTAGCACCTTCTTCTTGTGCTTGGCCGGCTTGCGCTTACGCAGGACCAGGATGCACGCAGCCAGGCCGGTGCCGTAGAACAGGTTGGGCGCCAAGCCGATCACGGCCTCGACCAGATCCATCTCTAGTAGCTTCTGGCGGATGTTGCCTTCCACACCTTTGCGGAACAGAGCGCCCTGGGGCAGCACCACGCCCATCCGACCGCTAACGTCGGCCATCGACTTGACCATGTGCTGCACCCACGCGAAGTCACCGCTGGATGAGGGTGGTAGGCCAGCAAAATTGCGGCCGAAGGAATCGTTCAGCCACAGATCTTCGCCCCACTTTTCCAGCGAAAACGGCGGGTTGGCGATGACGCAGTCGAACATGGCCAGTCGGTCGCCCTCGAAGAAGGCTGGGTTGCGCAGCGTGTCGCCACGCACCACCTGGAAGTCCTCGATGCCGTGGAGGAACAAGTTCATCCGCGCGATGGACGAGGTAGTGAGGTTCTTCTCTTGCCCGTACAGCTTGCCCCAAAGCCGCTTCACGTCACCATGTTGTTCCTTCACGTGCTGCACGGCTGCGAGCAACATACCGCCGGTCCCGCAGGCCGGGTCGTAGATGGTCTCGGCTTCCTTGGGACCTAGCATGCCGATCATCAACCGCACCACGCTGCGCGGGGTGTAGAACTCGCCGGCCTTCTTGTTGGTGGCGTCGGCGAACTTCTTGATCAGGTACTCATAGGCGTCGCCAAGCAGATCCGAAGCGACGTTCTTGTTGCCAAACGGCAGTTTGGAGAAGTGCTCGATCAGGTCCCTGAGCAGGGCATCCGAAAGCCGCTCTTTGTTTGACCACTGGGCATCGCCGAACACGCCGTACAGAGTGTCTGGGTTGGCTTTCTCGATCTCGCGCATCGCGCGCTGAAGGACCGCCCCAACATTGCTGGCCTTGGTGCGAACGTCGTTCCAGTGGCAGTCTTCCGGGATCTGGAAGCGGTGCGACTCCGGAAACCAGGCCAGTTGCTCATCGCCAGTCTCATCAATGATCTCCTGGTACTCCTCGTCCCAGACATCGCAGATGCGCTTGAAGAACAGCAGCGGAAAAATGTAGGTTTTGAAGTCAGCTGCATCTACTGGACCGCGCAAAATATTGGCGGATTCCCAAAGGTGACCTTCAACCTGACTAGCCGTTATCTTTGAAGGCACAACATTCATTTCGACGACACCTCGTCCAGTTGAGGATAGAGCGGCATATCGAAAATCAAACTGTGTTGCTTGGCATACTCAAGGACCAACACCTCCACCATAGACGCAACCGATCGCCGTTCGCGTTCCGCTGCCATCCTCAAAAGATGCTTGATATCAGCAGATGTGCGAATAGAAAGGGTCTCATCCTTGCGGCGTGACATAGTCGGTGATCTCGTGACGGCGACGTAGCGCCAATGTACTGCATGTTACATTACTTCACAAACCAAACTCAGCCACCGCTACCCATCCGAGACAGGTCTTGCTTCCCAAGATCACGCGCATGCTCCATTTGGAACTCTGATGTAGCGCCCTTTATCGGACGCACACCAGCGATCGCAACCGGTCGTAGGGCGTCACCTGTTGCCTGTCTCGCCTGCCCATAATACCGGCGCGTCTTGGCCGATACGTGTCCCAGCCCCTGGCTGACAACGTCCCCAGCATGGGTACGTTTCATATCCGCTGCCCATTGGTGTCGAAAACAATATGCAGTTACAGCGTGAGGATGTTTTGGCCATAAACACTCAGCCAGACGGCGGATCTCCACGGTGAAATTTCCGACATGTTCAATTTGTACAGTCACAGGCGCAGCACTACCGCTGGCATCAAGCTCGCCGGTGATAGCCTGAACCAGAGGATGGGAATCATTGGCCCGATAGGCGATTAGCCGGTAAGGCTGACCCTGCCGATCATTGACTTTGGCCCCCTTAACACGGAAAACAATCTGATCTTCAGGGTAACGCTCACGCCAGACAACCACACCGAACGCAAGCTCCGCTGGACGACATCCAGTCAATGCGGCCACCAGCATTGCAAGACCATATTTCCCATTCCTTGCACGCTGACAGATCTGCTGCCGCCAATCGGCTGGAAGTCCACGCAGCGCCTTCCGCTTGCTGATTCGCTTGCTTCGTGTCGACGTGAAGCCCCGCTTTTGTTGCTCGCGATACTGGATCAACAGATCACGATGACCTTGCCAGCTACTGATCTGGTGAGAGTCAAGCTGACCTCCCGCCCGGCGACGAAACTCTTCCTCTGACATCAATTTCCGATGCTGCGTTGCCAATAGGTAGCGGACCGCTGCCATCCGTTTGTGATACGTGGAAGACCGTGAGGTGGTCAACACCACGTCCATCAGCCTCATACCAGACTGTGTAGCTCTATTGACTAATCCCCAGGTTACCTTCGCATAATCAACTTTTGTTCGCTTAGATACGGTCCCTATAGGATCCCTACCCCGACAAATCTCGTCAAACACGCCTTGAGACTCAAAGACCAGCATAGACACATCATCGTCAACGGCCAACATGGCTACCTCTGCCAATCGGCATTACAAGACTGTAGATGCTTTGCCAGATGCTGGGTCAGAGGATATGCAGACCTGGGTGGACTGGGAGACCGATAGCGTTCGACCATCGCCTTGATCACCAACTGAGGATCATGCCGGATTGAACCATCCTGAATCGCCACCTGGATGGCTCGGTGGACATCTCCCTGAAACTCAAGCGGAATGCCCGACATATCCACAGATTGTGGATAACTATTTTCCGTTGTCGTTTCAGTTAATAGTTTCTGTTGTTCGTTACTGTTATGCCGAACTTTTCCTGCAGAGGTATCGATACCATATCCATACCCTTCGGCAGAGGTATCAACCAACCCCGTCAGGACCGCACTGAGCCAGTGTCGCTGCTCCTCCATCAAGCGGCTGCGATAGTCCGTCAGAAATTCGTCCAGCCAGGAAGCCGGAATACGGTTTATCTCCTCCACAGCTCGGCCGCGCAACTTCACACCCATCGTTTGCCGAGCATTATGGTGTTCCCACCAGACGCGTACCCAGACCATGAGACGTTCATCATCGTAGCGAGCCAGAGCCCTCTCCTGCAGCCGATTGACGACATCCCGCCACTGCTCCTGCGTCCAGCCAAGCTCAGCCCCCGCATGGCGTGGTACGAGCGTATAGACCCCCGTAATGTTGCTCTTCGGCCCAGTCAACAGATGGATGAGCGCAAACTTGTCTTCGGAGGTGCACCCCTCCAGCCGGGGCGCATGCCAAAAGTTTTGGTCATTGATTGTTCGTTGGCGCCCCATTTCAGTCCTCCTGGGACGAAACTGGACGCGCAGCCGCTTGGTTCTCTAGCCATCGATCGATCTCATGCTCCAGAAAGCCGACGGCACGACCACCCAGGTTAATCGGTTTTGGAAAATCTGTTTGCTGACACAGACGCCATAGGGTCGTACGGCTGAGCGCAATCTTGCTGCAGGTCTCCTGGATACGCAGAATCTTCATGATGAACCTCGAAACGAATTGAACGTGGGGCCATGATCCATGCGATACAGATAAAAGTCGCGGGCATTAAAGCCGAAGAAAACTCAGCTTTAATGCCCGCACAATATCCCCAGTAATGGCGAGGCCTGACGGCCGCCTACCTACGATCCTTTGGAATGAAGTTCGGCATCCCCTTCCACTCCTCGCTCACGCAGTTGTGAAGGCTGACCTCGAACCACTCTTCCTCGTCATACTCGTCTTCCGGGCCATACGTCACCCTGACTGGATGCAGCACAGGAGTGGCGCGCAATGCACGCAAGACCGTCAAGGCCCTGCTTGTAGCCCTGGCCTGGGCAACGCCGGCCATCTCAAAGACAGCTGCCAGGCAATACACAACATCGGGCAGCCTGGGAGGATCCTGATCCTTCACTTGACGGCTGCTATTGGCCATCCTAATTGGCGACCATCCCGTCGCATGACAAATCCTGACAAATTCTCGCGCGGCCCAGTGTTCAGTATGTAATTTTGCGCGGCCAGTTCGGGATGCTCGTGAAAGCTTTGCAGAGGCCTTTCCCAAGCCCTCCAACGCGTCATCCAGTATTGTCACGGGCAGGGCACGAAATGGCCAACCTATTGCGCAATACGTCTCTGCACGGCCCTCACGTTCGTCCATGCTGGCATTTGCCCACTGACGACTCATCTGCGCCTCCAACGCCTGGATCTCAGCGGGTTCGAGTCCTGCCTGCAGCATTTGAAGCTGCTGTACGCGAGCGCTGACCTTGGCAAACTTGGTCCGAGCATCATCTTGCTCAGATTGTCGTTGCTGACGATATTGATATTCTTTTGCCAGTCCGAACATGTGCTGGCAAAAGCGGCCACGATCGCGAAACACGGCAAAGCCCTTCCGGCGAAGACGAAGTTCCGTCTCGACAGTAAGCTGAACGAACTTCTGCTGTGCCGAAGTCAGCCTTCCCTCACACCCTTCAGGTAAATACGGTAGCTCCTTCATCGCCCTTTCCATTTCTCCAGATGATCTGCCCAATCCTGCATCATGGCCTTGCACTCGTCAAAGTACGTCGCATGGTTGTAGGCGCGGCGCACATTGTTCTGGTCGGCATGAGCCAACTGCGCCTCGATGGCATCCGGCCGATATCCCATTTCATTCAGCCGGGTACTGCCACTGGTGCGAGTGGCATGGGGGCTGTAGGTTCCACTCCACCCCAATACCTTCAGGGCTTGGCGTAGGGACGCCACTGACATCGGCGCATGACGATTATCTCTACCCGGAAAAAGATGCTTGCGGTTACCTGTCAGCATACGCAACCCATTAAGCATCGTCACCGCCTGACGGGGCAAGGGCATTACATGGGTTTTCCTGGCCTTCATGCGACGCGCAGGGATGCTCCAGATAGCTGCCTCCAGATCAAACTCTGACCACTCCGCTTCTGCAACCTCGGATGGCCGTGCCAGCGTCCACCACATGAGCTGCATGCAGTAGTTCACCTGATAAGTGCAACGATGGTTGTCGAAATCGCGCAGCAGCTTGCCGATTTGTTCGGTCGTCAGTGCTGTCTTGTGCTGGGTCTTGTTGGCCGGTATGGCCTTGCGCACCGGCCATACGGGATCCGTATCTGCCCTCAAGGTTGCCACGGCAAACTCAAACACGGCCGACATAGTCCGTCGCGCCTCTGCCGCCACGGAGGGCGCTCCACGTTTCACTGTGGCCTGCAGAATGCCCAGAACATGTGCCGGGGTAACATCGCGCACCGGCATCTTGCCGATACTCGGAAAGACGACGCGCGTCAGCATGTCCAAGCGTCGATCCTTGGTCACATCCTTCCAGTCTTTCGTCTGCAGCCATTCCCTGGCGACTGCTTCAAAGGTATTTTTCGCCTCGCTGGCCCGCCTGACGCGGTCAAGCTGCCGTTGCTGGGCGGGGTTGATACCCTGCTTCACAAGCTTGCGCGCAGCCTCACAAAGCTCGCGAGCCTGGGATAGCGTCACTTCGGAATAATTGCCCAAGGCATACATGCTGGCCTTGCCACTGAGGGTATAGCGATAGCGCCAAGCCTTCACGCCAGAGGGCTTGACCTCCAGATAGAGACCACGATGGTCATTGAGCCGATACAGCTTGTCCCGAGGCTTGGCATTGCGGCAATGCGCGTCCGTGAGCATGGTGTGCTACCTTTGAAAACAGGGCAATTTCACCACTATACTCATATATTATGGTTGCATCAACCACATGTACTCAATTATGTACTCACAAAATGCTTGGCAACCCCAGAAAAATACAGGAACAGATCGAAACCAAAAAACTGCGTATTCACGCGGTTTTTCAGACGAATTGATGCTTTCATCTTGTTCCAGGAAACTCCATGGAACCGACTATTCCGTCTAGACGTTAAACAAAAAATTCATGACGTCGCCATCCTTGACCACGTAATCCTTGCCCTCGGCGCGCATTTTCCCGGCCTCTTTGGCGCCGTGTTCGCCCTGGCAGGCGATGAAGTCTTCGAAGCTGATGGTTTGTGCACGGATGAAGCCACGCTCGAAATCCGTGTGAATCACCCCCGCAGCCTGGGGAGCCGTGGCGCCCACCGGGATGGTCCAGGCGCGCACCTCTTTGACGCCGGCGGTGAAATACGTTTGCAGCCCAAGCAGCTGGTAGCCGGCACGAACCACGCGATCGAGCCCGGGCTCTGTCATGCCCATGTCTTCCAGAAACACGCTCTTGTCGTCCTCGTCCAGATCGGCGATCTCGGCTTCGATGGCAGCACACACGGCCACCACCGGCGCGTTCTCGGCTGCGGCGTAATCCTGCACGGCATTGAGATGGGGATTGTTCTTGAAGCCATCGTCGCGCACGTTGGCAACATACATGGCACGCTTGGCGGTAATAAAGCAGTATCCCCGGATTGCGGCCTGCTCGTCTTCGTCCAGGCCCAGGCTGCGCACCGACTTGCCAGCATCCAGTGCAGCCACGATGCGCTCAAGCAGGGCCACCAGACGGATGGCTTCTTTATCCCCGGAGTTAGCCAGTTTGCGATTCTTTTGCAGGATTTTGTCGGCGGTGGCAAGATCCGCCAGGGCGAGCTCGGTGTTGATGACTTCGATGTCGGACACCGGATTGACCCGGCCCGCCACGTGGATCACGTTTTCGTCTTCGAAACAGCGCACCACGTGCACAATGGCATCGGTTTCGCGGATATTGGCCAGAAACTGGTTGCCCAGGCCCTCGCCTTTGGACGCCCCGGCCACCAGGCCGGCAATGTCTACAAACTCGACCACGGCCGGCAGGATGCGCTCGGGACTAACGATAGCGGCCAACTGTGCCAGCCGGTGATCCGGCACCTCGACCACCCCCACATTGGGTTCGATGGTGCAAAAGGGGTAGTTCTCTGCGGCAATGCCAGCTTTTGTCAGGGCATTGAACAGAGTGGATTTGCCGACGTTGGGCAGGCCAACGATGCCGCATTGCAGTGCCATGGGGATCCTGAAGAAAAGTGAAGGAAAATCAGGCCGCTATTGTAGCCCGGCTGCCAAAATGAGGCCGAGGCGTGCTGACGGCCTAGTAAGCAGCCAACTGAGGCGCAAAGTGCAGCAAAATCCCGATGAGCAATAAGGGCCCGCCATTGAAGATTGCGTGCAGCAGCATCGACGTACCCACCCCACGCCTGACACGTATCCAACCCAGCACCAGGCCGGTAACCCACTGCGGCAACACCAACAGGGGCAGCAAAACCAGGTTCATGGCGGTCATGCGGAAGTTGTACAGATGCACGGCGGCAAACGCCAGGGCAACCAGATGGAACAAACCTGGATAATACCGGCCAAACGCCCGCCTGGCACGCCAGGACGCGGCCCAGCCCTTGCGCCAACGATGCTGTTGCGGATACCACTGCGGTGCCAGGGCCAACAGGCACGCCAGGCTAGCCAGCAGGATGGACGTAGGCCCCGGGCCCTGCACCAAAATAGCCACCATCAGTGGCACAAACCACCAAATCATGGCAGGCCGGCGCAGCACGTACCTGAAGGTGAACTCTTCGATGATGGGGGCCCAGATGAAGGCGGTGAGCCAGGGCAAGTTGTGGAGATCCAGTCGGTGTTGCGCACCGCTGGCCTGTGCGGCAGACAGCGCCAGGGGCGCAAACACCACAAGATTGACTGTCCAGAGCAGCACCGCCCAATGCAGCAGGCGCCACCACGGCGCATTGATACGAAAATCGGCCCACACCCCATTGCCGGCATGATGCCCCGGCAGCCGCGGGCCTGGCCGTGGCCGCACCAGAAACCGTAAGAAATCGACAATTTCTTCGCCCATCGTAGGCAAATTTTCTGGCCGCCTGAACCCTCGCATCCTCGCCTACCTTGTGGCTACCCGATGAAATGCATCATGCCAGCCCGGCAAAAAATCCGCCACGCGCATTTTCCCTCCCTTGTCACCCGCCATGATTGCCCTGGTGCAGGTGCTCGGTGACACGATCAAACTGACCGTCCAGCAAACCGGGCAACTCGACACGGCAGCGGCGGATGGCTTCGTCGATCCCGGGCATATCATCCTGGCGCGGGGGGTGCAGCACAAAATTGATGACCGATTGAGCCAGGCCCAGGCTGCGCGGATGGCCAATACCGATGCGCAACCGCCAGAACTTGGGGGTGCCCAGCACCGACTGGATATCGCGCAAACCATTGTGGCCCGCATGACCACCGCCACATTTAAGCTTGACGGCGCCTGGCAGGAGATCCATTTCGTCATGCAATACCAGAATTTCTTCGGGCTGCAATTTGTAGAAGCGCGCCAATGCGCCCACAGCCTGCCCTGATTTGTTCATGAAGGTGGTGGGTTTGGCGAGGATTACCGCCTGGCCCGCATGGCGAGCCCGCGCCACCCAGGCAAAAAACGATTTATCCAGCGCAAAGCTGGCGTGCAGGTCGTCGGCGAAGTGATCGGCCAGCCAAAAGCCGGCGTTGTGGCGCGTGGTTTCGTATTCGGGGCCGGGGTTGCCCAGACCCACGATGAGACGGATGGGCGCAGTCATGGTGTGGCCAAAAAAGAGTATGGAGCCAAAAAGGCCTCATGATACGACAAACCCCCGACTGTCTGACGACAGGCGGGGGCTGATGATCATGGTGTGATAACACCCACGGGGCCGGCAAGCCGGCCTTGCGTGGGCACAGCAGGATTACTCGGCTGCCGGGACTTCCGGAGCGTCGCTGGCGGGGGCATCATCGGCTGCCGCACCCCTGGGTGCAGAGGCCTGGGCCAGCAACGGGTTGACGTCGTCGCCGTGCGGCACGTATTTGACGCCGATCGGCAAGGTGATGTCGGCCAGGTGCAAGCGGGCATTACCCACCATACCACCAAGATCAACTTCGACGAACTTGGGCAGGTTGGCAGGCAAGCAGGTGATATCGAGCTCGGACGGGCCGTGGGTGATGACCTGGCCTGCCAGCTTGACGGCCGGGCTTTGGTCGGCATTGAGATAGTGCACGGGCACCTTGGTGCTGACCGCCTGCGAGGCATCTACGCGCTGAAAATCGACGTGCAACACCAGCGCTTTGTACGGGTGCCACTGAACCGCGCGCACCAGCACGGGCTCGGCTTTGCCGTCCAGCACCATATCGAGGATGGAGGCGTGGAATTCTTCTTTGTTCAGGGCGTGGTAGATCTCGTTGTGATCGAGTTCGATATTGGCGGGGGCAGACTTGCCACCATAAACAATGGCAGGCACCCGACCGGCGTGGCGCAGGCGGCGGCTCGCACTCGAACCCTGGACGCTACGTGAAGTGGCGGTAAATTTCATGGAAAACTCCAAAATCGGGGCCCGCAGGCCCCATCAAAACAGCAGCGCAAGCTGCGTTAACCCCCGCCGCGACCAGCGGGGGGTGAAAAAAATCAATCGGCAAACAGCGAACTGACGGATTCGGCTGTGGCGATGCGCAAAATGGTTTCACCCAATAAGGAGGCACAGGACAGCTGGCGAATCTTGCTGCAATTGCGGGCAGTCTCGGACAGCGGAATGGTGTCCGTGACGACAACTTCGTCGAGCGCGGATTCTTGAATGCGTTTGACGGCTTCGCCAGAGAGCACAGGATGGGTGCAATAGGCGTACACCAGACCTGCGCCACGGTCTTTAAGCGCTTGCGCCGCCTTGCACAGCGTACCTGCGGTGTCGACCATGTCGTCCATGATGAGGCAGGTGCGGCCGTTGACGTCGCCAATGATGTTCATGACTTCTGACACATTGGCGCGCGGGCGGCGCTTGTCGATGATGGCCAGGTCGGACTCGAGCTGCTTGGCCAGGGCCCGCGCCCGCACCACGCCGCCGATATCAGGCGAAACCACCACCAGGTTCTGGAAATTGCGGCTCCAGATGTCACCCAGCAAAATGGGGCCGGCATAGATGTTGTCGACAGGAATATCGAAGAACCCCTGGATCTGATCTGCGTGCAGATCCATCATCATGATGCGGTCGACGCCCACAGACTGGAGCATGTTGGCCACTACCTTGGCGGAGATGGACACGCGAGCGGAACGCGGACGACGGTCTTGGCGGGCATAGCCAAAATACGGGATGGCTGCCGTGATGTTGCGAGCCGAAGCACGGCGCAGGGCATCGACCATCACCATGATTTCCATGAGATTGTCGTTGGTGGGTGCGCAAGTGGGCTGCAACACGAAAACGTCTTTGCCACGCACGTTTTCGTTGATTTCGACCATGACTTCGCCGTCTGAAAACCGGCCAACTGTCATTTTGCCCAGCGACATATCCAGATGATTCACCACATCGACAGCCAGACGAGGATTGGCTGTTCCGGTAAAAATCATGAATCTGTCTTGTGTCATGGTATCGAACCAGTGGTGTCAAATGACAAGGCTGTTGACCAGTGCCCCGGCGGGACCGACTCAACAGCCTGAAACAAATGTCTGAAATGGAAGGATGGCTGGGGAAGAAGGATTCGAACCTTCGCATGCTGGAATCAAAATCCAGTGCCTTAACCAGCTTGGCGATTCCCCAGCAGTATTAATCCACTACCCAACCCCGAAGCGGATGATCATCAAGCCCCTGGCAAACCCAGGTGTTTTCGATCGCCACATCAGGCAGGTTGTTTATTTTACTGATTATCCGGTTTTGCTGCATCCGGGCTTGCCGGACATCAGAAAACGGCGCAAACAGACATGAACCCGAGCCAGTCATTCGGGCGTCAAGCCCCGCATCATGCATTGCCACAAGAACCCTGGCAATCATGGGGTGGTGCCGACACGCGACAGGCTGAAGATCGTTGCAGCCAAATAGGCTGCCATGACGTGTTTGCCAATCAGCAAAGACCGAGATTTTTACCGATTCTGAATCTCTTGTCAAATCAGGATCCCGAAAGATGCCGACTGTGTCGGTATGTACCTTTGGGCGTACCACCCAATACGCCTGTGGCGGCATCGACAAAGGATGGAGGTCTTCGCCAATGCCCTGTGCAAAGGCATTCTGGCCAAACACAAACACCGGCACATCCGCCCCCAGGGGCAGCGCCAGACGCAAGAGGGCGGCACGATCAAGCCCTGTACCCCAGAGACGGTTAAGTGCCAGCAGGGTTGTGGCCGCATCGCTTGAGCCACCCCCCAGGCCACCGCCGGCAGGGATATTTTTTTGGTAACGGATGCGGGCTCCGTACGACGTGCCCGTGGCCTGCTGCAGGCACAGGGCAGCCCTCAAGACCAGGTCCTGCTCGGCCGGCAGACCCACCAGGCCCTCGCCCTCCCGGACAACCCGGCCGTCCGAGGTACGCTCAAAAAACAACTTGTCTTGCAGATCGATGAAGCGAAAGGCAGTCTGCAACAGGTGGTAGCCATCCGCACGGCGCCCGGTGACATGCAAGAACAGGTTGAGCTTGGCGGGTGCCGGGACGTCGTATAGCGTAGTGGCCGGCGCGCGGGCGGCCAAACCGGGGCTGATGGAGGATGGATCAGGATGGCCGGTCACAGACTTAATCGCGACCCATCACCAGTTGCAAACGCCACTGGCCTTGGTCGTCATGACGCGACAAACGCACCCGCAAGGGCCCTTGCGCATCGTAATCAGACAGCTGTACCTGCCAGCCATCTTGCTGGAAAGCCTGCAGACGGCCCTGGGGGTCGCGCTGTACCTGTTGCACTGGATGGTTGGGCGTGGTGCGGCCCTGAATCCAGCTGCGCAGGCCCGACACGGGCATGGGATGCCCCCACACCTGCGTCAGCAGTGCATCCGGAGATGGTGCGGATTCGCTGCTGCCGTCAGCACGCTGAAGCACGGCGCGTTGCGGTGTGACATGAATACGGGCCAGCACGCTGCCCAGTGGATTGCTGAGGTCCAGCTGCAAGGTGTCGCGACTATCGCGCCAGGAGAACCCACCCTGGGCGGCATAAGGGCTTTGCGCCACGGGCTGCAAATTGACAGCAAACCGGCCGATGCGATCAAAGGCCGACCCTGTCCCCTGAATATGGGCCGGTGTGGCGCAACCCGCAAGCCACACCACAAAACCCAGCGCCAGTGCACCGCGCAATGCGCGCCAAAAAGAAAACAGTGTCATGGCAGCTTGACTCCAAGACGGCGCAAGGTGTCCTGAAGCGCAGCATTGTCAGGATCGGAGCGCAGACCTTCTGTCCAGATACGCCGGGCCTCTGCGTGACGATCGAGCATCCAGAGCGTTTCGCCCAGATGTGCAGCGACATCTGCAGCCTGCAGTTGATCATAGGAGCGGCGCAGGTACTCGAGGGCGCCCTGATAGTCGCCCGTACGAAACAGATACCAGCCCACACTATCCAGGATATAGCCGTTGTCCGGATCCAGATCGAGGGCTCGCTCGAGGAGGTCACGCGCCTCGGGCAGATTGCGGTTGGCCTCTACATAGGTGTAGCCCAGCGAGTTATACGCATTGGCATTGTCTGGCTCAAGCTCGATGACACGCCGCATCAGGGCTTCGAACTCTGCCGTTTTACCCTGCTCGTGCAGCAGCATCCCGAGGTCGTACTTGATCTCGGAGGTGTCAGGCATTTCGAGGTCGGCGGCTTTCAGGATATCGACTGCCTGATCGGTACGTCCGGCATCCCGGTAGATAGATGCAAGCGTAAGCTGCACCACAGCACGCTCGCGGCGATCCACGGGCTTGATGGCATCCAGTACGGCCCGGGCCTGAGCAATATTGCCCAGCTTGCCATACAGCACGGCAACATGCGTCTGCGCCTGGAACCGCAGGGTAGGTTCGTCGATGGACTGCAACTGGTGGATGGCCTCTTTGAGGTTTCCCTCGCGCTCGGCAATCCGCACCAGCAGCAAACGAGCATCCGAAACATCGGCCTGCGCAGTACTGGCACCATCGGCCACACTCTTGCGGCGCTGCTGCTGAATCAGGATGTATTCATTGAGCAGGCCCCGGGCTGCCTCGTAGCGCCCTGCCCGGGCGTTGACTTCAGCCTCGGTATAGAGAAGATCGAAATCTTCGGGGGTGCGCTGACGCATCTCGCCCAATTGCCGAAGGGCTTCGTCAAACTGCCCCTGTGAAGTCAGCCGGCTGACCAGCAACAACTGCAGGGCACGCTGATCCGGATGCTTGGCCAGATAGGCGTAAGTATCCCCCAGCGCCTGGCGGGGCTCTACCCGCAAGCCGTACTCCAGGATGCGTTGCGCCGCATCGGGAGAATCCGGATCCAGGGCCTGGCCCTGATAGGCCTCGTTTACGGCACGGCGCGGCTCGCCTGCCGCCCAGGCGGCATCCGACAAGGCCAGATGGGCCAGTGACGAGGTTTTGACAACATCGACCAGAGCTTTGTCAAGCACATCCAGGGCCAGACGCTTGTCGGTCATTTTGGAGACGATACCGGCCGCTTGCACGATCGCCTCGTCTTTATCATCGGCCGCCGCGATGCGGCGCGCCAGCGTGTGGGCCAGACCATCCGTTTGTCCACTGGATGCAGACAGCGCCAGCGAGGCGGCCACCGCCTCGGGATTATTGGGGTCGAGCGTGGCCCACTGACGTGCGGCTTGTAGCGCAAGCGCCAGGTTGCGGCCAGTCATGGCCATCTGAAAGGCACGCTGCCCAAGGCGCGGATCGAGCGTGTCTCGGGCCAGACCAAGAAGCTCTTGGGCAGAATCGTTATAGTTTCCCTGCTGAGCCGAGAGCTCGGCCACCAGAATGCGAAACAGAAGATCTGGGGTAAGAGAGACGTCGGGGGGTTCGCCTGCGCGCAGCCGGATGGTTTCGACGGACTCTGCAGGGCTGGGCAAATTGGCTGCCCAAGCGGTATCCTGCGCAGCAGCCAAGGCCAGCACCACGGGCAATACGGAAGCGGAGAGTCTCATCAGCGGTAACCAGGGCCGCAACGCGAGAAACGCCCGCGTCTGGTGGCAAAATTGCTTCATCGAAAGAGGATCTTATCACCCCGCCATGCCTGAACTGCCAGAAGTCGAAACAACGCGTCGTGGAATCGCCACGGTTATGCCGGGCCGCACCCTGCGGCAACTGATTGTCCACGAAAGCCGCCTGCGCTGGCCCATCCGGCCGGATCTGCCTGCCCTCTTGGAGAACCGCACCGTGCTGGCCTGCGAGCGCCGCGGCAAGTATCTGCTGATCCGCTTTGAACACGGCACCCAGATTGTTCATCTGGGGATGTCGGGGTCTTTGCGCCGTGTGCCGCTGGACGAACCCTTGCGCAAACATGACCACGTGGAGTGGCGCTTTGATGATGCCCGGTTTTTGCTGCACGACCCCCGCCGCTTTGGCGCGGTACTGTGGCACCCGGATACCGACGGCCCGCTGGCACAACACCCCTTGCTGGCAAACCTGGGCATCGAACCCTTTGACCCGGGCTTTACCCCCGAGCGGCTGCACGCAGGGCTGCGGGGACGCCGGCAAGCGATCAAGCCCCTACTGCTGGCGGGCAAAATCGTGGTGGGCGTGGGCAACATCTACGCATCAGAGTCTTTGTTTCTGGCAGGAATCGACCCACGCACACCGGGCAGCCGGATTTCGCGCCCCAAAAGCGTGCAACTGCATGCCGCCATCCAGACGACACTGACCCAGGCCCTGGACGCCGGTGGCAGTACCCTGCGTGATTATGTCAATGCCCAAGGCACCCCGGGCGCCTACTTTACATTGCACGCGGCTGTGTACGAGCATCAGAACCAGCCCTGCCCACGCTGCGGCAACCCCATCCGACGCATTATCCAGGGGCAGCGCGCCACGTATTTTTGTCCGGGTTGCCAAAAACGCTGACCCTATCCACCCCGCACACCGAGACGGCGGCAGGCCGGATGGCTATTGGGCCTGCAACACCTTGCCGGGATTGAACATGCCCTGAGGATCCAGGGCAGCCTTGATCTGGTGCATCAGCGCCATCTCGACGGGATCCTTGAACTGAGGCAAGGCATCGCGCTTGAGCTGCCCCACCCCGTGCTCGGCACTGATCGACCCGCCCACAGCATGGACACGCGCATGCACCAGCGCGTAGACGTCGTCTTGTCGGGCCAGCAGCTGGCCTTCGGCCCAATCGGCGCCGCGTGCGACGTTGTAATGCAGGTTGCCATCACCAAGGTGCCCGAAAATGACGTGACGAATGCCAGGAAATGCTGCCTGCAAGGCTGCATTGGTTTGTTCGACAAACTCGGCCATCCGGGATACCGGGACGGACACATCGTGCTTGATACTTTTGCCGGATTCTTTTTCGGCCAGCGGAATGCTTTCGCGCAGATGCCACAAGGCATGGCTTTGCGCCATGGACTCTGCAATGACGGCATCCTGGACCACGCCCGCTTCAAGGGCCTCGCCGATGACCACCTCGAAGCGCTCACGCGCGTGGGCCTCGGACTCGCTGTCGGAGAGCTCGAGCAAGGCAAACCAGGGCAGTTGGGCCGACGCACCTTCGAAGGGAATCCGCTGCTGCGGAAAGCAGCGGGCCACATCCTGCAGACAATTGCCCGCCATGAGTTCGAAGCCGGTAAGTGCCGGCCCCAGGCCTGCCCGCGCCCGCGCCAGCATGTCGATGGCGGCGGCGATTGAATCCAGCGCCAACAAAGCCGTGCAACGCGCCACCGGTAAGGGATGCAGTTTGAGCGTGGCGGCCGTGATGACCCCAAGCGTGCCCTCGCTGCCGATGAACAGATCGCGTAGATCGTAGCCCGTGTTGTCTTTGCGCAGGCCCCGCAGGCCGTGCCAGATTTTGCCCTGAGCAGTGACAACCTCCAGCCCCAGTGTGAGCTCGCGCATATTGCCGTAACGCAACACCTGCGTGCCACCGGCATTGGTGGCAAGATTGCCGCCAATGGTGCAGCTGCCTTCGGCAGCCAGGCTAAGCGGAAACAGGCGTCCGGCCTCGCGGGCCGCCTGCTGCACCGACTGCAAAATGCAGCCGGCTTCGACATCCATGGTGTCGTTTTCGGTATCGATGCCGCGCACGCGATTGAGCCGCTGCAATGACAAAATAATGGCCTGGCCTGAGTTGTCAGGGGTAGCGCCACCACACAAGCCGGTATTGCCACCCTGGGGGATCACTGGAATGCCCGCTTGTGCGCAATAGCGCACAACGGCTGCGACTTCATCGGTGCTGCCCGGCCGCACCACGGCGCGGGCACGGCCACGGTAGCGCTCACGCCAATCAACCTCAAAGGCCTGCGCGTCTGCGCCTGTCAGAACCTGCGAAGCACCCACCAGCGCCTGCAACTCGACCAGATGATCCATGTTTTGCCAATCCCTAAACCCTGTCCGGAAGCTGCTATTGTAATCGGCGATAATAGGGCTGTTTGCCGCTGGCCACCCACAGAGACCTTGTCATCAGGGTGTATCTTTGGTCGTCAGCGTCTGTCTGTTCATCTCGAGAACCGCCGTGACCCCTGCCCTACCTGCCTCCGTCTTCAAAGCATACGATATCCGCGGAACCGTCCCGGATCAGCTCAATGATGTGTTTGCCTACAATCTGGGGCTGGCCCTGGCGGCCCAGGCACACCTCGAAAACGTCACCCGGCTGGTGGTGGGCCACGACGGCCGGCTCAGCAGCCCGTCACTGTCACAGTCCTTGCAAGCCGGCCTGCACGCCGGCGGCATCCACACCACCGATCTCGGGCTGGTGCACACCCCTCTGGTCTATTTTGCAGCCCACGTCGATGGTTGCGGCTCAGGGGTGGCTATCACGGGCAGCCATAATCCGCCCGACTACAACGGTTTCAAACTGATGATGGCCGGGCGCACCCTGCATGGCGCAGACATCCAGGCCCTGCATAACCGTATGGTCAATATCCAGGCCCCCGCCAACATGGCAAGCGGCCAGGCACACAAGCAAGATCTTGTTGATACCTACATCCAGCGCATCTGCCAGGATGTCCGGCTGAAGCGGCCCATGCACATTGCCATCGACTGCGGCAATGGCGTGGGTGCCGTGGCGGCGGGCGCCCTGTACCGCGCCCTGGGCTGCACAGTCGACGAGCTCTTCTGCACCGTCAACGGGCATTTTCCCAATCACCACCCCGATCCCGCCGAGCCAGCAAACCTGCAAGACCTGATCCGCCACGTGCAAAGCACCGATTGCGAGCTGGGCCTGGCCTTTGACGGCGATGCCGACCGGCTGGGTGTCGTCACCCGCTCGGGCGAAATCATCTGGCCCGATCGCCAGATGGTGCTGTTTGCCCGTGATATTTTGCAGCGCCAGCCTGGTGCATCCATTATTTACGACGTCAAGTGCAGCCGCCATCTGGGCCAAGCCATCCGCCAGGCCGGCGGGATGCCGCTGATGTCGCAAACAGGCCATTCCCTGATCAAGGCGCGGCTGGCAGAAACCGGCGCCCCACTGGCTGGCGAAATGAGTGGCCACCTGTTCTTCAAGGAACGCTGGTTTGGCTTTGACGATGGCCTGTATGCAGGCGCACGGCTACTGGAGATTTTGTCTGCCAACGACAACCCCAGCCAATTGCTGGAATCCCTGCCACAGGGGCTCTCCACACCCGAGCTCAAGCTGGCCATGAACGAAGGCGAGCCGCATCCCTTTGTCAAACGTCTGCAAACCGAAGGGCGATTTCCCACAGCCATCGACCGCATCACCATCGACGGCATCCGCGCCGAATACTCCGACGGGTTTGGCCTGGCACGGGCATCCAACACCACTCCGGTGGTGGTGCTGCGCTTCGAGGGCGATACTCCCGAAGCCCTGTCACGCATCCAAAACGAGTTTCGCACCGCGATAGACGCCTTGCTGCCAGGGTGCAAGCTGCCGTTTTAAACCCTTAAGTCAGCGCCTCATACACATCCAGATGTGCCTGGACGATGGTTTGCAGGCCAAAATCACGCTCGGCCAGATCGCGCCCGGCAGCCCCCATGCGCTCGCGCAATTCGGGGTTGGCCGCCAAACGTTGCACCGCATTCGCCAGGGCCTGCGCATCGCGGGCAGGCACCAGTAATCCGGTAACGCCAGGCTCGATGGCATCCCGACAACCCGGCACGTCGGTTGTCACAATGGGCCGGCCGCAAGCGGCGGCTTCGATCAGGGATTTGGGCAAGCCCTCGCGATAGGAAGGCAACGTGACGATATGCGCAGCACCATAAAAGGCGGCCACATCCGTGCATTCGCCTACGTAGTCGATCACGCCTTCGGCCTGCCAGGCCTGCAGTTCATGCGCACCGACAGACGCGGGATTTTCGGGATCCAGGCTGCCAGCCAGCCGCCAGCGCAGCCCGTCACCGCGAGACGCCGACAGACGCGCGGCATCGACAAACTCGCGCACACCTTTGTCGTGCAACAGGCGGGTGGCCATGGCAATGGTTACCGGGCCATCGGGCCAGGGCGTTGGCGAAAATTTTTCCAGATCCACGCCGGAGCCCCGCACCATGACAACCTGCTCTGGCCGCACTGCATGGGCATCCAGCAAGACGTCGCGATCCGCCGCGTTTTGAAAGATCACCCTGCTGTGGCGCTGTCCCAGCGCCAGGCGATAGAGCAACAACGCCAGCCGTTTAAGCAGGTGCCGCGACCCTGAGCCCTGAATAAACACATATCCAAGGCCGGAAATCGCGGCCACCAGGGCGGGCACCCTGGCCAGGCGGCTGGCGATACCACCGTACAGCACGGATTTCAGGGTAACGACATGAACGAGGTCGGGTTGCAGATTACGAAACAAACGCCAGATCGCCCACAAGCTGCGGGCTTCTGTCCAGGGCCGCATGCTGGTGCGCGAGAGCGGCAACTGATGATGCGTAAGCCCTAATGCCTGCAGCTGCGCCACGGCCGGCCCACCCATCGAGGCCACATGCACCTCGTAGCCGGCCGCCTGGGCCGCCAGGGCAATGGGCAGGCGATGCGACACCAGGAAAGCGGGGTTGGTGATGAAAAACAGCAGGCGCCGGGGCCGCCCCGAGCCCTCAATCGAGGACGCCGTGGTGGTATGCGAGGCCCCTGCGGCAGAAGATGCCGAAACAGCAGGCCGCGCGCCGGGCACATTGGGAAAATCCGCTGCCAGGCGATACCACACCACGTGGTAACGATCCACCATGGCTTCGAGGCTGAAGCGCTGCGCCACCGACTGGCGTGCGTGGGTTTGTTGCTGCACCCATTGCGGCTGGCGTACCGCCCGCACGGCCTGATCAATGGCGTCGGCCAGTGCGGCAGGGTTTTGCGGGGCAGCCACCCAGCCATCTTCCGCCACGATGGCAGCCGCATCGCCCACGTCAGTAACCACGCAAGCCACCCCCGAGGCCATGGCCTCGGCAACCACATTGGGAAATCCCTCGGCCTTGCTGGAGAGCACATGGATATCCAGAGCAGGCATCAAGGCCGGCACATCGTCCCGGCGTCCAAGGAATATCAGTTGATCCAGCAACCCATACTGGCGCGCCAAAGCGACCAGGTCCGCATTGTCTCGAGACATGCCCAGGCCAACCAGCACGCAGCGCAGACCGGCCTGCCGGCCTTGCAGCAATGCCAGTGCAGCCAACAAATTATGGTGATCTTTAAGCGGATTCCAACGGGCCACACAACCCAGCAGGACGCTGTCATCCGGCACTTGCCATTGTTCGCGCCAGGCCTGGCGCGCGGATTCATCTGGGTGCCAGCGCGAAAGATCATAGCCATTGGGGATGACCAGCACGCGATCCGCCCGGTATCCCCAGCCACAATGCACTTCGGCGGCGCGGCGCGCACACATGACAATGACACCGGGCACCCAGCCAGACATGCGGGCACAAAACCACGCGGTAATCCGTGAAGAACGGCTGCTTTCAGCCAGATTGACGCCCGAGTTGCGCACTCCCCAGGCCACGGCACGGATCCCAGCCAGACGGGCCAGCACGCCACCAATGAGGTCGGCGTGATACATCCAGGTTTGCACCACATCGGGGCGGCGCTGGCGCAAAAGCCGATACAGCCGCCACAGGCCGCGAATCGACCCGGCAAGCCCCTGCATGTCCAGAGAGATGACTTCGATACCGGCATCTCGCAGTGTGGCCCCCATCACGCCTTCACCCCGCATCGAGACCACCGTGTGCCGGACACCGGCTTGAGGCGCCGTCACCAGACGCTGCAAGACGGTTTCCGCCCCGCCATGCAGCAGCCCGGAGATGATATGCATCACCTGCAAGGTGACTGGGCCTGAGGCGGATGCTTGCGCCTCATCCACGGAATGAGCCTCGGTGTGAGCCGGCTGGGGTTCACGTGTCATTGTGGTTTCCATGATCGGTATTTGGGGTCGCGTGCTTACCCTCTGGTATTACGCTTGGTGTCCAAAGTGCATCCCACGCCTGCAAAATGGCCGGCAAACCATAGCGTGCACGCACCGAGGCCGCCGCCTGTTGGCCGCTGGCCGTCCGTTGTGCCGGAGAGGCCTGCATCTGCAGCCGCAATGCGGCCACCAGCGCAGCGTCATCGTCCAGCGGCACCAGTGTGGCTACGGCGCCTTCCTGCGTCAACTCGGCTGGCCCCGACGGACAATCCAGCGCCACACAGGGCAAACCCAGGGCCATGGCCTCAAGCAAGGCATTGGGAAACCCCTCGACGCGAGAACTCAGCACAAACACGTGGGCTGTCAGCAAATCTTGCCAGGGTGTCGTGCTGAAACCCGGCAACTGCACCCGCCCAGAGAGGCCAAGGTCATCCACTTGAGCCTGGCAGGCCTGGCGTTGAGCCCCATCCCCCCAGATGCATAAATCCCAATCAGGAAACTGGGGGGCCAAGATGGCAAACACTGCAATCAGGCGATCAAATTGCTTGACCGGATTAAAACGCCCTAGCGCCACCAACCGAAATCGCGGGCCGGCGGGCTCTGTCTGCCGCGTCGGCGGCAAACCTTGTGGCAGGGGATTGGGAATCACCTGGATGCGACGCACCCGGGGGGCCACTTGTTGCAAATGCCCGCTGGCAGCTGCAGTTTGTACAACGACCTGATGTGCCCACGGATAACTCAGGCGGCGTAAATAACGCAAGGCAGGCTCAAGGTTGACGCTATAAGCAGGATCGGTGCGCTCGCTGACCACCACGGGCAGTTGCAGGCCACGGCTGGCCAGTAAAGTGGAGACATTGACGTTGGTCAGAAAAGACAGTACCCGATCGGGTTGCAACCGACGGGCCAGGCGGCGCAGGGCCAGAAGCTTGCTGATGGGTCTGAAGAGTGCCGGCCCGCGCAGCTGATCGGCCAGCCACAGCAGTTTGACGCGATCATCCAGCGGCTGCAGGCAAGTACCGCGCCCGGAATAACAACACACCAGAGTCACGCGGTCTCCGCGTGCCACCCAGGCATTGGCCAGAGTAGCCGCCACGCGCTCTGCGCCACCGCCATGCATCGAGCTGACCAAAAACAGGGTGTGCATTCAGTTCACCTTTTCGCCCTCGAAGACCTGCTCCCACAAGGCCATGATACGGGCTGTCGAGAAACGGTCGCGGACATCCGTGGCACGGCTGGCAAACCGGCTGCGCAATGCGGGATCGGACATCAGTTGCCCCAGATGCCCTGCCAGGGCTTCGGCATCCTGCACCGGGCGTACCAGCACGCCATCGATACCTTCGCGAATAATTTCGCGTGGCCCAGTATCACAATCGAAGGCGATACAAGGCAAGCCGCTAGCCATGGCTTCCAGCAAGGTGTTGGACAGGCCCTCGGCCCGGGAACTGAGCACATAAACATCGGCAGCGGCATACCAGGCTGCCATATTGCCTACGCGCCCAGGCAGCTGTACCCGATCGGTCAGGCCCAGCTCGTCACGCAAGGATTCAAGCGCAGCGCGCTCTGGCCCCTCGCCCAAAATCGTAAGATCCCACTCGGGGTAGACGCGCGCCAGCTGGGCAAAGGCCCGCAGCAAACAATCAAAGCCCTTGACGGGATGCAAGCGGCCAACAGCCAGGAGGCACAGACGCCCAGGCACCTGAGGGGGCACCACACGGGGCTCCTCATCTGCCAGTGGCCAATGCACCGCATTGGGGATCACCTGCGCCTGTACACCGGGCAGATGGGCTTCCAGCCAGTCGGCCGTGCCGCGCGTCAGGGCCACCACGGCATCCGCCCGCGGGTACGTGCGTTGCCGCAACTTCTGCCAGGCTTGCGGCAGATGCTGGATGGGCGGATGCGTGTGTTCGGTGGCGATAATGCGGCAACCTGCCCCGCGCCCCGCCATCACCGCCATCACCGAACCGCGCGTCATCATCCCCAGGACAACGTCCGGGCGATGACGGCGAATCAGCCGGCGCAAGGCCCAGTAGCGGCGCCAGTTGCCCCACGCAGCAGCCACCATCCCGCGGCTGTTGGCGGCCAGTCCCAGCGCGTAGCGAACCACCCCTTCGGGGATCGGGTAGGCATCCTGATCCGCCGTGGTTTGCGTAACCAAGGCCACGCGACATCCCCGTGCCTGCCAATAGGCAGCCATATCCACTGCCACGCGTTCGGCACCGCCGCCGCGCAGAGAGTGAATCACAATCATCAAATCAATCTGGGTCTGTTTCATTATCCGGGTTTCTCTTGGAGCGCCGCAGCGTGCCGGCCGCAGGCGCAGCCCGCAGTGCCAGCACCAGATACGCTGTATACGACAGCGCATACATGGCACTGGTGGCCAGCATGATACCGGCCACGCCCATCCGGGGGGCCAGTACGGTGTTGAGGAATGCCTTGAGCAGAAAATTAAGGACGGCAATTGCCGCCATCCACCGGTATCGGTTCTGGCTGGCCAGCAACTGCACCAAAATCAGCACACCAAAGAAAAACGGCAGCTGCAGCAAGCCCCAGCGCAGTACATGAGCCACGGCCTGCGTATCCTGTGCACCAAAGGCCCCGCGCTCAAACAGCACCGACACTATCCAGGGGGCCAGCCACCAGCCCAGTACAACCACCACTGCCCCGATCACCAGCATCACCGCCGACCATTTCAGTGCCATGGCACGCGCGTGCACGGCATCGCCCCTGCCCTGGATGTCGGCCAGCACAGGCAAGGCGGCACGACCCACCGACGCGGCTCCCAGTCCTATCATCAGGGACAGCAGTCGGGCGGCATACCCTAGCGTGGCGTTGGCGTTCTGGCCCAGCTGGGCAGCCGTGTATTGGTCGATTGGGCCAACAAAGCTCATTGCCAATTGGCCAATCAGCATGATGCCGGCTGCCGCCGCAAGAGTAGACCATTGCGGCGCCTGCTGGCTCAGATGCAGCGGCGTTGGCACGGCATCGGCCCGCTGCGCCAGGAGCCGCTGGAAGAACGCCTGCAAGGCGTAACCCAGCAGGGTACCCCATAGCAGGGGCATCACCCCTGCACCGGCGGGCGCTGCCAGCACCCAGAGCAAAATCATCAGGGCGGGCAGGCTATCGAGCAGTGTATTGATATGCCGCTCGTGCGCCCGTAACCGGGCGGCACTCAGGCCGGTGGTGATGGTGAACAAGGCGGCAGGCGCAAAGCCCAAAATCAGCAGCTGGCTCATGCCCTGAACGTTTACCGACAACCCTTGGCCGGCAATCTCCAGCACCCAGGGCCAGGCAAGCACCAGCACAAGCGCAAGCAGCAGCCCCAGCGCCAGTGCCCAGGCCTGAAGCTCGCCCAAGAAACGGCCATGCTGATGCGCAGAACCACGGCGGCTGCGCACCAGCGCAGGAATCAACACCACAGAAAACGCGCCCACCAGGGTAACGGGCAGCCAATTGGCCAGTGTCAGGGTGAACTGATAGGCATCGACCACGTCGCTGATGCCATAACGGTAAGCAACGGCCATCTCCTTGAAGGCACCTACCGCCTTGCCCATCAGGAGAAAAAATGCAACCCGTGCCGCCCCCAGCGCGATCCGCCGGTGATCGGCGTGCAGGGCCGCCAGCCGGCGCATCAAAAAGGACATCAGCGCAGAAACTGGATGTACCAGGGCATGGCGATCTCCAGACCGCTCAGGATGTCGTAGCGGGGCTCGTAGCCCAGCAGGCTATGTGCCTTGCTGACATCCGCCTGCGAATGACGGACGTCACCGGCGCGAAAATCACCATAGCGGGGCTCTCGTGCATAAGCCACCCCGTTGCGCCCGAGCGTATCGCGCAGGTAGCCAAACAGCTGATTAAGGCTGGTACGGGCATTGAAAGCCACGTTGTACACCTGATTGACCCCCTCGGCGCCCGCCAGAGAAGCCAGCACATTGGCCTGCACCACGTTGTCGATATAACAGAAGTCGCGGCTGGTCTCACCATCGCCGTTGATCACAACTTCTTCGTTGCGGATCATGGCAGATACCCACTTGGGAATGACCGCAGCATAGGCGCCGTCTGGATCCTGGCGTTGCCCGAACACATTGAAATACCGCAGACCCACGGCCTGAAACCCATAGGCCCGGGCAAATACATCGGCGTAGAGTTCGTTGACCAGCTTGGTAACCGCATAGGGGGACAAAGGCTTGCCAATCCGATCCTCGACCTTGGGCAAGCCGGGATGGTCACCGTAGGTAGAGCTGGAAGCTGCATAGACAAACGACTGCACCTGGGCATCACGCGCAGCCAGCAGCATATTGAGCTGGCCGCCCACGTTGACGGCATTGGTGGTGAGCGGGTCTTTCAGGCTGCGCGGAACAGATCCCAACGCAGCCTGATGAAGGACATGCTGCACGCCTTCTGCAGCCTGACGGCAGGTTTCCAACTCGCGGATGTCTCCCTCGATGAAGCGAAACCGCCCCCACTGGGTTGGCGTGACGCGCGATTGCACTTCGTCGAGGTTGTGCTGGTAGCCCGTGGAAAAGTTATCCAGCCCCACCACGGTTTGATCCAGTGCCAGCAGCGCCTGAAGCAGATTGGAGCCGATAAAGCCGGCGCAGCCGGTGACCAGCCAGGTGTGCGGCTTGGCCTGCAGCTCGGCTTGCACCGTCTCAAAACGGGTTGTCATGGCGGTTCTCCTCAGAGACGCAGATCGGATTCGTCGGCAGCCAACACGTATTTGAGGTCGTACAGCACATGCTCGGGCTTGCCCAAGGCGCGCAGTGCCGATGCTCCCATCGCAGCAAACTGCTGGTGAGACACGGCCAAAATGATACCGTCGTAGGCACCCGCGGCCGGCTGATCGATCGGCGTCAGACCGTATTCGTGGTTGGCTTCGGCCGGGTCAACCCAGGGGTCGTAGACGTCCACATCGATGTTGTACTCGCGCAGTTCGCGCACAATATCCACCACCCGTGTATTGCGCAGATCAGGGCAGTTTTCTTTAAACGTCAGCCCCATCACCAGCACGTGTGAACCCTGCACCTGGATGCGGCGCTTGGTCATGGCCTTGACCAGCTGGGACACCACATAACCGCCCATGGAGTCGTTTAACCGGCGGCCCGCAAGGATGATCTCGGGGTGATAGCCGATCGACTGCGCCTTGTGCGTCAGGTAGTAGGGATCCACGCCAATGCAGTGGCCGCCCACCAGACCCGGGCGAAACGGCAGGAAGTTCCATTTGGTGCCCGCCGCTTCAAGCACGTCCAGCGTATCGATGCCCAGCCGATTGAAGATCAGGGCAAGCTCGTTGATCAGGGCAATATTGACGTCGCGCTGGGTGTTTTCGATCACCTTGGCAGCCTCGGCCACCTTAATGGAAGACGCCTTGTGCGTGCCGGCCGTAATGATCTGGCGATAGAGCTCATCCACCAGCTCGGCAACTTCGGGGGTAGAACCCGAAGTTACCTTGCGAATCGTGGACACCCGGTGTTGTTTGTCGCCGGGATTGATGCGCTCGGGGCTGTAGCCCGCGTAAAAATCCACATTGAATTTCAGGCCGGAAGTGGCCTCGAGCACAGGCACGCAGACTTCTTCGGTGGCCCCGGGATACACCGTGGATTCGTAGATGACGATGTCACCACGCTTGAGGACGCGGCCAATGGTTTCGCTGGCACGCTCCAGAGGAGTCAGGTCGGGCTGCTTGTATTGGTCGATGGGCGTAGGCACCGTGACAATGAAGACATTGGCACTGGCGAGCTCGGCCGGATCAGCCGAATAATGCAGTTGCGTGGCTTCAGCGAGCTCGGGGCCGGAGACCTCGAGGGTGTGATCCTGACCGGCGCGCAGTTCTTCGATGCGGCGCGCATTGATGTCAAAGCCCAGCACGTCACGCTGCTTGCCGAATTCAACCGCCAGCGGCAGACCCACATAGCCCAGGCCCACAACGGCCAGGCGGACGTCCTGAATATTCATGCATTTCTCCCCGGCAAACATGCCGTAGTAATCGAAGGATTGTTAATCACGGCGGCCCCGACGCCCAAGCGAGGGCAACAACAACCAGCGGGGCCTGCGCCACGTGACCAGGCGGACATACAGCCAGATATAGACCGCAGCAAAGACACCCATGCTGAGGCACAGTATCCAGGCGTTGTCCCACCACAAAGTGGCAGGCACCAGGCCAATCAGGGCCAGCACCCACAGGTACGGGGACGTCATGGCGTTGCACAAGGCCGGTACGGCATGACGGCGGTCGCGACTGAAGGTAATACGCACAAGACGCCGGAACACCAGTTGGTGTAAATGCAAGGCATCGGGCTGATCCACCGGCACCCCGCGCTTGAACTTGCGCCGCCAGATTGAAAACAGGGTTTCAAAGACAGGATAAAACAACACTGCCAGCGCGTAAAAAGGCGATACACCGGGGTTGCGCACCACCAGCTGTACAGCCAGCTCGGCCAGCATGAATCCCAAAAAGTATGCGCCGCCATCGCCCAGAAACACCCGGCCGAAAGGGAAATTCCAGGCGAGAAAGCCCAGGGTGGCGGCAGCCAGCGCCGTGGAGATCAAAAAGATGGGCACATCCTGCACTTGCCACGCCACCAGCGCCAATGACACCGCCATCAAGGTGGCAATCATGCCAGCCAGGCCGTTCATGCCATCCACGATATTGAGCGCGTGCGTACACCCACCCACGGCAATCATGGTGAACACCAGTGACACAATTGGCCAACTGGAGAGGATGCTGTCGGCCCACGAGAGCCCGACGCGCGACACCCCGCCCAACAGCCACCAGGCAATCCCCGCCGAAATAAAAGCCGCCAGCAGGCGCTTGCCCGAGCCGATATCCTTAGTGATGTCTTCGAGGAGGCCAGCCACAAACACCGGCAAGGCCGCCACAAACAGGGCGGGCCATAGCCAGGTGAGCGTCATGTTGCGTGGCCCCAACACCAGCAAACCGGCCAGACTGCCGGCAACCAGCGCAAGCCCCCCTACCCGCGGCGCGGCACGTTTGTGCATTGCCTGGGGCTTGTGCATATCGGTGTCGCCCGTGAAACGGCCGTGCCAACGCTCGGACGCCACGATGAGACCACCCACCATGAAGGCCACTACCCCGATCAGGGGCCAGCTGAGTGATGCGGACAGACCGGAGGCGTTCAAGGCAATCCCGAATAGACAAAACGAGATTATCGACCAAATTTGTAACTTGTGCCGTTGCGGCAAAGATACAGATGCAACAAAAGCAGAAACAAAACGTCGCCATCCCCCTTGGAAACAGGGGGCGGCGACGGAGTCAGGCAATGACCATCGACAGGTATTTGACGACCAGGTATTCGTCCAGCCCGTAATGAGAGCCTTCGCGCCCCAGTCCGGATTGCTTGACACCACCAAACGGGACAGCCTCGTTGGAGATCAGGCCCGTATTGATGCCAACCATACCGTACTCCAGCGCCTCGGCCACTCGCCAGACACGGCCAATATCCCGGCTATAAAAATAGGCCGCCAGCCCATACTCGGTGTCGTTGGCCATCTGGATGACTTCGGCATCATCCGAGAACCGGAACAAGGGAGCCACCGGGCCAAAGGTTTCTTCGTTGGCCAGCTTCATGGTGTCGCGCGCGTCTGCCAGCACTGTGGGCTGAAAATAAGTGCCCCCCAGCGAATGAGGCTTGCCCCCGGTCAGCACCCGCCCTCCCTTGGAGACCGCATCGGCGATATGCTCCTTGACCTTGGCCAGCGCCTTTTCGTCGATCAGGGGCCCCTGGGTAATGCCTTCATCCAGCCCATTGCCCACGCGCAGGCCTTCTACGGCCTTTACCAGCTTCTGGCTGAAGGCATCATAGACAGCATCCTGCACATAAAAGCGGTTGGTGCATACGCAGGTTTGGCCGGTGTTGCGATATTTGCTGGCAATGGCGCCTTCAACCGCCGCATCCAGGTCGGCGTCATCAAACACAATAAAGGGTGCGTTGCCGCCAAGCTCAAGCGAGAGTTTCTTGATGCTGGGTGCGCATTGCTTCATCAGCAACCGGCCAACCTCAGTAGAACCGGTAAAGGACATCTTGCGCACCCGCTCGTTGGAGGTCATCTCGGCGCCGATCTCGGCAGAGTTGCCTGTCAGCACCGAAAACACACCGGCAGGCACGCCTGCCTCTTGCGCCAATACCGCCAGCGCAAGTGCCGAAAACGGCGTTTGGCCGGCTGGCTTGACCACCAACGGGCACCCTGCCGCCAGCGCAGCACCCGCCTTGCGCGTGATCATGGAAGACGGGAAATTCCATGGGGTAATCGCCGCACATACGCCAACGGGCTCTTTGATCACCACCACGCGCCGGTTGGCGGCATAACTGGGGATCACATCACCATAGGCACGCTTGCCTTCCTCGGCAAACCATTCCAGAAACGCCGCGCCATAGGCAATCTCTCCGAGAGACTCTTTAAGCGGCTTACCCTGCTCGGCCGTCATGATGACGGCGAGATCCTCGGCGTTTTCTGTCATCAGCTCGAACCAGCGCCGCAGCACCGCCGCGCGCTCTTTGGCTGTCTTGACACGCCAACCCGCCCAGGCACGCTCGGCAGCCTCGATGGCACGGCGTGTTTCGGCCGCGCCCATATAGGGCACCTTGCCAATAATTTCACCCGTGGCCGGGTTGTTGACGGTGATCACCTCGCCTGAATCTGCATCGCACCACCGACCATCCAGGTATGCCTGCTGACGCAGGAGATCGGGGTTTTTCAGTGAAAACATATCGATCCTCCGTGTTCGTTGAATAGACAAACACTTTAGGTCATTTCAGATATGCCCACCAAACAGACAAAAAAAAAGCCCAAGATCCGAAGATCTTGAGCTAAATCCACCAAAGGAGGAGGGTGGAGGAGACAACCTGGGCATGTCGGGCTACGAAGACCTGGGGCCTGAGCCGATGGTGTTGAGGGTTTTCCCGCTGCAATCACCTTGCGACATCCGATAAGCAAATTATATAGACAGGCATTGCTGCGTTGCAAGAATTATTTGATGTCAATAGATGACAGCCATAGGTTTGTGGCTTTTTACACACAAACAAGGGTAATCCTTCTCTGTTTTGGGCCTAATCATCAGATCCGGTAGGCGCTGGTGGTCATGACCTTGGACATCAGCCGCATCGCCCAGCGCACCGGCGCCGGCAAGGGAACGGCGCCGTGGTGCTCTGCCGTGGCACGGTGGCCGATCTCGTCATCGCGCATCTGCGTGACCACCTGCCTCGAACGATGGTCATGCTCGGGCAGCGTACTCAGGTGCCCGTCCAGATGCTCCTCTACCTGACGCTCGGTCTCGGCCATAAAGCCCAGGTTATGGGGCACCCCTGCCCGGCTGGCCGCCAGGCCCAGGCCAAACGAACCCGCATACCACAGGGGATTCAGTATGCTGGGCCGGCTTTGAAGCTCATTCAGGCGCTGACGGCACCAGGCCAGATGATCCACTTCTTCGGCAGCCGCCTGATACAACACTGCGCGGATGCTCTCGTCGCGGCACAGCAACGCTTGGCCACGATACAAGGCCTGTGCGCAGATCTCACCCACATGATTGACCCTCATCAAGCCGGCGCTGTGGCGCGATTCATCCGGGGACAAGGCGGGCTCGTCCGGCTTGGCGGGCCCGGCGGGATACGCGCGATCGTGAGGCACGCTGCCATCAAGCACCTGCAACGCGCGCCCACCTTCGGCCAGCAACTGATCCAGCAAGGTGGGACGGCGCTGCCATGGCACTGAAGAGATGGAAGAGGAAGTCATACAGCAATCCTTTTAACGACTCAGAAACCGCCAGATAGGCTTGAGTGCAACAAGCAGCCAGCATGAGGGCAACACAATGGCCAGCGCAATCAGGCCACGCCCTGCCCAGACCTGATCATCCTGCAAGTATGCATTGCACAGACGGATGGGCTGATCCAGATAGACCATCCCGACGATGGCACTCATCCAGCAAAAATTGCCCAAAAAGAACAGTTTAATCACCACATTGGCCTGGCGCACGGACGCACCGAGCAAGTAACCACAGACGGGCAAACCAATGTACTTGAAGGCTGCGACGCGCCAATCGACCAGCGCATCATCCAGCGCCTTGGGGATCATCCACCCCGCCCCCACCAGGCTGACAAACAACAGCCCCGGGATCCCGTAGGCGTTCCATGACCAACGGATCCGGCGCCCCGATGTGGGCTGCCACATTGGACGCGGCTGTCTTTGGGCTAGTACCGAATCCTGTGCCACGCCAGGCCTTGCGGAGCTTGCCAACGCCGCCGCGCCCTGAAAGGCCGACGACTGCGCCTCGTGTGCCGCCGGAGGGTTGATGGCAAGCTCTGCAAACAGGCCAGAGAGCACCAGTAACGGGATCTGCACCAGCATATGCAGGCTCATTAGCGCAGTCAGGGCATCATGAAAGCCCAAGGCAACACCCGCGCAGGCCACAGCCGCCAGCAGACACACTACCCGCTGCCCCCGGGAGGTTATCAGGCTTTGCCCGATCTTCATGGTTGCCCCCCGGCACCCCGGCTGGACGTCGCTGGGGTTATCGGGCCGGGCGCAGCTGCCAAGGCAGATCTGGCCGCCTTGAGCGCCCAGCCTGGATCATCAAGATCCACGACCCGAACCAGCTGACCACCTGGTGTGACCACATGGAACGCCGCATTGTGCTCGAATTCACCCAGCGGGGCAGGCACCACGACAATCCCGAAAAGATCCAGGATGGCCTTGCGCTGATCCGGGTCTTCGAGCGTATAAAACTGCCACACCTTTGGGTTGGCACCCATGCGAACCGAGTAGCGCGCCAGATCCTGAGCATCGTCCCGTGGATCGAAGCTCAGGCTGATCAGGCGCAGCTTGTCTTGCAGGCCTTCGGCCTCGATGGCGTTTTGCAGGCGCTCAGTGAGCGAGCCCTGTGCCAGGCACAGGGAGATGCACCGTGCATAAAAAAAATTGACGATGGCAACCCGGCCATCATCGTGAAGCAATCGACGCAAGGATTGCTGCTGCCCGGAATCGGTCAGCACCCGCGCAGAAGGGATTTCACGCGGATGCACCTGGATGTCCTGGCGGCGGGCGGTTTCGGCGGTCAGGGCAGTGAACCCGCTGGTGAGGCCAAACAGCACCCCAACCCCTGCAGCCAGCGCCACCACCAGGGAAATCACCCACCGCATGACGAAACCCCCTGCTTACTTTTTCTCGAGCATGGGACGGAGATCTTCGTCGCCTTTCCAGGGAGTGGTCTGGCCTTTGGTTTCTTCACGCACCTTGGCCACAAACGGGGCATCAATGGTGGACGCAGAATTACCAAAGCTGGTACGCACGTGGCTGACAATGGCAGCAACTTCCTCGTCGGAGAACTTATCCTGGAAGTGAGGCATTTCGCCGTTGTACTTGACACCTTCGACCGTCAGTGGGCCATGGATACCGTGCAACACGATACGCACCATAATGCCCGGATCCTTTGCATCCACCCACTCGGATTTGGACAAGGGAGGAAACACCCCGGGAATACCTGCCCCACTGGCCTGGTGACAGGCCACACAGTTGGCCGTATACAGCTGACCGCCGTCGGCCTTGGCCGGCACGGCAAAATCGGCCATGACGCGGTCGTCACCCACAGAAGGAGGCATGGGAGTATAGGACGCATACAGATGCCAGACAGCCCACACCAGCAAAGCGCCGATGATGGTCAGGACAATCTTGGGAATCGGCCGGCTACCCTCGACAGGCTCGGGTTGCTCGCGGCGCTGCTGCGTATATTTATTGCTCATTTCTTATCTCCTTCGGCCTTCGCTGCCGGCTGCTCTGGCAGCTTGGGTAGCTGAGCATCAGGATGAACCGGATACGTATGATCCAGGCCGATCAGATATGCCACGAGATCCAGCGCCTCGGGGGTAGCAACCACCACACGGCCATCTGCAGGTGCATAGGCGGGCGGCAGATTGACCACCTTGTCGCCGGCTTCGGCTTTGTCCTTGAGCTTGAACATGAACGGAAATGCCGGCATGTTGCTGCCCGGCGTATAAGCCCGGGGCTCGTAGAGGTGTCCGAGGTTCCAGTCGACACTGGGCTGGCGCGCACCAATATTGAAGAGGTCGGGCCCCGTACGCATCGTACCCAGGAGGTGGGGATGATCGTAGTAGTAATCGCCGGCCACGGGTGCGCGGCCCCAGCCACGCTGGAAGTCGGGCGCCATTGACTGGCTGCGGGGTTGTTGCGAGTGGCAATAGACGCAACCCATCTCGATGTAAACCTGACGGCCGCGCAGCTGTTGCTCGGTGTAGGGCTTGAGGCCCTCGGAGGGCTGCACATCCGACAGCTGCATATAGGGCAGCACAACCAGAGTGGCCGTGGCCAGGGCGAGGGTCACCATCGCCCCACTAAGAAGTTTGTATTCGCTTTCCATGATCAGGCACCTGCAATCGCCTGAACTTCAGGCTGAGACTTACGTTTATGCAACAAGGCCGGGCCGACGCGATTGCGGCCATAGCGCAACGCCATCTGCACAAAGTGCACGGCAAACACCAGATGACCGAGGGTCATCAGCGAGCCACCCACTGTGCGGGCTTCGAGATAAGGCATGGTGACCAGCACCGAATCCATGAACGGACGCGCGGGATCCAGCATGGCAAGGCCTTGCAACCAGCCACCGATGGACAGGCCAATAATGTAGACCCCCATACCCACAACAACGAGCCAGAAGTGCACGATGATCAGCTTGGGGTGTGGCCATTCCCAGGACATCACGCGGGGCATCACAAAATAGATGGCACCAAACATGACGATGGAGAAGAACGCATACAAGCCCAGGTGCGCGTGAGCCACCGTGAAGTGCGTGAAGTGAGCCACCCGGCTGACACTGCGCAGGGCTTCGAGAGAGCCCTCGAAGGAGCTGACCGTGTACATCATGGCGCCCAGCACAATGAAGCGCAGCGTGGGCGAGTAATACATGGTTTTGAAGTGGCCACGCATGGTGAGGTGCTGGTTGACCGAGAAAGCCAGCACAGGGATGATCATCATCATCGACTGAACAATGGACAGCGAGATAAGCCAGTGCGGCACCGGCCCACCCACCAGGTGGTGCCCGCCCACCTGGCCATAAAAGAAGGCCAGCGCCCAGAAACCGATGAGCGACAGGTTGTAGGACTGAATGGGGCGACCAATGATCTTGGGCAGAAAGTAATACACCGAGGCCAAGGCAATCGGGGTGTAATACAGGCCCAGCACGTTGTGGCCAAACCACCAGTTCATTGTGGCCTGCTCAACCCCGAAGTGCACGCCGGGCACCTTGCCCACGAGATACAGCACGGGAAACCAGAACAGCGCCGCGCCCATGTACCAGATGGACACGTACAGGTGATCAACCTTGCGGTTGCGCAGGGTGAACACCAGAGGCAATGCAATGAGCGAACCACCGATCACCAGCAGAATGCTGATTTGCCAGGGGATTTCGAGCCACTCGAGGCCGTCGTTAATGCCGGCGGCAATGGCACCCAACCCGGCAATGATGCCGGCGTTCCAGAGCATACAGCCCAGCAATGCAAAGCGGCCGCCATACAGGCGGGTTTTGAGCAAACGCGGCAGCACCCAGATGGCGATACCAAAGGCGGCCATCGGGCACCAGCCATAGGCCACCATATTAAGGTGCAGCGTGCGCGTGCGACCAAAGGTAAGCCAGGCATATTGAGTGAGGAACTCGGGGTTGTGCAGCTTGATGGAGCTGATCAGTCCAAACGTGGACGCAGCCACCAGCCAGACAATTGCACAGGACAGGAACACAAACGTAACATACGCTGTGGACTGGTCGGCCTCCATGCGCTCGGCGAGCTCGGCCTTGAGCTTGCTGGCCAGGGAGGGGTCGATGACAGCCTTGCCGCCCTCAGTGACGATCTGTTGCAGGCCAGCCCGTTGTTCTGGTGTGGCAGAGGGGTCTTCAACGTGGCCGATTTCGCCTGTTGAGAAAATGACCCCGGCCGCAGCAGGGTTGTCATCAAACATGTTCCGACGCAAAGACCAGATAAAAACACCCAGCCCAGTGACGGACAAAATAAAGGTCATTAATAATACGGTGACGGTATCCACAGCGCTTCCAGTGAAGGACAATCGAAGCCCGATCTCGGGCATGAGCCCGAATCGGCAACCTGAGATTGTAGCGTTAGTTTTGATCTATGATAAATCTACAAACTTACACAATACGTACAAACCCACATCAAATATGGGGGTTTCAGCCAGGCGTCAGGCGGCTCTTGGATGCTTTGAACACTTAAACACAGGACTTGAACAATGGAATGCACCCTAGACTGGCAAGGCCCCGGCAGCATGCTGTTTATCTCTAAAACCGGCAGCGGCCACGTACTGGCCATGGATGGCGCCCCCGAGGGCGGCGGCCAGAACCTGGCTGCCCGCCCCATGGAAACCGTGCTGACAGGCGCAGGCGGATGCGCCGCCTACGATGTCGTTTTAATTCTCAAACGAGGCCGTCATGCCATCACGGGCTGCAGGGTCAAGCTCACTGCCGAACGCGCGGAAACCGAGCCAAAAGTTTTTACGGCAATCCATTTTGCGTTTCAGGTTACCGGCAAAGACCTGCCGCAGGCGGCAGTAGAGCGCGCTGTCGAACTCTCCCATACCAAGTATTGTTCGGCTGTCGCAATGCTCGAAAAAACTGCCCGCATCACGCACTCGGTGGAAATCCTGGCCGCCTGAGCCTTTAGCCACAAAGCGGCAAACGGACACGGCATCTTTCTGGATGCCGGGGGCACTGCTGGAACAATCGGATGTAAATATGAAGCAATACCTCGAACTTCTTCAAGATATTCTCGACAACGGCGTGGCCAAGGGCGACCGCACCGGCACCGGCACACGCTCGGTGTTTGGCCGCCAGCTACGGCACAACCTGGCCAATGGGTTTCCGCTGCTTACCACCAAAAAGCTGCACTTCAAGAGCATTGCCAACGAACTCATCTGGTTTCTCAGCGGCAACACCAATGTTTCATGGCTGCAGGCACACGGCGTGAGCATCTGGAACGAATGGGCCACCGAAGATAACGAGCTGGGCCCCGTATACGGAAAGCAATGGACGGCATGGCCCACCAAAGACGGCGGCACCATCAATCAGATTGATTACGTGGTGAACACCCTAAAAAACAACCCCGACAGCCGCCGCATTTTGTTTCATGGCTGGAATCCCGAATACCTGCCGGACGAAAAAATCAGCCCCCAGGAAAACGCCCGGCAAGGCCGGATGGCCTTGCCGCCCTGCCATCTGCTGTACCAGTTTTATGTTGCAGAAGGCAAATTATCGGCCCTGCTGTACATCAGAAGCTCGGACAGCTTTTTGGGGCTGCCGTACAACATCGCCTCGCTGGCTTTGCTGACACACATGCTTGCCCAGCAATGCAATCTTGAGCCGTACGAAATCGTGGTAAGCCTGGGTGACCTGCATGCCTACTCGAACCACACCGAGCAGATCCATACACAACTGCAACGCAGCCCCCGCGACTTGCCGACATTGCACATCAAGCGCAAACCAGACTCGATCTACGACTACGCATTTGAAGACTTCGAGATCGTCGACTACAACCCGTATCCGGGTATCTCTGCGCCCATTGCGGTCTAGAAACTAGAGGCCCCCGCGTTGCAAGATGCGACGGGCCCCCACAATGACCGGCAGATCCACCATGCGGCCATCCAGCCGGAAGGCGTACTCGCCGGTTTTCTCGGCGTGATCCACCACGCGCCGGGCCCAGTCGAGCTCTTCGGGCAACGGCTGGTATACCTGATGCACCACCGCCACTTGCTTGGGGTGGATACACAACTGGCCGCCATAGCCCATATCACGTGCCAGCGTTGCTGATTGCTGCAAACCGTCGAGGTTGGAGAAATCGGCAAAGACCGTGTCAATGGGATCGTCCAGGCCGTGCATGCGGCTGGCCTGCAGCACCTGAAAGCGCACCTGATCCAGAATCTTTCCGGCCCCTTCGGTTTGTGGCCGGGTACCAAACTCGACCATCAGATCAAGAATGCCAAAGGTAAGACGCACCACGCCATTGGCCTCGGCAATTTTGTCCAGCATCCGCAGACCCTGGGCAGACTCGATCACCGGAATCAGGGGTTTGCCGGCCCCCGACACCTGATACACGTGATCGGCGGCCTGTGCCTTGGGCAGCATAATGCCCACCACAGACGGCAAGGAGCGGCACAGCGCGAGGTCGTCTTCAAACCAGGGGGTTGTGCCGTCGTTGATACGGACCCAGACATGATCCTGCGGCGACTGTTGCGCGTGGCGCGCCAGGGCCTCGCGCGCAGCCTCTTTGGCATCGGGCGCCACGGAATCTTCGAGATCCACGATCACCGCATCCGCACCGCTGGCGATGGCCTTGGAAAAACGCTCGGGGCGATTGCCCGGCACAAAAAGCGCAGAGCGCATCAAAGTTTCTTGCATGGTGTATCCCCCTTTAAACCAGGTCGATCAAGCCTTGGCAGCCACCCGCCGCGCGGCAATGCGTTGCTGCCACTCTTTGGGGCCGGTGGTGTGCACGGCACTGCCGCGCGCATCCACGGCTACGGTAACCGGCATATCCTGCACACGGAACTCATAGATGGCCTCCATGCCGAGGTCTTCGAAGCCCACCACACGGGCTTCCCGGATGGCCTTGGACACCAGATAGGCGGAACCGCCCACCGCCATCAGATAAGCAGACTGATGCCGGCGGATGGCTTCGATGGCTTCTGGACCGCGTTCGGCTTTGCCGATCATGGCCAGCAGTCCGGTTTGCCCCAGCATCATCTCGGTGAAGGCATCCATCCGGGTAGACGTGGTGGGGCCGGCTGGCCCCACGACTTCGTCGCGCACCGGGCTGACGGGCCCCACGTAATAGATGACCCGGCCGGCAAAATCAACCGGCAGGGACTCGCCTCGGGCCAGCATGTCCTGAATGCGCTTGTGCGCCGCATCACGGCCCGTGAGGATATGTCCGGACAGCAAGAGGCGCTCGCCGGGCTTCCAGGTGGCAACCTCTTGGGGCGTGAGTGTATCGAGATTGACCTGACGGGAGGCTTTGTAATCGGGTGTCCAGTGCACATCCGGCCACTCGGAAAGCGGCGGGGGCGGAAGATCGGCCGGGCCCGAGCCATCCAGCACAAAATGCACGTGGCGCGTCGCCGCACAATTGGGAATCATGGCCACGGGTTTGGACGCCGCGTGGGTGGCCGCCGTCTGGATCTTGACATCAAGCACGGTGGTAAGACCACCCAGACCCTGCGCACCGATCCCCAGGGCATTGACCTTCTGATAGAGCTCGATACGCAGTTCTTCGAGTTTGTTTTGCGGCCCGCGCTGAAGCAGCTCATACATGTTGATGTCCTGCATCAAAGACTGCTTGGCCATCAGCATGGCTTTTTCGGCCGTGCCACCCACCCCGATACCGAGCATACCGGGCGGGCACCAACCCGCCCCCATTGTGGGCACGGTTTTCAGCACCCAATCCACCACCGAATCGTTGGGATTGAGCATGACAAATTTGCTTTTGTTTTCTGAGCCGCCGCCCTTGGCTGCCACCTGGATATCCACGGTGTTGCCTGGCACAAGCTCTACCTGCAGAACACAGGGGGTGTTGTCCCGCGTGTTGCGGCGGGTAAACAGGGGGTCGTCGAGAATGGACGCCCGCAAGGGGTTGTCGGGATTGGTGTAGCCACGCCGCACGCCTTCGTCGCACAGAGCCTGCAAGCTTTGCTGCGTATCAAAGCGGACATCCATGCCGATTTTCATGAAGACGTTGACGATGCCGGTGTCCTGGCAAATAGGCCGGTGGCCTTCGGCGCACAGACGCGAATTGGTGAGGATCTGGGCAATGGCATCGCGCGCCGCCGGGCTTTCTTCAAGCTCGTAGGCTCGCGCCAAGTGATGAATGTAATCCAGAGGGTGATAGATGCTGATGAACTGAACAGCATCTTCAATTGACTGGATCAGGTCGTCTTCGGGGATGGTGGTCATTATTTTCCTTTCCAGACAGGCGCACGTTTTTCAGCGAAGGCAGTTGCTCCTTCGTGGGCATCCTGGGAACTGAAGATATGCGCAATGCGTGGCCGCTGAAGATCAAACATGTCCTCGGGACGCCAGTTGCGCGATTGCGAGATGATGGCCTTGGCGGTTTGCACGGCCAGCGGGCCATTGGCGGCAATGGTGCGAGCCATGGCCAGCGCGGATTCAAGGGCCTGCCCCGGCTGGGCCAGGCGGTTCACCAACCCCAGTTGGTGCAATCGGCCAGCATCCAGGAAATCACCCGTCAGTACCGCCTCCATGGCCATATGATAGGGAATACGTGCGGGCAGGCGCAACATGCCACCAGACCCAGGCACCAGACCGCGTTTGACCTCAGGAACCCCAAATCTGGCGTCTTCAGCGGCAACGATCAGGTCGCAGGCCAGGGCGAGTTCGCAGCCACCCGCCAGTGCGTAGCCTTCGACCGCGGCGATAAGCGGCTTTTTGGGCGGGCGCTCGCACAGGCCGCCAAAGCCCCGATTGCCGACATAGGGCCGCTGTCCGGTGGCCGCAAATGCCTTGAGATCCATGCCCGAACAGAAATGCCCACCCGCGCCGGTGAGAATGCCCAGACGCAAATCAGGATCGGCATCCAGTTGATCAAGCCCAGCCGCCAGGGCCTGGGCTGTCTCGAGATTGACCGCATTGCGGGCATGTGGACGATTCAGGCGCAGGATCAAAATCCCGTCTTGTTGCTGCACCTCGAGGCACTCGCTCATGTGTTCTCCGACAAAGTGGATAAAATGGTCGTTTTGGGCGCAGCCAGCACTGTACCCGAGTTTCAGACAGAACCTTTGCGGATACCCCGCCACGCCATGCTCACATTTCAACAACTTATTTTATCCCTCCAGCAATACTGGGACAGGCAGGGCTGCACCCTGCTGCAGCCGTACGACATGGAAGTCGGGGCCGGTACTTCACACACCGCCACCTTTTTGCGGGCCATTGGCCCCGAACCCTGGCGCGCTGCCTACGTGCAGCCGTCACGCCGTCCCAAAGACGGCCGCTACGGTGACAACCCCAACCGTCTGCAACATTATTACCAGTTCCAGGTTGTGCTCAAGCCTGCTCCCCTCGACATCATCGATCTATACCTGGGCTCTTTGCGGGCACTGGGCATCGATCCCCAGCAGCACGACATCCGCTTTGTAGAAGACGATTGGGAAAACCCCACCCTGGGCGCCTGGGGGCTGGGTTGGGAGGTCTGGCTCAACGGAATGGAAGTCACGCAATTCACGTACTTCCAGCAAGTAGGCGGGCTGGACTGCAACCCGACCATGGGAGAGATCACCTACGGGCTTGAGCGCCTGGCCATGTATCTGCAAGGGGTCGAGTCTGTCTATGATCTGGTCTGGACACAGGCACCCGACGGGCGTTGCGTGTACTACCGCGACGTGTTTCACCAAAACGAGGTCGAGCAATCCACCTACAACTTCGAATACGCCGCGACACCCATGCTGTTTTCTCATTTCAACGATTACGAATCCGAGGCCAAACGCCTGATCGAAGTGCCACTGGCCCTGCCGGCCTACGAGGCCACGCTCAAGGCGGCTCACACATTTAATCTGCTGGATGCCCGCGGTGCCATCAGCGTCACCGAACGCGCCACCTATATTGGCCGTATCCGGGTACTGTCCCGCGCGGTGGCCCAGGCGTACTTTGATTCGCGCGAACGGCTTGGGTTTCCCATGCTGGAGGCACAGGCATGAGCACCCGCGACCTGATTCTCGAGCTGCTTACCGAAGAGCTCCCCCCAAAAGCGCTCGACGCCTTGGGCCAATCCTTCGCCGACAGCGTGCACAAAGTACTCAAGCAGCATCATCTGTTGGCTGCAGACTGCAGCTTTCAGGCCTATGCCACGCCCCGGCGGCTGGCCATCCACCTGAGCGCCGTGCTGGAACACGCCCCTGATCAGGCTTACACCGAAAAACTGATGCCCGCCAGCATCGGCCTGGACGCCCAGGGTGCCGCGAGCCCGGCACTGATTAAAAAACTGCAGGCCAAGAATCTGGCTCACCTGAGCCCCTCCGATCTCGTCTCCCGCCACGACGGCAAGCAGGACATCCTGTACGCTGAAGGCACTGCCCCCGGCGCCTCCTTGACCGATGGGCTGCAGCTGGCGCTGGATTACGCCGTCACGCACTTGCCGATCCCCAAAATGATGCAATATCAGCTGGCAGACGGACACACCAGCGTCAAGTTTGTACGCCCCGCGCATCATTTGCTGGCCCTTTTTGGCGATACCGTTGTGCCTGTTCAGGCACTGGGGCTGCAGGCCGACCGCATCACACGCGGGCACCGGTTCTTGTGCCAGGAACCACTCAGCATTGCATCGGCAGACACCTGGGCACAGACACTACAGACGCAGGGCCACGTGATCCCCGGGTTTGCACAGCGGCGCGCCCGTATCGCCACGCAGCTGGCCGAATCCTCTGCCCAAATGAGCGCCACTATCGGGCAATCTCCCGAAGCAGAGGCGCTGCTCGACGAGGTGACGGCTTTGGTCGAATGGCCCACCGTATACGTAGGCGAGTTCGACGAAGGCTTTCTGGCTGTACCGCCAGAATGCCTCATCCTCACCATGCGTCTCAATCAAAAATATTTTCCCTTGTTTGATCCGGCCACAAACGCACTGACGCATCGTTTCTTGATCGTCAGCAACATGCAGCCGGAAGATCCTTCGCATATCATCCAGGGCAACCAGCGCGTGGTGCGCCCACGCCTGGCCGACGCACAGTTTTTCTATCAGACCGATCTCAAAACACCTCTGGTCGACCGCGTGGCCGACTTGGCCCACAGCGTCTATCACAACAAGCTGGGCACCCAGCTGCAACGCACCGAGCGTGTGCGCAAGCTGGCACGCTGGTTGGCGCCGCTGCTGGGCGGCGCGCCCCTGGTGGCTGCCAAAGCTGCCATGCTGGCCCATGCCGACCTCGGCACCCAGATGGTGGGCGAGTTTCCAGAACTGCAGGGCATCATGGGTTCATACTATGCCGCCCACGATGGTGAACTCCCCGAGCTTGTCCTGGCCCTGCGCAATCAGTACCAGATCCGCCTGGACCAGCCCGTATCCGCCGAGACACTGACGGCAGCCGTGTTGTTTATGGCAGAACGGGCCGAAACCCTGGTGGGCATCTGGGGGATCGGGCTGGCCCCCACCGGAGAGCGCGACCCCTACGGCCTGCGCCGCGCTGCGCTGGGCCTGATCAGCGCCTACGAGCAGCTCACCGCCGGCGGTTATCTGCGCGCCAGCGAAGACAGCCCCGCCCGCCTGGCCGCCCTGCTGGATGAAACCGCGGCAGGCTTTGCCCCGGGCACGCTGGCTGCCGGCACCGTCCCGGCCGTACTCGAATTCATCTACGAGCGTTACCGCAACCAGTTAGTCACGCATGCAGACCGCACCGCTGTGGATGCCGTCCTGGCCCTGCACCCGCCGCTGCACCAGGTTTCTGCCCGTGTCCAGGCCTGCATGGCCTTTGGCAACCTGCCCGAGGCCACCGCCCTGGCAGCCGCCAACAAGCGCGTCAGCAACCTGCTCAAGAAAGCAGATGACACCTTGCCGGCATTTGATCCGGGCTTGCTGCAAGAACCTGCCGAACAGCAATTGGCGCAAACCATCCAGCAACTGGCTCCGCAGGCTCAGGCACAACTTGCTGCCGGCAATTTTGCCGCCGGCATGGCGGTGCTGGCCCAGGCCCGTGGCCCTGTCGATCAATTCTTTACAGATGTCATGGTGATGGCCGAAGACACCGCACTACGCAACAATCGCCTGGCCTTGCTTAAATCCCTGCACGGCCTGATGAACGAAGTCGCCGACCTCTCCAGGCTGGCACAGTGAAGCTCATCATTCTCGACCGCGACGGCGTCATCAATCACGATAGTGACGCCTTCATCAAATCGCCCGACGAATGGATCCCCATTCCCGGCAGTCTCGAGGCCATTGGCCGCCTCAGCCACGCCGGCTGGTATGTGGTAGTGGCCAGCAACCAATCTGGCATTGCACGCGGGTTGTTTTCCATGGAAACCCTGGGAACCATCCACGACCGCATGCGTCAAGCCGTGGCAGAAGCGGGGGGCCACATCGACGCCATCTTCTTTTGCCCGCACGGCCCAGAAGACGGCTGCACTTGCCGCAAGCCCAAAGCGGGCATGCTGCACGATATCGCCCGGCGCCTGGATGTCTCTTTAAGCGAGGTTCCCTTGGTGGGTGACAGCCTGCGAGACCTGCAAGCGGCAGCCAGTGCAGGTTGCCACCCGTATCTGGTGCTCACCGGTAAAGGCCGGGCCACCTGGAATCAATCCGGCACCAGTGGAGAGCTGCCTGCCGGCACCGAAGTACACGACGACCTGGCCGCGGTGGCCGATGCCTTGCTAAAGACCCAGTCATGACGTTTCTGAGATCCACCCTTTATATGGCCTTTTTGGTCATCACCGTGATCCCCTATGCCCTGTGCTGCGTGCTTTGGGCCCCACTACCCCTGACATGGCGCTACCGCCTGACGCTGGGCTGGCCACGGCTGGCCCTGTGGGGCGCGCGCTGGATCCTTGGCATCCGCTATCAGGTGCGCGGCACGGAACACCTGCCCAAAGAAGGCCCGGCCATTATTTTGTCCAAACACCAGTCCGCCTGGGAAACCCTTTATTTCGCGGTCAAACTGCCACGCGACGTGGTGTTTGTGTACAAGAAAGAACTACACCATGTGCCGTTTTTTGGCTGGAGCCTGGCACTGCTCAGCATGATCCCGATCAACCGGGCCAAGGGGCGCGAAGCCTTCGAACAAGTTGTGCGCATCGGCAGCCAGCGCCTCAGAGAAGGTCGTTGGCCTGTGCTGTTTCCCGAAGGCACGCGCGTCGCCCCCGGCGAGGTGGGCCGCTACAAACAGGGCGGCACGATGCTGGCATGCAAGACAGGCGTTCCGGTGATACCGGTGGCACACAATGCGGGAGAACGCTGGCCGCGCAATGCGTTTATCAAGACGCCAGGCATGGTTACGGTTTCCTTTGGGCCAGCCATCGACCCCAAAGGCTATAACCCGGTAAGCCTCAATAACGCAGTTCGTGACTGGATCGAAGCCGAAATGCGGCAGCTCAATCCAGAGCGCTATGACCACTGACGCACCACAGCAATTAAGCCTGTTCGATACAGCACCCGCACCGTTGCCAGGACAGCCGCGGGCGGCGGGCCAGAAAAGCCCGCGCACACCCACTGCTCCGCCCCCAGACAGCCCTGCGTCACTTTTTGTGCTGACACCACAGCCCTGGCTGCCACCTACGGGCTATCGACGCAAGCTGCTGCTGCGCCCGGGAGAGCCACTGGAGTACGGTTTACGGCGCTCACACAGACGATCCATCGGCCTGACCATCCGCGATGCACACTTGCTGATCCAGGCACCATCCTGGGCGAGTCAAAGCCAGATTGAAACCGCCATCCACACCAAGGCAGGCTGGATTGACCGCAAGCTGCGGGCTGCGCAACAGCGCCTGGACGTGCTGGCCGTGCGGCCGGCCCAGTGGCGCAAGGGCGGCCACATCCCGTATTTAGGTGTGATGATCGAGCTGGCGCTGGACAGCGCCCGTACCCTGCATTTTTCGGGCACCCCGACAAGCCCTGATCACCACGACCAGCTGTTTTTACCCCTGCCCGATAACGCTGGCCCAAGCCGCATCCAGGAACGCACCCAGGGCTGGCTGCAAGAGCAGGCGCGCCGGGATTTTAGTATCCGCTTGCAGGCCACACTGGCGCGAGCCGGCCAAACTATCCTGGATTGGCGCCTCTCCAATGCGCAAGGGCGATGGGGATCTTGCTCCAGCACCCGACGCATCCACCTGAACTGGCGTCTTATCCACCTGCCGCCGACATTGATCGACTACGTGGTGGCGCACGAAGTGGCCCATTTGACCGAGATGAACCACAGCCCGGCGTTCTGGCGTGAGGTGGAGCACCTGTACCCGGACTTCAAGCAGGCGCGCGATGCCCTGGCGCAGCATCACCCAGGAAGCCTGCCGCTTTTTTAGAGGCCTGGCATCCCGCGCCAGGCACCTCAAAATATGCGTATGATAGGACAGTCCAAACGATCAAGGATGGCATCATGCGACTTCTCCACACCATGCTGCGCGTCGGCAATCTCGACCGCTCTCTGATGTTTTACACCGAAGTACTCGGCATGCAGCTGCTGCGTCGAAAAGATTACCCGGAGGGCCGATTTACCCTGGCCTTTATTGGCTACCAAGACGAATCCGAAGGCGCCGTGCTCGAGCTTACCCATAACTGGGATACTGAATCCTACGACCTCGGAGATGGTTACGGCCATGTGGCCATCGAGGTTGAAGATGCCTACGATACCTGCGCCACGATCAAATCCCGGGGTGGCCTGGTGGTGCGCGAAGCCGGCCCCATGAAGCACGGCAATACCGTGATCGCCTTTGTGCAGGATCCCGACGGCTACAAGATCGAGCTCATCCAGAAGCAAGGCCGCGAAGACTAAACCCCGGCCTGATCAGCATCCATACCCGTCAGGGCGTCGGCCAAATCCATAAACTGGTTCACAGCAAGGTCTTGGGGGCGCGCCGTCGGCGCAATCGCCAGACGCTCCCAATCCAGTTGGGCCGCCCAGGCCCCCAAACTGCCACGGATCATCTTGCGGCGATGCTCAAACACCCGGGATACCAGCTGAGCAAACAGCGCCGGGTTTTGTGGGGTACGGCGTTTGTCGGCCGCCAGCGGGCGCATGCGCACAATGGCAGACATCACCTTGGGAGGCGGGTCAAAGGCCGTGGGGGGGACATCAAACAGATGCACCATCCGGTAACGGGCCTGCAACATCACCGACAGCCGACCATACTGGCTGTCGCCTGGCCGTGCCACCATCCGATCGACCACTTCACGCTGCAGCATGAAATGCTGATCTTGTACCTGATCAGCCCATTGCATCAAATGAAACAACAGCGGGGTTGAAATGTTGTAGGGCAGATTACCCACGATGCGCAGCTTGGCAAGCTGTCGAGCATCTGCGTCAGACGCCGGAGCAGCTGATGTAGCCGTATCGCTTGCCAGCGGGCCGCACACGGCCTGCAGTTCGGCAAAATCCACAGCCAGCGCATCGGCCTGGATGAGATGCAGGCGATCGTCAGGCCACTGCTGACGAAGCCTGTGCGCCAGATCACGATCGAGCTCGACGGCTACCAGGCGCTTGAGACGGCCCAGCAGCGGTGCGGTCAGGGCCGACAGGCCCGGGCCGATTTCTACCATGGCATCAGAGGGTAGAGGGTCGATCGCACGCACGATGGCATCCACGACGGATTCGTCGCTGAGAAAGTGCTGGCCAAATCGTTTGCGAGCCTGATGAGCCATGGGCTTAACGGGTTCCGCTTTGGGTATGGTCAAGCCGGTTGTCGATATACGCCTGGCTGCGCAGTTGATCGAGCCAATCTTCATAGGCCGGGCCAATGCGCCGCTGGACAAGTTCGCGGCGCGCCTGAATGCGACGGAACTCGGTTTCCATGTTTTTGCTGCGGCGGTCTTCAACCTGGATCAGATGCCAGCCAAACGGTGTTTTGACAGGCTCGCTGACCTCACCCTTTTGAAGATGGCCCATGGCGAGCTCGAAGGCAGGCACGGTTTCACCGGGATTCAGCCAACCCAGATCACCACCCTTGGGAGCGGAAGCATCCTGGGAATAGCGCTTGGCGAGCTCGGCAAAGGATTCACCATGCTCGATTCGGGTGCGCAGGCCCTCGAGAATGGCACGGGCTTTTTCATCCGAAGTGACTTTGTCGGTTTTGATCAGAATATGGCGTGCATGTGTTTGCGTCACCATCATCGGCCCCGCGCCGGTATGAACAGGCGGCTGAGGCGCTGGCACGGGTGCCGGCTGCTGGGCGGGTGCCTTTTTGGGTACCGGGCGCTGGGCGTAGCCACGACGCAGCACCTTGAGGATATGAAACCCCCGACCACTCTGCACCACACCACTGACGCCGCCAGGGGGAATATCCTTGATGGTTCTGGCGAAGAGATCAGGCCAGTCTTTAAGCGGGCGTATGCCCATCTTGCCTCCCTCAAGGGCCTGAGGGCCGTTGGAGGATGCCGCAGCCAGGCCGGCAAAATCGGCTCCGGATTTAAGCTTGCGCAAAATGGCTTCGGCTTCCTTGCGCTTTTGAGCCACGACTTCGTTAGAAGCGTAATCAGGCACTTCGATGAGGATCTGCGCCACTTCGAAAAGCTCTGGCCCAGCATTGGCCATCGCAGCACGCTGTGCGGCGGCCGCCTGCTGCTCTTGTTGCTGCCGGATCTGGGCTTCGTGTTGCTGCTGGATTTGCTGCTGCTGCCCTGCCGTCAGTGGCACGGGCACGGCCAGATCCTGGTGCGTCTGCAAAAACGCATCGATATCGCTATCGCTGACGCTGATGCGGTCTTCGACAAAGCGCTGGCGCAAGCGATCATCCTGAATCTGGGTGCGGATCTCGGACTGATACTGATCCCAATCCATGCCACTACGCACGATTTCACTTTTGAGCTGGTCGACCGTAATGCCGTTGCGCTGGGCAATCGATTGCAAGGCCCTTTGCACCTGAGCGTCGCTGACCTGAACACCCACACGAGCGGCTTCCTGGTCTTGCAAGGCCGCATTGATCATCTGCTGCAGCACCTGGCGCTTGAAAACGTCTTCTTGGGGCACAGGGATGTTTTGCGCCTTCATCTGCTGGCGCACCTGCACCTGTTTGTCGGCCAACTGGCTGAGGGTAATGACCTGCTTGTTGACGATTGCAGCGATGCCATCGACAAATTGCTGTGCCGGAGGCTGGGCATGGCCGCTTTTGGCCGTCTTGGCCGCCCCGGTTTGTGCTGCCGAGGCCACCGGCAGTGCAAGGCTGCAGCCCAGCACCAGGGCCAGAAAAAACATACCGGCGGGATGACGCATCATTCATACCTCTCGAAAACAGTTTTGTCAGGCGTGGACGGAGTGGTGGATCTGAAACCTGTGATTCGGTCGGATAGCAGAGACATGGGGTCGGTACCCAGAGATCCCAGGCCGGTGAGCTCCAGCTGCAAAAACAGGGCCGTGTTGGTTTTTTCGGCGGATACGGCATAGCGCTGTAACACTGCACGGGCTGCCCAGCCGCCATCACCCCGATACTCGAGGCCGACGATTGACTGCGTATTGCGCTTCTCGGCCAATGAGTAATCATAACGACCGACACCAAACCAGCGCTGCATGAGCGGCCACTGGGCTGTAAAACTGACCTGCTCGCGGGACTGCTGGTCTACCCCTGGGGGCAAGACCCGGTAAGGATCGGTGTAAAGATTGGGATCGCGTTCGTAGCGATACGACAGCGACATGGTGGCCAGGCGCTTGGGCGTCCAGCGCACGCCAGAGCTGAGCCGGTTGCGCTTTTGCGTGTCGTGATCAAACTGCCCGTCGAAATACACCGAAAAATTATCGGTCAGCGCTGCCTTGGCCCCCAGCAGGTAATCCGACTCTGTGGCCTTGCGGGCTGTCTGGCTGGGCAAGGTCACTTGCTGGTCGGCAAAATAAAAGCGTTGGGCCGCAGACAACGACAGGCGCTCGAAGCCCGTATCAGCATCCAGCCACCGGGTGGTAATGCCTGCCGTGAGCTGATTGGCATTGGCGATGCGATCCCAGCCACCACTGAAGATGTTTTCGTCGAAGGCCTGCTGGTAACTGAACGAGGCCATGCCGGTATCAAAAACCGGCAAGCCGGATTGATCGCGATAGGGCACGTACAAGTAGTAAAGGCGAGGCTCTAGGGTTTGCACTGCGGCATTGCCAAAAAAGCTGCTGTCACGCTCCAGCGTAAGACCCATATCCAGGGAAGCAATCGGCAAGACCCGCGACTGACTGTTTGGCTGGCCGAGAAGCTCCGGCGGCAAGCCCTGGATGGAATCGTAGAACCAGTCGGTTTCGTACTGGCTCATGTGCAGGCCTATCTTGGGGGTGAGATAGGCGCCTGGCAAGATAAACGGCCGCGCAATGGATGTATAGGAGGTCATCCGCGTGCCATTGGGCATCAGGCGACGACCCGATTGCGCGGGAAAGGCATCGCCCTGATAAATGGGCGCCACAAACCGTGTGACGTAATTATCCGACACCACATCGAAGCCGTTCCAGCCATAGTGCTGGGCACGAAAGTGAAACTCGGGCAACTTATCGTAAGGCGGCGCCAAGAACGAACCCGTGCTGTCTTGCAGGGTTTGGTAGCGATAAAACTGCAAGGAGCCGCTGAAATGCGGGCCTCCCGACCAGGTAAGCAAGGCCTGGCTGGGCATATAGGTGATGGCCGCATCCGATAACCCAAACGAAGAGAAATCCCGGAAATAATCATCATCCGACACCCGGCGGGCATCAAGATAGGCTTGCAGGCCACCGCCCAGGCTTTGTGAATGCTGCGCCGAATACATCCAGCGTTTGTCACCCGTCTGGCGATCGCGCATGATGTAGGTGCCAAAGAGTTCGGTGTGCGAGCGTGTGCCCAGGTGACGAATTTCAGTGCCCAGCAACAGGCCACGCTTGCTCATGTAGCGCGGGAACAGCGTGGCATCGTAATTGGGCGCAAGATTCAGGTAATACGGCGTGGTGAGCTCGATGCCGGCGTTGCTGGACGTGCCATAGGTAGGCACAAGAAACCCACTTTTGCGATCTTTGCCCAGAGGAAACGTCAGGTAGGGCGAATACAAAATCGGCACGCCCTTGAAGCGCAACACACCATTGCGGGCCACACCCTCGTTTTCATCAAGATACAGATCCACCTTGCTGGCATCGATCCACCAGGCAGCATCACGGCCATGCCAGCCGGTGTAGTGCACCTTGTGCAGCCGCATATGCCGGCGCCCAAGGACTTCCGCCTCTTGGGCCTGACCATGGCCTGCGGTAGTGCCCAACCAGAAATCGGGCGCCTGGACGACGCCTTGTTCTGTTTGCGTGTTGTACTGGACGTGCGGGCCTTGGACGATATTGCCGTCGCGCATCAGCAAGCCCTGGCCACGTACTTCGACGTCTCCGGTATTGGGGTTGTAATCGATGCGGTCGCCCTTGATGACACCATCGAGACGGCGCACCTGCGCATCGCCCTGCACGGATACCCGGCCGTCTGTGTGACGGGTAAGGTCGTCACCAATAATAAAGGCCGGCAGACGATCATCAGGCAAGCCGGAATGCAGCCTCAGGCTGCTGACCGTGCGCATGGACTCTGCTTGCGCCGACGAATCTGCCTGAACCACTGGGGCAGGCAAAAGAGCACTCAGGAGAATGATGCGGCTGATCCAATGCACGAAGATCCGGCCCCTTTTAAAGAGAAGACACAATAACTGATCTGCGCACCACATTGACCAGCGAGCCAGTATTATAGAGAAGCTCGGCCACTCGCGTGCGGGCAGCCCGTTTTACAACCGCTACTTCCCATGACACACACCACTTCTGCCGACCCTCGCCTGGCCGCCCTGCAGCGCTGGCTCGATACACTTGCCACCTCTTTCGGCTTACATCCCGATACGCTCACCGCCGTCTCTGGTGATGCAAGCTTCCGCCGCTATTTCCGGGTGCAATCCGATACCGGCCCGCGGATTGTCATGGACGCCCCCCCACCGCAAGAAGACTGCACACCTTTTATCGATATTGCCCAACGCCTCACCCGCGGGGGCCTGCAGGTGCCGGAGATCTTTGCCCAAGAGCTTTCCCTGGGTTTTCTGCTGATCAGCGACCTCGGCAGCCAAACCTTCTACGAAGCCATCCAAAACGGCGCCACACAAGACGACACCACCTGGCAGCAACACATGCGCGGCGCGCTCCGAGCGCTGGTAAAAATGCAAGGATGCCCAGCCAATGGCTTACCCGCGTACGATGCCGCCCGCCTGGTGCAAGAGCTTCAGTTGTTTCCGCAATGGTATCTGCAGGCCCATCATCAACACACGCCAAATGACGCCACGCTCAATGCCCTGGCACAGATCTTCGAGTTGCTGGCCCAACAAGCCGCCGCCCAGCCGCAGGTGTTCGTGCACCGCGACTATCATTCTCCCAACCTGATGCTGGGAGCCGGCGCCCCCGACTACATCCCCGGGATCATCGATTTCCAGGATGCAGTGTGCGGCCCCATCAGCTATGACATCGCTTCTTTGGTGATGGATGCCCGCACCACCTGGGACGAACCCACACAGCTTGACTGGGCCATCCGCTACTGGGAATACGCTCGCGACGCCAAGCTGCCTGTCCCAGCCGATTTTGCACAGTTTCACATGCACTACGAGTGGATGGGCCTGCAACGCAATTTGCGAATTCTTGGCGTCTTTGCCCGCCTGTCCCATCGCGACGGCAAGCACCATTACCTTGATCACATCCCCCGAGTCCTGGCTTACGTACAGCAAGTGGCTGGCCGCTACCAACTATTCCGCCCGCTGCTGCGTTTGCTCGATCAGCTGGACGACCAGCCACGCCAAGACGGGTATTCGTTCTGATGCGGGCCATGATTCTGGCCGCAGGCCGGGGTCAGCGCATGCGCCCCCTCACCGACACTTGCCCAAAGCCCCTGTTGGTGGTGGGTGGCCAAGCCCTGATTGTCTGGCATCTGCAAAGGCTGGCCAAGGCGGGCATCCACGAAGTACTGATCAACCACGCCTGGCTGGGCCAGCAAATCGAAGCAACCTTAGGCGACGGACAAGCCTGGGGGGTGCGATTGCACTACTCAGCCGAAACCACCGCACTGGAAACTGCAGGCGGCATTGCCCGCGCCCTGCCTTTTTTTCAGGATCAACCCTTTTTGGTGATTAATGGTGACATCTGGTGCGACTGGAATCCTGCCCATGCACTGGGATGGGCAGGCCACTGGACAGCCCAAACCTTGGCGCAACTGCTATTAGTAGACAACCCAGCACACCACCCCGAGGGCGATTTCGGTCTGCTTCCAGATGGCAGTCTGGTGGCGGATCCCTCCCTGGGCACCGGGCTTACCTACGCTGGCATTGGCCTGTACCACCCCCAGCTGTTCGCCCATACTTCTGCACACCAGCCTGCCCCGCTGGCACCCTTGCTGCGCAACGCCATGCAGCAACACGCCGTGCAAGGCCTGCATTACATGGGGCGCTGGGTAGATGTCGGCACACCGGCACGGCTTGCCGAGCTTGATGTCGCACTGCAAGACAAAACTGACCGGGCAGGCTGCTAAACTGACACTTTGCCGCGCACTGCACGGCAAAGTGTCGTCTAACCAGTTCTGGCATTTCGCAACCGTCTGTAGATTCGCCCAGGATCCGCAAGGCAATCCGTTTATGCTAACGGTCTTTCGCGCCCCCTTTGCCCCCTCGGCCTGTCGTGGGGGGTGCGCTTGCACATTGCCTTGCCGCTTCAGGAATTCCTCTTATGTCTCTTGGCCCCAGCCGCCCCACATTCAAACCCACTCCTTATGGCTACACCCGGCGCCGTCGGGGCATCCCACGCTGGCTGGTGCTGTTGATTGCAGGCATTGCCGTAGGAGCCGGCGGCGTTCTGTTTTTGCAACGCAGCTACGGACCGCAACGGCTGACAGTCGAGCAATCCGAGCAACTCCGGATGGATCTGAACACATCCAACCTCGAAAACCAGCGCTTATCGGCCGAAGCAAAATCGCTGCGGCAAGCAATTGGCCAGGCAAAATCCAGCCAGGAAGACGCCACCCAGCAGGCCCAGCAATTGCGCAAGCAAACTGCCGATATGGCTGCTGGTGTCTCTACCTTGATTGCAGCCATCCCACCCGACCCCCGCGGCACCTCTCCAGGGATCCGCAGCGCCGATATGGTGGTGCGCGAAGGCAGCCTGCATTATCAGGTTCTACTGATTCAAGATTTGCCTGAGGGTGAGTCTCAAGTTGGCCAACTGCGCGGCGAAGTAAAACTGGTGGGCGTAGGCACCTACCCTAACGGTAAAACCGTGTATGTCGACCTGAACACCCAACCGCTGGACATGGGCCGCTACATCGTCATTGAAGGCGACACAGAGCTTCCCAAAGCCTACCGGCTGCGTCAGGTGACGGTTCAGATTACGGCAGAAGGCTCGGACAAGGTGATTGCTACCCGAACCATCCGCGCAACCACAGCCAGATAAATCAGCTGACGTGCTGCAGGAAATCCCGCAACCGCTGGGTGGGGGGATTATCCAGCAGCGCTTCTGGCGCGCCGTCTTCGACAATTTTGCCCTGATCCATAAAGATCAGACGGCTGCCCACCTTGCGGGCAAATTCCATCTCGTGAGTAACCACGATCATGGTCATGCCTTCTTCGGCCACCGCTTGCATCACCCCCAAAACCTCGTGGCGAAGCTCGGGATCCAAGGCTGAGGTAGGCTCGTCAAACAGCATCAGCAACGGCTTGATGGCCAGTGCCCGGGCAATGGCCACCCGCTGCTGCTGACCGCCAGAGAGCTGCCCCGGATAGTGATCGGCGCGCTCGGCCAAGCCTACTTTTTGCAGAAGCTCTCGTGCCTGCTGCCGGGCCTGTGCCCTGGGCAGGCCGCGCGTGTGCTGCGGGCCAAACATGACGTTTTCGAGGGCCGTCAACTGTGGAAACAAGTTGAACTGCTGAAACACCATCCCTGCTTCGCGCCGAAGTTCGCGCACTTCGGAGGCCTTGCCCAGCACACTGAGCCCGTTGACGATAATGTCGCCACCCTGAATGGTTTCGAGTACATTGATGCAGCGCAAGAACGTGGATTTTCCGGAACCCGAGGGCCCCACAACCACCACCACCTCGCCTGGCTCGATGGTGAGATCGATGCCATTGAGCACAACGTTGTCACCAAAGCTTTTGGTAACGTTTTTGAATTCGACGATGCTCATATGATGCGGGTCCTGTGTTCAATAAACTTGAGCACCACAGCGATAAAGCCTGTCATGATGAGATAGATGACGGCCACCGCACCCCAGATTTCGACCGCACGGAAATTGCCGGCGATGATTTCCTGGCCCCGCCGGGTAAGCTCTGCCACCCCGATGACGATGAACAAAGAAGAATCTTTAAGGCTGATGATGCACTGATTGCCCATGGTGGGAATCATGCGCCGCAGCGCCACTGGCCCGATGATGTGGGCCAGAATCTTGTAAAACGGCAAGCCCATGGCCTGGCCAGCCTCTTGCAGGCCCTTGGGCACAGACAGCAAGCCGCCACGGACGATCTCGGCGATATACGCCCCGGCATTGATCATGAGGGTGAAGGTGGCGGCAGTAAATCCGTCGATGCGAATATTAACCAGCAGCGGCAAGGCAAAGTAAATGAACATCACCTGCACCACAATTGGCGTGCCCCGCATCACCAGGATGTAAATCTGGGAGATCACCGACAACCCCACCGGCACCCAGACCAGGCCGCGCCACAGCACCAGAAGGATAATCACGGCACGCAGGCCCCACCAGACACTATCGGGCACTTCGGCCAGAGGCCCGGCGCCCAGCCAGGACAGCAGACGCCACAGCGCCACCAGAACCACCAGTGTGACAGCACCCCAGCCCAGGGTGCGGCGGGTAATCGGCACAGGCACATAGGTAACCACTACCCCGGCCAGGCCACCGATGATGGAGCCGCCCACCAGACCCACCAGGGTAATCTGGATAGTCATCCAGGCCCCTGCCATGAGATCAGGCCAGGCGGCCCAGATTGCAGACCATTCGAAAGTCACGATAATGTCCTGCGCCTGGATTATTCAGGCATCTTGCCAAACCATTTTTCGTAGAGCTTGTTGTAGGTACCGTCGGCCTTGATTTCGGCCAATGCCTTGTTGACCACCGGAACCAGCTTGCTGCCCTTGGGGAAAGCAATCCCGTAGTAATCGCCGCTCTTGAGCGAACCGACAACCTTGACCTTGCCCTGGCCAGCCGTCTTGGCGTAGTACTGGACGTTGGGGGTATCGTGCACAACTGCATCTACCCGGCCGGTGGCGAGCTCGAGGAACGCGTTATCAATATTGGGGAACAGCTTGAGCTTGGCTGATGGCACATTGGCTTTCATGTAATCCACCGTGGCCGTACCAATCTTGACCGCCACCATTTTGTTTTCGAGGTCTTTGGCGGTTTTGATGTTGCTGTCCTTGGACACCAGGATGGCCAAACCAGACTCGTAGTAGGGATCGGAGAAATCGATCACCTTGGCGCGATCGGGACGAATCGTGATGCCGGCCAGGGCCGCATCGACGTTATGCGTTTGCAAGCCGGGAATAATCCCGTTGAAGTCCATCGGCTGCAGGCGATATTTGAGATTTGCCTGCTTGGCAATGGCTTCCCAGAGCTGAATATCAAAGCCAGTGTATTTGCCGTCTTGCTTGAATTCGAAGGGCACAAAGGCAGTGTCCGTGGCAACCACAAGCTCTTTGTCGGCGGCTTGTGCGGTTGGAAGGGCCAGGGTAAAGGCCAGGCCCAACAGGGCTGCTTTGAGGGTTTTTGGCAACATATGAAGTCTCCTTGTGGGATGTTTTTGCGCCGGCCCGCAGGCCGTGCCCAGCGCTTATGTTAACTGAAAGGCCCGGGTACCCCGCCGAAAAATCAGCGAAACACCCGGGCCTTTCAGCGATTTTTGGGGAAATCCCCTAGCACCGAAAAGGGTTTTACCCCGCAGAGCCGAATCAGAATGCCGGTACGATGGCACCCTTATATTGCTTCAGAATAAAGTCGCGCACCTTGTCGGACTGCAAGGCGGCAACCAGTTTCTTGATGGCGGGGTCATCTTTGCGATCAGCGCGGGTGACCACCAGATTGGCATAGGGCGAGTTCTTGTCTTCGATGAACAACGCATCCTTGATCGGATTGAGGCCGGCTTCCAGCGCATAGTTGGTATTGATCAGCGCCAGATCCACATCGGGCAAGATGCGCGGCAAAGTGGCCGCTTCAAGCTCGCGAAATTCCAGGTGCTTGGGGTTCTCGGACACATCGCGTGCGGTGGCCAAAATATTGCTGGGGTCTTTCAGCTTGATCAGCCCCTGCTTTTGCAGCAACAGCAAGGCGCGGGCGCCATTGGACGGATCGTTGGGAATGGCCACCAAAGCGCCGTCTTTCAGATCCTTGATGTCTTTGATTTTTTGCGAATACGCGCCAAAGGGTTCGACGTGCACCGCACCCACCGACACCAGCTTCGTGTCGTGCTCTTTGTTAAAGGAATCCAGGTAGGGCTGATGCTGGAAAAAATTGGCATCGATCTGTTTGTCGGCCACTTGCAGGTTGGGCTGCACATAATCCGTGAACACCTTGATATCCAGATCCACACCTTCTTTGGCCAGATCGGGCGTCACAAACTCCAGTAGCTCGGCATGGGGCACGGGTGTGGCCGCCACCGAGAGCGTCTCGGCGTGGGCGGGCAAAGCAAACGCCAATGGCAACGCCAGTGCCAGCGCGGGGACAAACTTCTTCAACATAAAAGCCTCCTGAAACATAAATAAGGATTACCGGCCGCGCAGACAAGAAACGGCACGGCAGACTACCCGCCGGACGATTATTTCCGGTTTAACCGGGCAACCCAGCGGTCGCCCAGCACTTGAAACACTTGCACCATGATTACCAAAATGATAACGGTGACGGCCATGACATCGGCCTGGTAGCGTTGATAGCCATAGCGCACGGCCAGGTCACCCAGGCCGCCGCCGCCAATCACACCCGACATTGCCGAGTACCCCACCAGGGTGATGGCGGTGACGACAATCGCCGCGAGAATTCCGGTGGTGGCTTCGGGCAACAGCGCCCACAAGACGGTTTGCCGCGAACTGGCCCCCATCGAACGACAGGCCTCACTGACCCCCGGATCCAGCTCTCGCAACACGTTTTCAACCAGGCGGGCAAAAAAGGGCGCGGCACTGGCCACCAGCGGCGGAATGGATCCCTGCACCCCAAGTGCTGTCCCCACCAGCAGGCGCGACATGGGAATCATGACAATCAGGAGAATCAAAAATGGTACCGAGCGCAGCACATTGACGATAAATGCGGTGGTTTGATAAAGGCCCCGATGCTGCATGACCTGGCCGGGGCTGGTCAGAAACAGCAGTACCCCCACCGGCAAGCCAATCAGCACCGTGAACAGCAAAGAAAACCCTGTCATCAGCAGAGTATCGATGGTGGCTTCAGTAATCAGCCACCAATCCACATTGGCCATCATGTGCGCAGTACCTCGTAGTTCACGCCGGCCCGATCCAGGGCGCCGCCAAGTGCGTCCAGGTCTTCTGCGGCCCCTTGCGCAGCCACCACCAGTTGGCCGTAGGGAGTCTCTTTGATTCGGCCAACAGAGCCCTGCAAAATACTGAGATCCAGGCGCAGATCGCGGCTGAGCTGGCTGAGCAGTGGCGTGCCCGTGGCATCGCCCCGAAAGCTGAGACGCAGCAGGCGCCCTGACATCCCCTGCGCCATGGCGCGCCAACCTTCGCCACCATCCAGCCCGCTTTCCGAGAGCAGTGCCCGGGTAGCATCGTGCTGCGGATGCAGAAAGACCTCAAGCACCTGGCCGGATTCGACAATGCGGCCGGCCTCGATCACCGCCACCCGATCGCATACGGCCCGGATGACATCCATGCTGTGTGTAATCAGGACAATCGTCAGCCCCAGGCGCTGATTGATATCGCCCAGCAAGCGCAAAATGGATTGCGTGGTTTCGGGATCCAGTGCAGACGTGGCCTCATCGCACAGCAGCAGCCGTGGCCTGCTGGCCAGTGCCCGCGCAATTCCTACACGCTGCTGCTGGCCACCAGACAACTGCCCCGGATATTTGTGTTCATGATCCGACAGGCCCACCAGTTTAAGCACCTCACGGGCCCGGGCCTCGCGTGCCTCCCGGGCCAAACCGGCCAGGCGCAGCGGAAAACACACATTTTGCAGTACTGTGCGCGAGCGCAGCAAATTGAAGTGCTGAAACACCATGCCCACGCTGTGGCGGTATTCGCGCAACTGCGCGTCCGAAAACTGGGTGATGTCGTGACCATCCACCCGTACCGCGCCCTCAGAGGGGCGTTCGAGCAAATTCAAAAGCCGGATCAGGGTGCTTTTGCCCGCCCCCGAACGGCCAATAATGCCAAAGACCTCGCCTTCGCGGATATTGAGATTGACATCAGCCAGCGCGTGCACCACGCGGCCGGCCGAATCAAACGTCTTACGGATATTCTCGAGATCAATCAAGATAAAGGGCCATTCAATAAACAGGGTTCTGGATCGGCAGAACCGTCAGGTCGAGAATTTAACATGCGGTTTCACAGGGTTAGCCGCCAAGCTTATAACAATAAGTGATGAACAATATCTGCGTCGGGCTTATTCGGGCGAACGGGTTTGCTGCAGCAGCGTATCTGGGGGAGGTTCGGTGCCCGTGTCCGGGGCATCCGGCAATACAGCATCGAGGCGCTGGACTTCGATGTCGGCATGCATGGGGTCGAGTGCCGGCAACTGTTTGTTGGCCTTGGAGGAAAGCTCGGCAAAGCGGTTAACCTTGCCATACAGGCCCTGCTGGCCTGCCACCGCAGTAACAGCACTGTTGTAATGCGTGCTGACAGTATTCAGCGTATTGCCCAATTTTTGCAGACGCTCTGCCACTACGGCCACTTGATTGTACAAGCCGCCCGCCATATCGCTGAGCGCCCGTGTTTGCTCGTTGGCCCGGGCCACCATCCACAGGTTGGCCACGGTTCTGAGAATGGGCATCAGTGTGGTGTGAGACACCAGAATCACATTACGCCCATAGCCGTAGTCAAAAAGATCGCGGTTATGTTTCATTGCCTCGATGTAGGCGGGCTCGATCGGCATGAACATCAGCACAAAACTGGGGCTTTTCATGCCCACCAAATTGCTGTAATCCTTGTGTGCGAGGTCGTCGATGTGATGCCTGACCGCCAGCACGTGCGCCGACAAGGCCGTTTCCCGCTCGGCATCGGTTTCCGCCGCAATGGCACGATCGTAATCCACCAGCGACACTTTGCTGTCGATGACCAGATGCTTGTCGTCGGGCAGCTTGATGATGAAGTCAGGCTGGCGCCGATGTCCGGATTCGTCCTGAAAGCTTGCCTGCGCCTGATAGTGATCGCCCTGCACCAGGCCGGCCAGCTGCAGGCTGCGCTCGAGCTGGATCTCACCCCAGTTGCCAGTGATTTTTTTCTCGCCTTTTAGCGCGGTCGCCAAAGTGTGCGCTTCAGCACTCATTTTCAGGCCGATATCCAGCACGCGCCGAATCTCGGCCCCCAACTGGGTTTGCCCGCGTAGTGACGCGTCGTGAACTTCATTGACGCGCTTCTGAAAGCCTTCGATTTGCTCGCGAAACGGCCGCAGCAGGCCATCCAGGGAAGCCTGGCTGGTCTGTGCAAATGTTTTGCCTTTTTCTTCGAGCACCTGATTGGCGAGATTCTGGAATTCGGTGCGCAGACTGGCTCTGGACTGCTCGAAACTGAGTTTCAGCTCTTCGATGAGTGCCAGTTTCTCGTGGTGCACGGCCTGCAACCGGGTGAGTTCGAGGTCTTGCTCTTGTGCCCTGGCCTGCCATTGGCCGGCTGCCTCACGCGCCGCAGCCAAATCAGCTTGATTCTGGCTGATCTGGCCAGCCTGGGCATCCAGCGTGGCTTGCAAGCGTACCTGCTCGTGGTGGGCCAACTGCGCCTGCTGGGATAATGCTACCAAACGCCGGCGCAATAGCCACCAGACAGACAAGCCGCCCGCCAGCAAGGCCAAAATCAACGCCAACACCACGTCTAAAGAAAACGACATCACGATACGATCCTGCGTCTGTCCAAGCAAACTGACATCATCGCACAGGCGGCCACGCAAAGGGACCATCGACGCATGCGCGCCGCCCTGGAAGTGCACTCAGCCGATGGGCGTGATTTCCGTGCCTGGCCGTGCCTCGGATTGCATGCCATTGACTTCAACATCTACAAATTGGGCAACCGTATTGCGGACATGCTGGTGCAAGCCACGGATCAGGCGCTGGGCACCGTCGGAGACCTCGTGCGAGCGTTGCGAGACCACCCCGATCCGATAATGGACATCGGCCCGCACAGGACGCAGCACCAGGCCCTCCAGCAAGTTGGCCTGCACGGTGAAGGGGTCAATCAGGGCCACACCCAGCCCGGCACGCACCATGGCCAGTGCCGTTTGCTGGCTGCCCACCTCGATGTGCCGTCGGGTACTGGCCGATGTGGCCTGAACCAGACGGTTGGTGAGGTGATAGCGCATCCGGTAACGCCCCAGCAAGGTGATGACATCGGTGTCGGTGAGGTTGTCCAGGTGCAGCATGTCGGTTGAGCTGGCCAGTGGATGGTGCGCAGGCAGCGCCAGCTGGCAAGGCGCCTGGCCACACCAATGCACCCGCAGGCCCTCGGTATCAATGGGCAGGTTGATCAGCGCAAAATCAGCACGACTGTTGAAGATGTCTTGTGGGGTGATTTCGTGGACGGCTTCTTCGACAACCATGGCCTGGTGAAAGACCGGATGCATTGGGTCGATAAAGGCCAGTGCCAATGGCAGAATGCTGCGCGCGAGGTCGGAGGTAACCAAAATACGCAGGGGCCGCTGCTGGCCATTGCGCATCCCCAGCACCCGGCCTTCGAGCTGTTTCAGATCAGCCAAAATACCGCGGGCCTGCTGGTGGAACTCGGCGCCGGATTCGGTGAGCGTGATGTTGGGCCGCGTACGCTCGAAGAGCACAAATCCGAGTTCGGCTTCGAGATCACTGATCTGGCGGCTGACAACCGGTTGAGAGCGCCCCAGGAGACGGCCTGCCGCTGTGACGCTACCTGTACTGACGACTGCGTTCAGCGCCTCAAGTTGACGGATTTCCATATCATTGCGACGCGCATAAGCTCGGATCGAGGTGATCCGATTAAATTGAAACCATTGGTTTCATTATCTTAGCCTTTTCGCCGCACCCCAAAGCAGTGATCAAGCGTCGGAAATGTTTCCTGCCGCACAGATTGAGCATAATCGTGTGCTGCCTGGCGAATCACCTGGGCGGCATCGCCAAATTTTTGGGCAAATTTGGGGATGTGTTCACCACTGAGGCCCAGGATATCTTCGGTAACCAGGATCTGCCCATCACAGGCAGGCGAAGCGCCAATGCCGATAGTGGGAATCTCAAGCGCTGCTGTGATCTCACGGGCCAGAGGCTCGCTGATACCCTCGAGCACCACCCCAAAGGCACCGGCCTGTGCGTGGGCCCGGGCGTCCGCAAGAATGCGCTGCGCTGCGGCAGCGTCCATCCCCTGCGCCTTGAAACCACCCATGGTGTTCATATACTGGGGCATCAACCCCACATGCGCCAGCACGGGAATCCCCCGTTCGACCAGAAATCTTGTGGTGTCTGCAAGCACCTGTCCACCTTCGAGCTTGACCCCCGACACCCCGCTGGCGGCGATCATGGAAGCCGCCTGGGCAAAAGCCTGCTGCGGGGATTGTTGATAACTGCCAAAGGGCATGTCCACAATCACGCAGGCTTTCTCGGTGGCGCGCACCACGGCAGCCGCATGCGCGGCCAGGGTGTCGGCGGTGATAGACAGCGTATCGGGTAATGCGTACCCCACCATTGCGGTGGAGTCGCCCACCAGAATCATGTCGACGACCTCATCCAGCAAGCGCGCGATGGGCGCGATGTATGCCGTGAGCGCGGCAATTTTGCGTGAGCCTTTGTAAGCCATCAACTGAGGCACCGTGACGCGTTGCCCCCTACTATGTACACTCATTGATCTACTCCGGATAAAGATTCATGGAGACTACCATGGCAAGCAATCAGCCGTACCTGACCTTTCACGATGGGCGCCGCATCCCGCAATTGGGTCTGGGCACCTGGAAACTCACGGGCGAGGCCACTGTTCCCGCCATCAAGGCAGCAGTCGAAACCGGCTATCGTGCCATCGATACTGCCTACATCTACGGCAACGAAACCGAGGTGGGCCAGGGCATCGCCCAGTGCGGGGTGCCCCGTGAAGAACTGTTTATCACCACCAAGCTTTGGAACAACCGCCACCACCGGGAAGATGCCAAGCAGGCACTGCAAGAAAGCCTCGACCGACTGCAACTGGATTATGTCGATCTGTTCATGATCCATTGGCCGGTACCCAAAGAAAACCACTACCTCGACGCCTGGGAAGCCTTGATCCAGTTGCACGATGATGGGCGGGCAAAATCAATCGGCGTGTGCAATTTTCAGATGGAACACCTGCAGCAGTTGCTGGACAAAACGGGCGTGCTGCCTGTCGTTAACCAGATCGAACTGCATCCCTACCTGCAACAAACCGCACTTAGCGCTTACCACGACGATCACGGCATCCTCACCCAGGCCTGGAGCCCTCTGGGGCAGGGTCAGATACTGCAAGACCCGGTGATTCTCGAAATTGCGCATCAGGCTCAGGCATCGCCCGCACAAGTGGTCTTGCGCTGGCATATGCAAAAAAGGCATATCGCGATCCCCAAATCAGCGCACCCCGAACGCATCCGGGAAAACTTCAATATCTGGAGCCTGCTTCTGGATGACGCCACCATGCAACGCATTGCCGGCCTGGATAATGAGACCGGCCGGATCGGCCCCGATCCCGATCGGTTTCATGTGATGAAAGGCTAAAAAAACAGGCAACAGGCCTTGCAGCCTGTTGCCTTATACCCGCAGCAAACAGAGGCCATCCCCTGTTTGCCCTGCTGGCGCCCGATTAATGCAACAGCTGCCGGATGGCGTACTGCAAGATCCCACCGTGGCGGTAGTAGGCGGCTTCGCTGGGCGTATCGATACGCACCAGCGCGTCGAATTCGACATCACCCGCTTTGACGTGCACGGTTTTGGGCGTCTTGCCGTCGTTGAAAGCCTCGATACCGGTGATCTCGAAGGTTTCTTTGCCCCGCAGGCCCAGCGTATCGGCGTTTTGGCCCTCTGGGAACTGTAGCGGCAACACACCCATGCCGATCAGGTTCGAGCGGTGGATACGCTCGTAGGATTCGGCAACGACCGCACGAACACCCAGCAGAACGGTGCCTTTGGCAGCCCAGTCTCGGGAAGAGCCCGAGCCATACTCTTTGCCTGCCAGAATCACCAGCGGGATACCCGCCTTTTGGTAGTTTTGCGAAGCGTCAAAGATCGTGGACACCGGCGCGCCATCCTGGGTGAAGTCGCGTGTCCAGCCGCCCTCTGTGTCGGGCGCGATCTGGTTGCGCAGCCGCACGTTGGCAAACGTGCCACGGATCATCACCTCGTGGTTGCCCCGACGGGAGCCATACGAGTTGAAATCCTTGGGTGCGACCCCTTTGGCCTGCAGGTATTTGGCTGCCGGAGAATCTTTGGCAATGGAACCCGCCGGGCTGATGTGATCGGTAGTGACGGAATCGCCCAGTTTGGCCAGCACGCGGGCGCCCCGGATATCGTGGACGGGGTCCGGGGCCTGCTGCATGCCCTCGAAGTAAGGCGGATTACGCACATAGGTGGATTGGTCATCCCAGCCATACAGCCCGCCCTCGGGCGTAGGCAGGCCGCGCCAGGCATCATTGCCCGCGAACACATCCGAGTAACCCTTTTTGTACATGTCGGCGGTGATGGATGACTGAATGATTTCCTGGATTTCCTGGCTGGTGGGCCAGAGATCCCGCAAGAACACATCCTTGCCATCGGTATCCTTGCCCAGCGGCGTTTTATAGAGATCGAAATCCATCGACCCGGCCAAGGCGTAAGCCACCACCAGAGGGGGTGACATCAGGTAGTTCATCTTCACTTCAGAGTGAATCCGGCCCTCGAAGTTGCGGTTGCCCGACAAGACCGACGTAACAGCGAGATCGTTGGCCTGCACGGCTTCGGAGACTTCGGGGATGAGCGGGCCGGAGTTACCGATGCAGGTGGTGCAGCCGTAACCCACCAGATTGAAGCCTAGTTGCTCGAGGTAAGGCGTCAGGCCGGACTTCTCGAAGTAATCGGTGACCACGCGGGATCCGGGGGCAAGGGATGTCTTGACCCAGGGTTTGCGCTTGAGGCCACGCTCGACCGCTTTTTTGGCCAACAGGCCCGCAGCCATCATGACTGCCGGATTGGACGTATTGGTACAGGAGGTAATGGCAGCAATGGCCACTGCGCCGTGATCGATCTGAAAATCGACGCCGTCGCCCATATGCACGCTGGCCGGATTGGACTTGGGCGAACCTGGCAAGGCGGCCAGGGATTTTTGGAACGAAGGCTTGGATTCGGTCAGCAGGATGCGATCCTGGGGACGCTTGGGGCCGGCAATGGACGGCACCACAGTAGCCAGGTCGAGCTCGAGCTGCTCGGAATACACGGGCTCGTGGTTGGGGTCGTGCCAGAGACCCTGGGCTTTGGCATAGGCCTCGACCAAAGCCACCTGCTCGTCTGAGCGACCAGTGAAACGCATGTAATTGAGGGTTTCATCGTCAATCGGGAAGATCGAGATGGTGGAGCCGTATTCGGGGCTCATGTTGCCGATGGTGGCACGATTGGCCAGCGGTACCGCGGCCACACCCGGGCCAAAGAACTCGACAAACTTGCCCACCACACCGTGCTTGCGCAGCATATCGGTGATTGTAAGGACGAGGTCGGTGGCCGTGGTGCCTTCGGGCAGTGCGCCCGACAGCTTGAAGCCCACCACACGGGGAATCAGCATGGAAATTGGTTGGCCCAGCATGGCGGCTTCGGCCTCGATGCCACCAACCCCCCAGGCAACCACGCCCAGGCCATTGACCATTGGCGTGTGCGAATCGGTGCCGACACAGGTGTCCGGATAGGCTTCGGTGCCACCATCCACCTGACGGGTAAACACGCCACGGGCCAGGTGCTCGAGGTTGACCTGGTGCACGATACCGGTACTGGGAGGCACAACACGGAAGCCGTCGAAGGCGGTTTGCCCCCAGCGCAGAAACTTGTAGCGCTCGACGTTGCGCTGGTATTCGATCTCGACGTTGCGACGGTAGGAGTCGTTGTGTCCGAAATCATCCACGATGACGGAGTGGTCGATGACCAGTTCTACCGGTGCCAGGGGATTGATACGCTCGGGGTCTCCCCCCAGGGCTTGCATGGCTTCGCGCATCGCGGCCAGATCCACCACGGCGGGCACACCAGTGAAATCCTGCAGGATGACGCGGGCAGGCGTAAAGGAGATTTCACGGTTGGGTTGTGCTTTGGGATCCCAGGACGCCAGGGCACGGATGTCGTCGGCAGTGACATCACCGCCGTCTTCGGTGCGCAAAAGATTTTCGAGCAGGATTTTCAGGCCATAGGGCAGGCGTGACGTGTCGAGCCCGTGGTCTTTCAGGGCCCCAAGCCGGTAGATATGATAGGGCTTACCCCCCACATCCAGGGTAGAGCGTGCGCCAAAACTATTTGGGTGAGCCATTGCAAGTCCTCCGATCAAATACACTGTAGCCAGCCTGCACTGCGAAAGCGCGGCTGGCCTGATAAAAACCATCTTACACGCATCGGTACAGGGTCTCCATCCCTGCCCTGCCAAAAAAAGGGCTATAGGAAGGCGGCAAGTGACCATAGCACCCACGGCACAATTGTCCGTAAAAATTGATTCTTATCAAGGATACCCGCTGGACAAACCCGACACACGACAGGGTCAAACAGCCATTGTGCCCCGCAGGATGCCTACACTGGGATTTTGCGAATTCTCGGAGTCCACGCCATGGCGTTTCCCGCATTCTTTCATGAAGCCCCCCGGATTGTCCTGCACGATCCACTTGCCCAGATGCTGGGAGCGTCGGATGATGGGCAAATCGAATACGGCTACGAAGACGCCGTGCGGCTGGCCGGTCACTCCTGCCCTACCGTTGCCGGCGCCTGGCTGATGACGGTCAAGGCACTGCAAGCCCTATATCCGGATTCACTGCCCCAGCGCGGCGACATTCTTGTCGAGTTTGCTGACGAAGCCACCAATGGGGTCACTGGCGTCATTGCCAATGTGGTGTGCCTGATTACCGGCGCAACCACCGATACCGGCTTCAAAGGGCTGGCCGGCCAGCACGACCGCCGCTATCTGCTGAAATTCGACCAATCCATGGCGGGCGAGATCCGCTTTACCCGCCGCGACACCGGCACCAGCGTCGAGGTTTCATATAGTGCCCAAGGGGTGCCGGGCTCGCCGGCCGCCATGCCCCTGCTGCAACGGATACTGTCCGGACAAGCCGACGCTGCCCAGCAGCAAGAATTTGGCGCACTCTGGCAAGACCGCGTACGCCGTATCCTTGAGGCACACGATCAGCCCGGCCTGGTCTCGCTGAGCTGGGTAAAGTCAGCTGCCCACGCCTGATTGATCTTCAAGCCCCCCCTGCCGCTTCACGCGGCGGGTCGGCCTCGGCCGCCTCATCCTGACGGCGGCCGTGCTGCTGGTAATACGCCAGCTTGTCGGCATACATGGCCTCGTCGGCCTGCTTCATGGCGGCTTCCAGCCGACTGGGATCGCGACACACTGCCATCCCTACTGAAACAGTCAGGGGCGCCCCACTGTAATACTGATTGTTCAGCTCGATCAGCGAGCGGATGTTATCCAGAACCGCTTGCGCGGCGGGTTCTTCCGTGCCGGGCAGGATCACCATGAATTCGTCGCCCCCAATGCGTGCCGCATGCCCGGGACGATCCACCACCTTGTTAAGCACTTCGCCCATCCTGCGCAGGAGATCGTCACCCGCACTGTGGCCAGACTCGTCGTTGGTACGCTTGAGGTTATTGAGGTCCAGCGCAATCATGGCTACCGGCGCCGTGTGTTTGCGGGCCAGGCGGCTTAGCTCATCCACAAAATAAGAACGGTTTTTCAGCTGTGTCAGTACATCGTGCTGGCCCAGGTATTCGAGGTAGGCTTCGGCCTTTTTGCGTGCCGTGATGTCGGTAAGGGATACCAGTACCTTCGACCAGGTCTCCTCGCACCCCTGAAACACCGACAATTGCAGATGGATATACATGACATCCCCCTGCACCGTACGGTTTTGCACCTCGCGCTGATGGAACAGCCGGCCATCCCAGAGGTCGAGCAACTGTTCGGCAAACGAGACATGCGCCTCATCGCTGAAAATATCGCTTAACCGCGACAAGAGCTCGGCATGTGACGAGGCTTTGTACATCTTGAGCGTGTAATCGTTGACGTCCAGCACCCGGATTTCCTGCATGCAGCGATAGACGAACTCGGGATGCACATCCAGGAAAGTACGAAAATCAGTAACCCCTATTTTGCGAAGCTCGGCAAACAGGCACCGGATGGCGCTGAAATCTTCGACCCACAAAGAGACAGGGGCCTGCTGAAAAAACTCACGAGCATCCCGGGCGCTGTTTTGTGCCTGGCGTTTCAGATTCTGCAGCTCGGTGACATCTTCCATGGTGACCAGAACACGATCCCAGGGGTGTGCCACATCGGCCAGTACAACCCCCTTGAGAGAAAGATCCAGCCGTTTTCCGGTGAGTGTGTAGTTGACGGTAAGGCCATGAAACTGGTTTTTACCCTGCCAGAGCTGGTCGAGTTCTTCGAGGAAGCCATCCAGCATGTCGTCGCGTAGCACATCTGGCAGGCGCGCCATCAGAATCTCTTGAGACTCAGCCTGATAGAGATCGAGCGTTTGCTGATTGACGTGCAATACCCGCATCAACCCTGCGCACTCAGCGAGATTGTCACGATCATGTTGCAGCCAGGCCCGCAGATCCTTGACGCCAGCATCACGCAATTGCTGAAACTTGTCGTACAGCGCGCTGTAGTCTTCAAGCCAGAAAGCCATGGGGGAGGCCTGAAATAAATCCGGCAGCTGGGTGCCGGGCTCATTGCAGGGCTGTGAATCAGGGGGCGCCTGCGTATTCATGTCTGAAGTTCCGAATCAAATAGTGGCAGTTTGCCACCTAATGTCAGACCAGCAAACAACCTGACAGCCAAAAAGCCGATTTAGTGTTAGTACGTATGGACTTTTTACGATATAAAAACACGGATATAGACAATATGCTGTTGCCTGTACCTCAACCGCAAAATCCGGGTTCACAATGACACCCTGAGTCGGTACGCCGGCTTGCTTGCCTCAGGCATATCAGAGGCATACAACATGGGAAAGACGCCCGACCTCAAAGGCCAGAGCCATCCCATGACGACAATCAGATGGAGACTGCTTTGACCACCCCGACCCTCACTCCAACGCAGCGCCCGGAAGACGAGCGCCTGGGCTTGTCCGCCAACGTACTATATGGGTTTCAACATGTCCTAACCATGTACGGAGGGATTATTGCTGTGCCCTTGATCGTGGGCCAGGCTGCTGGCCTGGGGTCTGCCGAAATTGGCATTCTCATCGCCTCATGTCTGTTCATGGGTGGATTGGCCACGCTGGTTCAAACTCTGGGCATCCCATTTTTTGGTTGCCAACTACCGCTGGTGCAAGGCGTGTCGTTTGCCAGTGTGGCGACGATTCTGGCCATCTTGAGCTCTGGTGGCAATTTGCCGTCAGTGTTTGGCGCCGTCATGGCCGCCGCGTTGATGGGGCTTTTGATCACACCGGTTTTCTCCAGGATCATCCGGTTTTTCCCGCCGCTGGTCACAGGCTCGGTCATCACGACCATCGGGCTGTCGCTGATGCCCGTTGCTGCCCATTGGTCGATGGGGGGGAACGCCAAGGCTGCTGATTTTGGCAGCATGGGCAATATTGGCCTGGCAGCCGCCACCATGGTGATTGTGCTGTTGCTCAGCAAGCTGGGTAATGCCACGGTCTCGCGCCTGTCGATCCTGCTGGCCATGGTGCTGGGCACCCTGATTGCCTGGGCGGCAGGCATGACAGACTTTTCACGCGTTGCCTCGGGCCCCGCCTTTGCATTGCCCACGCTGTTTCATTTTGGCCTGCCAGAGTTCAACCCCGCCGCCGTGTTATCGATGTTTATCGTGATTCTGGTTGTGCTGGTAGAAACCTCAGCCGATATTCTGGCAGTGGGCGACATCATCAAAACACCTATCACTTCCCGCCGATTGGGCGATGGTCTGCGCGCAGACATGGCCTCCAGCATCATTGCACCCGTATTTGGTTCATTTACCCAGAGTGCCTTTGCACAAAACGTAGGGCTGGTGGCCGTCACCGGCGTCAAAAGCCGCTTTGTGGTGGCGGCCAGCGGTGTCATTTTGCTGGTGCTGGGCTTGCTGCCCGTGATGGGCCGCGCGATTGCCACCGTACCGCCCGCCGTCTTGGGCGGTGCCGGGCTGGTGCTGTTTGGCACTGTGGCAGCCAGTGGCATTCGCACCCTGGCCAAAGTGGACTACGAAGACAATATGAACCTGATCATCGTGGCCACCTCGGTGGGGTTCGGGATGATCCCCATCGCAGCACCCGAGTTCTACAGCCAGTTCCCATCCTGGGTAGCCACCATTTTCCACTCGGGCATCAGCTCGGCCGCCATCATGGCCATCAGCCTGAACCTGCTGTTCAATCACCTTAAGCGCGGCACCCCGCACAAGCCCTCGGTCTTTGCAGCGGGCACGGGGTTTGGCTCCCTGAAACACTGACTACGCTGCGTCGGGTTGCACCTCGGGGTGCGCCGCCTGAAACGCCGACAAATTATCACAGTGGTCTGCAATGCGGGCAATCACCGGGTAAGCATGAAGGTCGATTTCGTAGCGGCGCGCGTTGTACACCTGAGGCACCAGACAGCAATCCGCCAGGCTCGGCACATCGCCCTCACAAAACAGACCCGTGTGCGAGCCCTGCAGCCGCGCCTCCAGGGCCTTGAAACCCGTGTTTATCCAATGGCGATACCAATCATCGCGGACCGGCTTCTCAAGCCCCATATCATGGGCCATCCAGCGCAGCACCCGCAGATTATTCAGTGGATGAATATCACACGCCACCAGTTGAGCCAATGCGCGCACCCGCGCCCGGGCCAGTGGCTCGGGGGGCAGCAGGCGCGGGCCTTCGTATACCTCGTCGAGGTACTCTATGATGGCCAGCGACTGTGTCAGCAAGACACCCCCATCATCCAGCGCCGGCACCAGGCCCTCGGGGTTGATCTGACGGTATGCCTGACTGTGTTGTTCACCGCCATCTTTCAGCAGATGGACCGGTGCAATGTGGTAATCCAGCCCTTTAAGGCCCAGCGCAATCCGCACACGATAGGCTGCCGAACTACGAAAATAAGAATACAGGGTACGCATGTGTCTCAGTCCGGCAGACGGCGCAGCACGGTTTGTTCAATGCTGCCAAAAAGATCATGACCCTCAGCGTCTTCCATGTGGATCCGCACGTGGTCGCCAAAACGCATAAAGCCTGTTTGTGGTGCACCTGTCTCGATGGTTTCATACATGCGGACTTCGGCGATGCAGCAATAGCCAACACCGCCATAACGGATGCTGGAGCCGTGCAAGCCCCCCTGTTTGTTGGACACCGTGCCCGATCCGATGATAGTGCCGGCCTCAAGCTCGCGGGTGCGGGCGGCATGAGCCACCAGTTGCGGAAAACTGAACGTCATGTCCTGGCCGGCGTTGGGGCACCCAAAGGGCTCGTCATTCAGCGCGACACGCAAAGGCAGATGCACTTTGCCATCAGCCCATGAAGTACCGAGCTCATCGGGGGTAATCGCCACTGGAGAAAACGCGCTGGCCGGCTTGGATTGAAAAAAGCCAAACCCCTTGGCCAACTCGCCCGGGATCAGCCCACGCAAAGACACATCGTTGACCAGCATCAGCAAGCGGATGGCGCCCAGGGCCTGCGCCGGTGACGTCCCCATGGCCACATCACCGGTAATCACCGCGATCTCGGCTTCGAGGTCAATGCCCCAGGACTCATCATCGGCCACAATGGGATCCCGAGGCCCGACAAACGAGTCTGACCCACCCTGATACATCAACGGATCGGAAAAGAATGACTCGGGAACCTGACTGTTTCTGGCCTTGCGCACCAGCTCGACATGGTTGAGGTAGGCCGATCCATCGGCCCACTGAAAGGCCCGTGGCAGGGGCGAATGACATGCCGCTGGGTCAAAAGGCATAGCCTGCTGCGCCAGTGTGCCGGCATTCAGCTGCCCATAGACATCCTGCAGGGCGTGCTGGCAGACCTCCCAATGATCCAGCGCCGCCTGCAGGGTAGACGCAATTTGCGGCACCGCAATACACAGGGACAGATCTTTGGACACAACAACCAGTTGACCATCTCGGGTCTGATTTTTCAGGGTGGCAAGTTTCATGAGTAACTCGTTATAAGACTTCTGCAAAGACGGGCCCCCACGGGGCCCGCAACATCACTTCAGCTCGGCCTGAACCTGATCGAAGAGATCCTGGCCCACATCGGGGATGAACATTTTCCAGACCGGCTGGACACGCTCTTTCATGCGGGCGCGCTCGGCATCCGACACCTCGTTGACCTGCATGCCGTGCTCGATCATTTTTTTCTTGGCGGATTCGGATTGCGTACGAGCGACCTGGCGCTGATAGGTGCGGGCTTCCACGGCCGAGTCCTTGATGATCTTTTGCTGCTCGGGGGTGAGTTTGTCCCAGAAGGCTTTGGACGCCAGGGGGATAAACGCGCCATAGCTATGCCGCGTCACAGACAGGTATTTTTGCACTTCATCCAGCTTCAGCGCGGCAATCACTGCATTGGGCGTACCCTGGCCATCGATGGTGTGGGTCTCAAGCGCGGTATAGAGCTCTGGTACGGCCAGCGGCACCGGATTGGCTCCCAGGGCCTTGATGGTTTCCTGAGTGATGCGCGCCTGGATGGAGCGGAATTTCAGGCCATTAAAATCTTCGACCTTGGTAATCGGATGTTTGCTGTTGGTGGCATTAAAGAAACCGTTTTCCCAGTAAGCCAGGCCAATCAGGCCATGAGCAGGCAAGGTATCCAGCAGGCGTTGTCCCACTGGGCCGTCCAGCACTTTTTCGGCTTCAGCATCGTTGCTGAACAAAAAGGGGAAATCCAGAATCTCGTAGGCTTTCACCATGCCTGTCAGCGTGGTGGTTTGCGGCACGGTGAACTCAATCGTGCCACCTTGCAAGGCAGAGGTCACCTTGACGTCATCGCCCAGCGCGCCGCTGTAGTACGGCTTGATCACGATATCGCCCTGGCTTTTGGCTTTAACCAGTTCGACGAATTTGGCCACACCCTGACCCTGATGCGATTTCTCGGGCAGGGTAACGGCAAACTTGGCCGTGACAGTGGCCCAAGCAGAGCCAGACAGCGCGGTGGCCAGCAGGCCCACCAACAGCGAGGTACGTAGTTTCATGGATGTCTCCTTGGGTAGAAATCGTGTGGCATCAGGCAGGGGCCTGTTTAACGCCACCATTGGGCCGGGGCTGTCACCAGCACCGGAAACAGGATCAGCAAGACCAGCAAGACCATCAGCGACAGCAGAAAAGGCAGGATGCCGCGAACGGCGTCGTTCATTGATACCTTGCCCACTGAGCTGATGACATTGAGCACCACACCCACAGGCGGGGTGATCATGCCGACCGAGCAGTTCATGATGAAAATCACACCGAAATACACGGGGTCGATATCCGCTGCCAGCACAATCGGCATGAACACAGGCGTGAAAATCAGCACGATGGGGATGAAATCCAGCACCATCCCGGCAAAAAACACCACGACCATCATGGCGGCCATCAGGACCGTGGGATGATCTGACAGGCCCTGCAGCCAGCTGCCCACCTGCCCGGAAATATCCGTGATGGTGATCATGTAGGACGCCACCATGGCCAGTGCCGCCAACAGCAGCACCACCGATGTCGTCCGGGCGGTAGACAGCAGGCACTCGTAGATCTTGGCGCCAGTGAGTTCGCGATAGACCACCAGGCCCACAAACAAGGCATAGGCGGCGGCCACCACAGCGGATTCGGTGGGGGTAAAGATACCAAAGCGCAAGCCACCAATGATGATGACGGGCAGCATCAGGGCCCATCCCCCCTGGCCCAACAGAAGCAGACGACGCCCCCAGGGCACACGCGGCGACACGGCCACCTGCTGGCGACGGGCCACGATCCACCAGGCCACCACCAGCACCATCCCCATCATGACGCCAGGCACAATCCCGGCCAGAAACAGACGGGTAATGGACACATTGGCCACCACACCAAAAATCAGAAATCCGATGGATGGCGGGATGACTGGTGCAATGATGCCGCCAGCCGCCATCAGGCCGCAGGCCCGGGCCGGATCGTACCCGGCGGCCCGCATCATGGGCACCAGGATGGCCGCCAGAGCGGCAGTATCCGCCACAGCAGAGCCAGAGAGGCTGGCAAGCAGGATGCCGGCAAAAATGGCCACATAACCCAGACCGCCACGCAAATGCCCCACAAACGCACCCGCCATATCCACAATGCGTTTGGACAGGCCACCTGCGTTCATGAACTCGCCCGCCAAAATAAAGAAGGGCACCGCCATCAGTACAAAGTTATCTGCCCCGGAAATCGCGTTCTGCACCACGGTCTGGGGATCAAACTGCCCAGTCAGAAGCATCAGGGCCACTCCGGAAAACATCAGGGCGAATGCGATCGGCAGGCCAAATGTGATCAGACCCAGCAAGGTGGCCAGAAAGACAGCAGCAGTCATGAGCGATCCCCCGGACGGCCCGCGCGAGTGTGCGTGGCCTGATCTTCTTCGATACGCTCGGCAAGATCTTCAATGCGCCCGGCAAGGTCTTCAGTGAGGTCTTCGTCGGCCCCCGTGAGTGCCCGGCGGATGTTGTTGCTCACCGGAAAAATCAGTGCAATACCAAACACCAGGGCAACTCCGTACAGCCAGGCATAAGAGATTCCCATCACGGGATAGACATTGCCCAAGTTGATTTTGGTTTGCTGCCAGCCCCCCACAATGAAGATGGCGCACCCGGCTAAAATCAGCAGGCCGTTTGCCACTTGCAGCACGCGCCGTGGGCCACGCGACAGATGCCGCAATACGGTATCGAAGCCAATATGGATGCGCTTGGCAGAAGCCAGCACGGCCCCCAGAAAAATCAGCCAGACAAACAAAAGCCGTGAGAGCTCTTCGGAAATGGCAATGCCCGAGTTGAATGCGTAGCGCAGCACAACGTTGCCAAACACCAGCACGCCCATAATGGCCAGGCAGGCCACAATGAGAATCTCGAATCCGTGCGTGATGCGCTGGGCCAGTCGATCAAACATAAGGCGCTCCGCAAAGGCCTGCCTGAAAAATGGCAACGGTGTACATGACTTGTCTCCTTGTTTTATGCCATTAAAAACGCAATCCGGCTATCATACAAACAGTTTTTTCCCATCAATTCATAGGGAATCCTGATGGATGTCACCTTACGACAGCTACGCGCATTTGCCGCCCTGGCCCGAACCGGCAGCTTTACCCGGGCAGCAGAGTCCCTGCACATCACGCAGTCGGCCCTCAGTGGCCTGATCAAAGAGTTGGAAACCCAACTGGGCGTGCGCCTGGTAGACCGCAGCACACGAAGGATGCGGCTATCGGATATTGGCAGAGAATTTCATGCCGTCACCACGCAGGTGTTGCGGGATCTGGACAACGCGGTCGACAACATCAATAACCTGAAGCGCCTGCGCCGGGGCGTCGTGCGGATTGCGGCGCCGCAACTGATGTCCAGCACGCTGATTCCAGAGGTGATTGCGGGATTCCATGCAAGCCACCCGGATATCGACATCCGGCTGCTGGATTGCGCAGTCGAGAATGCCATCAGTCAGGTATTGCGGGGTGAAGTGGATATCGGGATTGGCCCGCAACGCGAAGGCCTGACAGAACTGACGGCAGACCCGCTGTTTGATTTGCCTTTTATGGCGGTTTTTCCAGCCACACATCCGCTGGCAGACAAAAAGCGCATCCGCTGGGCAGACCTGATGCAATATCCGCTGATCGCCCTACAGGGGCAATTTACCGAGCGCCTGGCACTGGATCTGAACAACCAGGCATCTGTGCACGGCCTGCACCCCACCCACGAAGTTGCTTTCATGAGCACAGCACTCAGCATGGCCAGTGCTGGCCTGGGCATCACGGCATGCCTGCCTTATGCACTCAGTTTGGTCAAGCTCTATGGCTTGCAGGCGCGCCTGATCCACACACCGGAAGTCAGACGCAAATTTTTTGTGTACAGCCGCCTGCATGCCAGCCTGCCGCCGGCGGCCGAAGCCTTTGTGAACTATCTGCACCAGCACGTCAGGCAAACCGACTGGAAATGATCAGGCTGCTGTGAACTGGATCTCGGCCTGGTGCGCCAGCGTGCCCGCCTGTGCAGCCCACAACTGCGCCGTACCGGCTTGTGTCACGCATCCCCCTATCTGAAACGCCCGGGGAGCAATCAGGGGCCGCAGCCCACGATAGGACAGCGATTGCACCCGGCACTCTGGGTGCGCCCGCACAAATGCGCCCACCATCAGGGTGGCGATCAGGGGCCCGTGCACCACCAGGCCGGGATAGCCTTCGACCTCGCGCACATAACGGTCATCGTAGTGAATCCGGTGGCCATTGAAGGTGACCGCCGAATAGCGAAACAGCCGTACCGGATCGGGGGTGATGTCTTCGTGCCATTGTGCCTCTGGCACAGGCGTGGTGCCCTGAAGCACCGGTGTGGAAGGCTCGCGATAGACGATATCCTGCTCTTCAGATATACACAGAATGTTGTCCTGGATGTAGCGGTGCAAGACGGTCATGAATTGCAAGCGGCCACTGCGGCCCGTTTTTTCGACGATCTTTGTAATCTCGGACACTCTTTCGGCGGGCACACCGACACGCAAGGGCGCCATAAACTGAATGCGTCCGCCCGCCCACATGCGATTGCGCTGGCCGGCCGGCGGCAAGAAGGCGTCTTCCTGGGGATGCCCGTCGCGCCCCAGCTTTGCATAGGGTTCGCCCTGAACAAAAAACGCCCAATGCCAAAGTGGCGGCAACGAGGCATCTGGTACAACGGGTTCTTCGAGGCTGAGGGCAACCCGCTGGACATGGCCAGGATCGAGGTTGTCGTGACAGGTTTCGCGGCGTCCCACCCAGGATGAAAAGTCGGTCATAAGAGCCTCTTTAAAAAGAAACAGGCCACCTCCCGAGGGCAGGAACAACACCCAAGGGAATTTGTGGCCCTGAACCACGGAATTGAATACGTGGCCTGATGAGGGCCGGCTTGCCCGACAGCCATTTGCATGACCTTATGCGGCGGGCAGCCGGCACATCGGTAGGTCAGCTGTTATTGGAAGCCTGGGCAGCCTCAATCACGTCTTTACCGATCTGGCCTTCAAATTTTTCCCAGACGGGTTTCATCGCCTTACGCCATGCAGCCACGTCTTCTTTGCTGAGTGTCTGGATCTTTGCAGCACCAGCCTTGGCAATCCGCTGATGATCACGTTCGTTGATATCAGCAGCCAGTTTGTTGGCGTACTCGGTAGCCCCTGCCATGGCTTTGCTCAAGCCAGCCCGGATATCGTCAGGCAAGCCATCCCACCAGCCAGCGTTGGTGATGACCATGTAATCGATATCACCATGGTTGGTGATGGCGATGGTTTTTTGCACCTCGTGCAGTTTTTGTGTGTAGATGTTGGACCAGGTGTTTTCCTGACCATCCACCACGCCGGTTTGCAGTGCTTGGTAGACCTCGGAGAAGGCCAGCTTTTGCGGATTGGCACCCAACTGACGGAACTGTGCTTCAAGCACGTCAGAGGACTGGATACGGAACTTCAGGCCCTTGATGTCTTCGGGGCGGGTGAGCTTGTCTTTATTGGTGGACAGCTGTTTCATGCCGTTGTGCCAATAGGCCAGGCCCTTGATGCCCTTGGATTTCATCGAATCCAGCAGGCCCTGGCCAACTTCGCTGGCCTGGAAGCGGTCGACAGCATCCATGTCGTCGAACAGGAAAGGCAGATCAAATACCTGCAGTTTTTTGGTGTAGCGGTCGAATTTGGACAGGGACGGTGCAATCATTTGCACGTCGCCCAACAACAGAGCCTCCATTTCTTTGCCATCGCCAAACAACTGCGAGTTGGGAAACACTTGAACTTCGACCTTGCCAGGCAGCGCTGCCTCGGCGAGCTCTTTAAACTTCAGGGCCCCCTGACCCTTAGGTGCAGTGGCCGCCACCACGTGACTGAACTTGATGATCATGGGTGCTGCCTGAGCTGCCGAGGCCATCAGGCCGGTAGACAGGCTGATGCCCAAGGCCAGTGCCAGGCGGGTAAGTGTACGGGATTGCATATATGGTCTCCTGAAAGGTTGTTATGGCCTGGGCGGTTCTTGCCTCAGCAAGACACCCAAACCCTGTGCAAAGGCTCTGAAAAGGCCTTTTTGAATCAGCACTAGCTTTATACCAGCTTTGTGATGCCCAACTCTTGCAAGATAGCGTCAGTGTGCTGGCCCAAAGCCGGAATGGCTGCCATTTGTGCGTCCTCTTTTGAAGCCACGCCAGGGGGCAGCAGTGCTGGCAGCTGGCCTGCCGGGCTGTCTACGGATGTCCAGCGGCCGCGAGCCTTGAGCTGCGGGTGCTGCCAGAGGTCGGCCATCGTATTCATCTGGGCGTTGGCAATACGGGCCTCATCCAGGCGCGCGATGACATCCTGAACCGTCAGCGTTGAAAACACCTGAAGAATAAGATCGCGTAGTTCGGTCCGTGCCGCGGATCGTTTCGAATTGCTGGAAAACCGGGGGTCACTGACCAGATCGGGCTGCAACAGTACTTTTTCGCAAAATACTTGCCATTCACGCTCGTTTTGCAGGCCCAGCATCACCGTTTTGCCATCACCCGCCGCAAAGGGCCCATAGGGATAAATAGTGGCATGCGAAGCCCCGCTGCGGGCAGGCGGCTGTGCCCCCTCGAAACTGTAATACATCGGGTAAGACATCCATTCGGCCATGCTTTCAAGCATGGAGACGTCGATGTGACGCCCCTGCCCCGTTTTCTGGCGCTGCAGCAGGGCTGCCAGGATGTTGGTATAGGCATACATGCCTGCCGCGATATCGGCGATGGAGCAACCTGCTTTGGCGGGCTCGTCGGGACCGCCGGTTACCGAGAGAAATCCGGATTCACTTTGAATGAGAAGGTCGTAGGCTTTTTTGTCGCGATAGGGGCCATCATTGCCGTAGCCGGATATATCGCAGACGACAAGGCCCGGAAAGCGCTCGTGCAAGGCCTCGAAGGACAGGCCAAGACGCGCAGCAGCGCCCGGAGCCAGGTTTTGCACCAATACATCCGCCTTGGCCAGCAGGCGATCCATGACCTCTGCAGATTGCGGGCTTTTGATGTCCAGTGCCAGGCTCTCTTTGGAGCGATTGACCCACACAAAATGGGACGACAGTCCGCGCACGCGTTCGTCGTAGCCGCGGGCAAAGTCACCCACTCCCGGACGCTCGATCTTGATGACACGGGCACCGAGATCCGCCAGTTGTCGCGTGCAAAAAGGCGCAGCGATGGCGTGTTCCAGCGTAATAACGGTAATGTCCTGCAAAGGCAGCATGGTAAGAACTCTTTAAAATGACCGCGGCATGCCCAGCACGTGCTGGCCAACATAAGACAGGATCAGGTTGGTGGAAATAGGCGCCACCTGATAGAGCCGGGTTTCGCGGAACTTGCGCTCGATGTCGTATTCGCAGGCAAAGCCAAATCCGCCATGCGCCTGCAGACAGGCATTGGCGGCCTCCCAGGAGGCATCGGCCGCCAGCAATTTGGCCATATTGGCCTGCGCGCCGCAATCCTTGTGAGCGTCAAACAGGCTGCAGGCCTGGTAACGCATCAGGCTGGCTGCCTCGACATTGACAAACGCCCGCGCGATGGGAAACTGCACACCCTGGTTCTGGCCAATTGGCCGGCCAAAGACTTCACGTTCGGACACGTACTTTTTGGCGCGATCCACAAACCAGTAACCATCGCCGATGCACTCTGCGGCAATCAGGGTGCGCTCGGCGTTGAGGCCATCCAGGATGTACTTGAATCCCTTGCCTTCTTCGCCGATGAGATTTTCTTCGGGGATTTCAAGATCCTCGAAGAAAAGCTCGTTGGTTTCGTGATTGACCATATTAAGGATAGGCCGCACGCTCAGGCCATTGCCAATGGCGGATTTCAGATCCACCATAAAAATGGACATGCCTTCGGATTTTTTGCGTACCTGCTCCAGCGGGGTGGTGCGCGCCAACAGCACCATCAGATCAGAATGCTGCACGCGGGAGATCCAGACCTTTTGCCCATTGACCACATAGCGGCCATCTTTTTTTACTGCAGTGGTTTTGATCTTGGTGGTATCCGTACCTGTGGTGGGCTCAGTAACCGCCATCGACTGCAGGCGCAACCGACCACTGGCAATTTGCGGTAACCACTGCTGTTTTTGGGCGGCAGAACCATGCCGCAACACGGTGCCCATGTTGTACATCTGCCCGTGGCAAGCGCCCGAATTGCCGCCTGCCCGGTTGATTTCTTCCATGATGACGGAGGCCTCGGTGAGACCCAGACCAGAGCCACCGTATTCTTCGGGGATCAGGGCGGCCAGCCAGCCCGCATGCGTCAGTGCATCGACAAACTCTGCCGGATAGCCGCGTGCTTCGTCGATCTTGCGAAAGTACTCATCACCAAATTGCGCGCAAAGATCGCGGATTGCGTCCCGAATATCCTGATGGTCGCCGGCAGCGTCAAACATAGTCTGTCTCGAAGTGAAGGAGAACAGGCAGCATGAAGCAATCCGGCAAGGCAATCAATTTTGTTTTGCCAAAGCCAGGCTTTTGCAGAAGGCAACGGAGGGTCTACCCTGAGCCAGCACTGTCCTGAGCGTCACGCACCAGCAGATCCACCAGCTCCTGGGCAAAAACCGGCAACTCTCCGGCCTCCCGCCAGCAAATATGCAGATTTCGCCAAGACCACGCATCGATTAACGCCACGATACGGATGGGCATCAACTGTGCATAGCGCAACGCAGCCGACTGCGGGATGACGCCGATCCCTACCCGCGCTGCAATCAGGCGGCAAACAGCCTCGAAATTACCGACCTCGACACGAAACTTGAGCAACTGGCCGATGTCTTCGGCCGCCTTGAGCAAAAAGGAATGAATGGCACTAGACTCGAACAAACTGATGAAGTTGTCACCCAGCGTCTGCTCAAACCGGCACTGCCCGGCCTGTGCCAAGGGATGATCCGGATAGGTCACCAGCACGAGTCTATCGGTGCGATAAGGCAGATACTTGAGCCCGGAGCCACCACTGCCTTGTGCCGTAATGCCGATATCAGCCACGCCATCAGAAACCGCCTTCACCACCTGATAGCTGAGGCGCTCGCGCAACTCGATGTTGACGTCGGGATGGCTGATCAGGTATTTCCCCAGCACGGCAGGGATGAACTCGTTGGTGGCAGTGGTGTTGGCATACAGCCGCACCTGCCCCTTGATGCCATGCGCGTACTCCTGGATATCCCCACGCAGGTGCTCGATCTGGCGCAAGACCACACGGGCATGCCTGATAAACACCTCACCCGCCGGTGTCAGCGTAACGCCCTGACTACCCCGGTACAGAAGGTCGGTGCCCAGGGCGTCTTCGAGGCTTTTGACCCGGTTGCTGGCTGCCGGCAAGGATAAAAATGTGCGCTCTGCTCCTTTGGTCAGGCTTTGGGCACCGGCCACATTGACCAAAAGCTGCATATCGGTGAGGTCGAAGCGTGTCGCCATCGTACAAGAGCCCTTAATGTTTACTGAAGTCCGTCTTAAGCAAACAATAATAGGCAAAAATTTCCCTGTCCCGCAAAGTCTTTCGGATAAATGCCACGCTGTGCGTGGTCACACACAACAAAACATCCATCATTACTGCTTATTTCAGGAACGTCATGTCACATCCCAGCGCTGAGCTCACCCGGTTTCTGGCCGGGCTCAAATTCCAGGATATCCCGGCCCCCGTCCTGCGACGTGCCGAAGACCTTTTGCTCGACTGCATCGGATCGATGCTGGCCGGCGCCAGCGGGCGCACGGTTCAGGCCATTACCCAGTACGGCCTGGTGATGGGGCCGCAAAACGGTCCGGCCGAAAACATTGTCACTCGCGGGGGCACCAGCCCGGTATTTGCCGCCATGAGCAACGCGGCTGCCGCCCATATGGTCGAGCAGGATGACGTGCACAACGGCTCGGTGTTTCACCCCGCCGCCGTGGTGATGCCGCCTGCCATGGCATTGGCCCAGGCACATGGGCTCAACGGCCAGGCCCTGCTTACCGCCATTGTGGCCGGCTACGAAGCCGGCATCCGTATTGGCGAGTTTCTGGGCCGCAGCCACTACACGATTTTTCATACCACGGGCACCGCCGGCGCCCTGGCCTCAGCCATGGCAGCCGGAAAGCTGCTGCAACTGGATGCGCCCCGCATGCTGCACGCACTGGGCTCTGCGGGCACGCAGGCGGCAGGCCTGTGGGAGTTTCTGCGCGACGGCGCAGACTCCAAACAATTGCACACGGCGCGCGCAGCGGCCAATGGCCTGATGGCTGCCTGGCTGGCTGGCCAGGGGTTTACGGGCGCCAGCCAGATCCTCGAGGGCCGGCAAGGAATGGCGGCCGGCATGTCCAGCGACGCAGATCCCTCACGCCTGACCGACGGCCTGGGCACCCGCTGGGCCTTGCTTGAAACCTCGTTCAAGTACCACGCCTCGTGCCGCCACACCCACCCCGCCGCCGATGCCTTGCTGTCGCTGGTACAAACGCATCACCTGAGCATCCACGACATTGCCCACGTCACGGCACATGTGCACCAGGGGGCGATCGACGTGCTGGGGCCAGTGGTCAAACCCACCACGGTTCACCAATCCAAGTTTTCAATGGGCACGGTGCTGGGTTTGATTGCCAAGCACCAGAAAGCGGGCTTGCAAGAATTTGACGATGCATCCAACGATGCAGACATCGCCGCCTTCTTGCCCAAGGTCAGCATGCAGCTGGACGACGAAGTCAACACGGCCTATCCGCAGCGCTGGATTGGCAAGGTCACGGTTACCACCCAGCAGGGCCAAACCTTGCACGGCCGCGTGGACACCCCAAAGGGAGACCCCGACAATACCCTCAGCCGGGCCGAGATCGAAGACAAGGTTCGGCGTTTGGGCCACTATCATCAGGCATCCACCGACACCGAAATCGATACCCTGATCGAGCGGGTTTGGCATTTGGCCGACGCGCCTCGGGTAGGCAATTTTTGTATGCGCAAAGAACCCGCTTCGGCACCGGCCAGGGCCAACTGACTCTTCTTTCAACCACCACTGATGTCGTCTTCCTTGCAGCCCAGCCCAGTCAACACAGCCTCTTCTGCCATTACCCTTACCGCCACCGTGACGATTCAGTCACTGGTGGCGATGAGCCTGCTGACATTGCCCGCCATCGCCCCTGCCATTGCAGCCGTACTGGATGTACCAACTGCTTATGTCGGGGTGTATGTGGCACTGGCCTATATGGGCGCCATGGCAGCCAGCTTGCTGTCCGGATCAGCCACTCGCCGCTATGGAGCGATCCGGGCCAGCCAGGCTGGGCTGATCCTGTGTGCACTTGGGCTGCTGCTCTCCACGCTGGCCTCCGTGCCCCTGATGGCACTGGGCGCCATATTGATCGGCTTGGGATATGGCCCCATCACACCGGCCAGCTCGCATCTGCTGGCCCGCACTACTCCGCCCGATCGCATGTCCTTTGTGTTTTCAATCAAGCAAACCGGTGTCCCCTTGGGGGGCGTGCTGGCAGGTCTGATTGTGCCCGGTCTGGCGCAGTGGCTGGGATGGCAAGCGGCATTTGGGGTGGTGGCCGCGGCCAATGCTGCCTGCGCACTGGCGGTTCAGCCCCTGAGAAAATCCCTGGATGCCGATCAAAACCCCAAGCAGAAGCTGTCGGCAGGACAGGGCCTGGCAGGGCCACTTCGCTTGGTGTTCAGCCAACGCAGCCTGGCAGTGCTGGCGGGGGTGTCCTTTTTGTTTTCCATCACCCAGCTGTCACTCACCTCTTACATGGTCACGTTCCTACACCATGATCTGGCCATGGATCTGGTGGCCGCCGGCGTGATTCTGGCAGTGTCCCAGGCAGCCGGCGTAGGTGGCCGCCTGCTATGGGGCTATGTCTCTGACCACTACCTGGGCCCTGTCAGTACCCTGGCCGGGCTGGCAGCCCTGGTTGCCCTGTGTGCGCTGGCCACCCCGTTCCTGCATCTGCTCGATACCCGCTGGGTGCTGATCCTGGTGCTATGTCTGTTTGGCGGCAGCGCCATTGGCTGGAACGGCATTTATCTGGCCGAGGTTGCCCGTCAGGCGCCCGACGGCATGGCCAGCATGGCCACCGGCGGCACCTTGGCCATGACTTTCCTGGGCGTGGTGGTGGGGCCACCCATCTTTGGCTGGATTGCTTCGTTATCGGGCAGCTATGGCTTTGCCTATGCCACCCTGATGGTGCCGGCAGGTGTGTGCCTGGTACTGCTGTGGCGGTATCGGGGGGATTTCAAGCCAGGCTCGGCCTGACATCAGCCCAAAAGCGCTGCCCCCTGTGGTATCTAAATAAAGTTAGTAAATTTTACGTCTCGAACCCTAGCAAATACGTTACGACTGAAAAGTCTGGAATTAATAAAGTTGGTAAATTTTCGAAGTGTCTGTCTGGAACAGGCATGATTTCGTGCAAATAAAGTTGGTAATTTTTGGCGTGGTGCAGGCAACGGCGTAGGGTCCCCCGTCAAGTAGACGACGGCTGGTAGAGATTCGGAGCAAGGGGTAGCCGGGGCATAAACTGCACCGGCGGGATGTCGCCCAGTGATTCATGTGGGCGGTATTCGTTGTAATCGATTAGCCATTGTTCGGTGATGGCCTGCACCTGCTGCAGATTGGCAAACAGGTGAGCGTCGAGCACCTCCGTGCGATACGTCTTGTTGAAGCGCTCGATGAACGCATTCTGATTCGGTTTTCCGGGCTGGATATAACGCACGGCGATGCCCCGGGCAGCAGCCCATTCGGTGAACGCCAGCGAGACCATCTCCGGCCCGTTGTCCAGCCGTATGGCCTCAGGAGCCCCATAGCAATTGATCAGGCGATTGAGCACGCGGATCAGGCGCGCTGAAGGGATGGATGTGCCAACCTCGATGGCTAGGCACTCCCGGTTGGCCTCGTCGATCACGTTCAACGTCCGGAAGCGTCGGCCGCAATACAAGGCATCGTGCATGAAGTCCAATGCCCAGCAGCGATTTGGCTCCAGGGAATGGTCCAGCGGCTGACGGTGCCGGTCAGTCAGCCGTTTCTTGCAGCGTCGAGGCAAATTCAATCCCATCTCGCAGTACACCCGGTGAACCCGCTTTTTGTTCCAGCAATGGCCATCGAGCCGCAGCCGTGTGAAGCACTTCCAGAATCCCCAGCGCCCATGCCGGGTCACGATGGCATTGAGCGCATCAATGACCTCGGCATCGCGCTGCTCTGCCGGAATTGGCCTCTTGTAATACGCCGCCCGCGATAGGCCAGCAATCTGACAGGCACGTGTGATCGAGAGCTTCGATTGCACCAACTGCTCGACGACCTCGCGCCTGGCTGACGGCGTCAGGATTTTCGGTTCAGCACATCCTTGATGGCTGAGTTCTCCAGGGCCAGATCCGCGTACATGCGTTTGAGCTTGGCGTTCTCCGCCTCAAGTTCACGCAGGCGCTGCAACTCGGACACCTGCACGCCCGAGTACTTGCTCTTCCACTGGTAGTACGTGGCGCTGCTGATGCCGTGCTTGCGGCACAACTCGACGACCGGGATGCCGGCTTCGCCTTCTTTGAGCACCGCAACAATCTGGCTTTCGGTAAATCTGCTTTTCTTCAAGGGAGTCTCCGATGGAAAGGAGGCTCCGAAATTCTACTGGCTGATGTCTACTCTGAGGGGGATCCTACGACGGCAAATCTTCCCCAGGGTTGGCTCGCAAAGCCCAGGCGCTTTACGCCTGCACATCAGGCTGAAGCTCGGACATCGCGGTGTTCGGACCTTTTGAGTCAGAACTTCCGAAAGCCATTTCAGACTCCATCCTCTGTGACCATGCCAGCCGCAGCAACCCGCGCAGCAGGTAGTCGCGCACGATATGCACGCTCCCCCCGGCCTCAAGAGCCAGCCGGGATACCGTGTAGGAGTTCATCGAACACCTCCTTTTCCTTACCCGGCGCAGCAGGATAGTTGCTTCACATCCTTGTTGAAGGTCTGCGCCGCGAGCTTCAAGCCTTCGACCATCGTCAGATAGGGGAACAACTGGTCGGCCAGTTCCTGCACGGTCATCCGGTTGCGGATGGCGAGTACCGCCGTCTGGATCAGTTCGCCCGCTTCCGGGGCCACCGCCTGTACGCCGATGAGCCGTCCGCTACCTTCCTCGATGACCAGCTTGATGAAGCCGCGTGTGTCAAAGCTGGCGAGCGCACGCGGCACGTTGTCCAAGGTCAAAGTGCGACTGTCGGTCTCGATCCCGTCGTGATGAGCCTCTGCCTCGCTGTAGCCCACGGTGGCGACTTGCGGATCGGTGAACACCACGGCAGGCATGGCGGTAAGGTTAAGCGCCGCGTCACCGCCCGTCATGTTGATCGCCGCACGGGTGCCGGCCGCCGCCGCCACATAGACGAACTGAGGCTGGTCCGTGCAGTCGCCGGCCGCGTAGATGTCCGGCGTGCTGGTCCGCATGCCGGCGTCGATGACGATAGCGCCTTGCGGGTTGAGCGCGACGCCTGCCGCGTCCAGCGCCAGGCTGCGCGTGTTGGGCGAGCGACCGGTGGCGACCAGCAGTTTGTCGGCACGCAGCTCGCCGTGCGCCGTGGTGAGCACGAATTCGCCGCCCTCGTGCGCGACCTGGCTGGCCTGGGTGTGCTCCAGCACCTCGATCCCTTCGGCGCGAAACGCCGCCGTGATTGCCTCACCGATGGCCGGGTCTTCCCGGAAGAACAGGGTGTTGCGTGCAAGGATCGTTACTTTGCTGCCCAGTCGGGCGAACGCCTGCGCCAGTTCCAGCGCTACCACCGACGAACCAATCACGGCCAGCCGCTCAGGAATGGTGTCGCTGACCAGCGCCTCGGTGGAAGTCCAGTAGGGTGTATCTTTCAGGCCGGGGATCGGCGGAACGGCCGGACTCGCGCCGGTGGCAATCAGGCAACGGTCGAAAGTCACCACGCGCTCGCCACCACCGTTGAGTTGCACGGTCAGGCTGTGTGCGTCCTTGAAACGGGCTTCGCCATGCAGCACGGAGATGGCGGGATTGTCATTCAGGATGCCTTCGTATTTGGCGTGGCGCAGTTCGTCGACGCGCGCCTGCTGCTGGGCCAGCAGCCGCTCGCGCAAGATTGTCGGCGGTGTGGGCGGCATGCCACCATCGAACGGGCTTTCTCGGCGCAAGTGGGCGATGTGTGCAGCGCGGATCATGATCTTGGACGGCACGCAGCCGATATTGACGCAGGTGCCGCCAATAGTGCCGCGCTCGATCAGGGTGACGTGCACGCCTTGCTCGACGGCCTTCAGCGCCGCCGCCATCGCCGCGCCGCCGCTGCCGATAACGGCAATATGCAATCCGCCACCGTCACCACCAGCCTTGTCGCCGCTACCTAGCCATTCGCGCATCTTGACGAGCAAGCCGCCGCCCACCGGAGGCACGGGCGCGTCGGCGAGCGTGGCCCGATAACCGAGTCCGGCCACGGCGGTAGTCCACGCGTCAGACGATGTGCCGGCCTCGACGGCGAGCTTGGCGCTGCCCTTGGTATAGGAGACATCCGCCGACTGCACGCCTGGCACTTTCTCCAGGGCTTCCTTGACATGCACTGCGCACGAGTCGCAAGTCATGCCGGTGATTTTGAGGGTGATCATTCATCGTTCCTTTTCTGTGTTGGCCGCTGGCTCACGCCGTCAGCTATGTTTTGCTGGGAGTTCGCAGCCGCCCGAGCCGCAGCGGCGATTTGCCGGCGAAACCAAGTCCCAGATCGACACGCCGATCATCAGGGCCAGGCCGGTGTATATGAGGCGCGCTGTCCACCAGTTGCCAAGCAACCAGACAGTCCCGGCGAACACGATGGCTGGCCCGATCATGCCGAGCAGGCTGCGGTGCCATTGCCGATGACTGAGCCAGCCCAGTGCATTCGCCAGCAAAGCCACGACGGCGAACAGCGGCAGCAGCGTGGAAATGAACAAGCCTTCGTATTCCTGTAAAAAGCCGAGGCCGATGGCTGTGCCCAAGCTGGCGATGGCCGGAAAACAGGCGGCGCAGCCCATCGCGGAAACAACGCTGCCGAGCGCGCCAGCCTTGTCGGCAATGCGTGTGATCAGTCCCATGATCGCCCCAGGGTCGGGTTCAGTGGCTCACTACTTGACGCTGGAGGGATAGCCCGCGTCCCCGGTTGCCTTGGTCAGCTTCTGCACGCTGGTCTTGGCATCATCGAAGGTGACAACCGCTTCGCGGGTCTCGAAGGTCACGGCAACTTTACTGACGCCATTGACCTTGGAAATCGCCTTCTTGACGGTGATTGGGCATGCCGAGCACGTCATGCCCGGTACGGACAGCGTGACGGTCTGGGTAGCGGCCCACACAGGTGCAACAACGGCGGCGAGGGCGAAGGAGGCAAACAGCTTCTTCATGGTGAACTCCGATCAGTAGAAAAATGGTATGACATAGGGAAATCCGAGCGCGACCAGAACCAGCACGGCCACGACCCAGAAAATGAGCTTGTAGGTCGCTCGCACTTGGGGAATCGCGCAGACCTCACCCGGCCTACAGGCTTGCGCAGGGCGGTAGATGTGCCGCCAGGCGAAGAACAACGCCACAAGCGCTGCGCCGATGAAAAGCGGGCGATACGGCTCCAGCACGGTCAGGTTGCCGATCCATGCCCCGCTGAATCCCAAGGCGACCAGGACAAGCGGCCCGAGGCAGCAGGTCGAGGCGAGGATGGCGGCCAGCCCGCCAGCGAAGAGCGCGCCGCGCCCGGTTTGTGGTTCAGACATGCGCTTGTCCTTTCGAATTTGAATTGGATAGCGTAACCTTACTTCCGTACTCATGTACGGAGTCAAGCGATATGGAAAACAATTTGGAGAACCTGACCATTGGCGTCTTTGCCAAGGCGGCCGGGGTCAACGTGGAGACCATCCGGTTCTATCAGCGCAAGGGTCTGTTGCCGGAACCGGATAAGCCATACGGCAGCATTCGCCGCTATGGCGCAGCGGATGTGACGCGAGTGCGATTCGTGAAATCGGCCCAGCGGCTGGGCTTCAGCCTGGATGAAATCGCCGATTTGCTGCGGCTCGACGATGGCACCCACTGCGAGGAAGCCAGCAGTCTGGCCGAGCACAAGCTCAAGGACGTGCGCGAGAAGATGGTCGACTTGGCGCGCATGGAGGCCGTACTGTCTGATCTGGTATGCGCCTGCCACGCGCGGCAGGGGAATGTTTCCTGTCCGCTGGTCGCGTCGCTACAGGGCGGAGCAAACCTGACGGGTTCGGCTAAGCCTTAGCGTGCTTTATTTTCCATTTTCTGAGACGACCCCTTGTAGGCCAGCACCGCCGGAATTGCGACGGCAAGCCCTACGCCCGTCATAATCAGGGCTTCGCCGACCAGTCCAGCAATGCGGTTAATGGTCACGCCATCAGACATGCCAATGCTCAGCAATGCGTGATAGCGAGACCAAGTGACGCGACGGCTGCATATTTTTTGGGGTTCATGGTGACTCCACTGAGTGTGTGCAGTCTGCACGATAACTCGTTTGTGTACATTGCCCGCCGATTTCAAAAGGTAGCAAAGACCTTGGGTGCCGAGCCGGTGCCCAGAACGTAGACATTCAGCGGCCCGGCAGCGGTGCCCGCCATGCCAGGGGCGCCCACAGGCATTCCCGGTATGGAGAGACCCTTTACGGGGAGGTGATCAGCCAGTATCTGCTTGATGTACGTGGCGGGTACGAGACCTTCTACCACGTAGCCCTCTACCAGCGCGGTGTGACAACCCGCCAGGTTGGTCGGTATGTGGTACTTCTCCTTGATTGAGGCAAGGGCTGGCGTATTGATGGTCTCCACCGTAAAACCGTTGGCTTCAAGATGTTGGGCCCATCGGTCACAGCAACCACAATTGGGACTTTTGTACATTTTGACTGGAATGCCGGCAGCCACTGCTGAGAGCGGGAAGCCCAGGGCGAGTGCGAGAGCCAATGTTTTGAAGTGACGCATGGTGATGCTCCTGTAGAGAGGTTGTTGTAAAGATGCAAAGAGGGGCGTGTCATGGGAACAACCCCCGTTGCGGTTGGATCGGGTGGCCCAGGCGCTTCAAATTTGATCGCCTGAAACGGCAATCGTCGCAGGCGCGAGGCAGATGCCTTGCGTGTTGCAGGCCTGGACGCGCACCAGCACACGATCGCCTGGCGCACTGCCCAGGTTTTTTGTGGGGATAACCGTGCCGTCTTCGTAGACCAGGATATCCGTACCATCGATCGTGATGCCGCTGCTCTTTCCGGGCGGGTAGGTTGCCTGCGCCGCACGTTGCGAGCCGTTATGTTCGATCATGACCGTCGAGGCGATCAGGTTCTCAAGCGAGGCGGGGTTGGCGTTGACGTGCCAGTCCTTGCCGATATGCAGGGTGACGGTGCCATCTTCTCCAGTCCTGGCGAGAGAGGCGGTCACATGCGTCGATGAATCCATCAAACCGCTGCTGGCTGCTATTGCATTGTCAGCAGCAGACCCGAGAGGTGGTGCAAAGAACTGACGCCAACCGAAGAGGACAGCCACTGTTGCAAGGATGAGGAGCACCCCCAGAGTTGCCGCCCTGCGTTTGCTGCTGCGTTTCATTCCGTATTCTCCTGAGGTCCTACCGTTTTCAATGCCTTCACCAGGCTTGCGCTCGTGAACAGGCCGGAAAAATCCTGCACTTTGTGCCCCTCACGATCAAGAACAGCGAGAAATGGCAGGCCCACGCCGCCATAGGAAGCGAGCAGGTGCTCGAGCACCAGGTCGGGGTGCGTCAGGTCTGCCTGGAATGCAACGACACCTGAACGGGCAACGGCCTGAACCACGGTGCTGTCCTCGTAGGTGGTTTTCTCGAGCACCTTGCAATTGATGCACCATTGCGCCGTAAATTCCACGATGGCGGGACGCCCGAGCGTGGGCAGTGCGGAAACATCGGCCGCCCGTAGCGGTTGCCAGGCGATCGTGTGGCCGGGGGACCGCTCCGGGCCTGCCCCGGCGTAGGCGGAGGCCAGGGCAATGACGCTCACGAATAGCGCCACCGCGCGTGAGCCGCGATCTGCCGCGCGCCAGAAGCGGTATGCCGCCCAGGCGAGCACCCCTGCGAACAAGGCGGTCCAGAGAGGTGCCACCCACGAAGCCGGGAGGACGCTTTGAAGGTAGAAAAGGGCTGCAGCAAGCAGCAGCCACCCGAAGCTCTGGCGGATGACTTCTGTCCAGGCTCCCGCACGCGGCAGGCGTTTCAGAAGGCCGGGGCGAAGGAGCAGCACGACATAGGGGAGTGCAAGCCCGAGGCCGATCGACACGAAGAGGGCGACGATATTGGCCGTTGGTTGAGCAAGCGCAAATACCAGGACGCCGCCCAAGAGGGGACCCGTGCAGGGCGTCGAAAGTAGCGCCGAAATGAGGCCGGAGAAAAAAGGTTCAAGGAATTTTCCCCCGCGTAAAGTGGCGACGGCGTTTGGGACAGGTAGGCCGCGTCCAAGAAAGTTCATCGCAGCAAACGCCGTCAACACGGTACCAAGAACAATCAGTACGGCCTGCGATTGAAACAGCACCCCCCATTGCCACTGCAACAGGGCGGTGGCGGTGCCCAGTGCGGCAAAGAACAGCACCGACCCTGCTGTGAAAAGCGCGGCGGATGCGATGCGCACCTTCAGGTGGTCGCCTGTGGCGTTCAGCACCGCGCGAACCTTGAGCGGGACGGCGGGTAGCACGCAGGGCGTTAGATTCAAAAGCAGCCCTGCGCCTGCGGCAAGCAGAATCTGGGTGAATAGCCAGGAAGACATTTCGGAGCCTCACGCTGGCGTTTGCGCTGGCTGGACCTCGTAATCACGCATAAGGCCCATCGCCGCGTGCTCCAGCATGTGGCACTGGTAGGCATAGCTTCCGGTGAAGTCTGCAAAACGCATGAGGAGCCTCACGCGCTCGTTGGGCATCAGGAGCACGGTATCTTCCCAGCCGTCGTCGACACAGCCCTCGACCACGCCCGCACCCTGCGGACTATTGCGCCGTTCCAGCACCTGGAACTGCAGGCCGTGCAGGTGAATGGCGTGCGCCATCATCATGTTGTTGACGAACTCCCAGACTTCGGTCGTGCCGAGCTTCACGATTTCGTCGGGCGCGACCTCGTTCATCTGGAAGCTGCGGCCATTGAAGCCCCACTGCATGTGCCCCATGGTGACCCGGAAGGTCCGGGGGTTGTCGCGATTCACGGCATCTTCGGCCCGCAACCGCGTGAGCGTGGAAAGGTGCTGCGGCAGCTCAAGTACTTCGCCTGCTTTTTGTGTCACGGCCACTTTGAGAATCGGAAAGCGTGCGCCGTCGGCCAGGGATGAACCACTCATCATGCGGCTCATCATGTTCCCCATCATGCCGCCACCCATCATGCCGCCACCCATCATGTCCTCGCCCATCGTGCTTTCCATCATGCCCGCCATGCCGTCAAAGGCGAGGCTCATGAGCGTGAGTTGCGTGCCCACTGCGTCCTTGCCGAAGTCCGCCCACAGCTCAATGCGCTGGCCGGGGGTGAGCATCACGTAATCTTTTTGTACGGGGCGCTCCAGCAGGCCACCGCCGGTTGCTATCACCGTAAGCGGCCGACCATCTTCCCAGCCAAGTTTGTAGGTACGGGCGTTCGAGGCGTTGAGCACGCGCAGGCGGTAGGCGTGCGTGGCGACTTTGAGCTGGGCATCGGGCTGGCCGTTCACCAGGATAGTGTCCCCAAAAAAACCCATCATGCGGGTCATCATGGCGCTCATCCCACCGGACATCATGCCCTGGCCGCCCATCATGCCGCCCCCCATTCCGGGCGCTTGGGGTGAGGAGTCGCGCGCGGGCGCAGCCTCGGGGCCGGTGCCGGGCAGGTAGTGCAGGTGGTTGTTGTCTCCGAAGGTCCGGTCCTGGATGACGAGCGGCACATCGTAGTCGCCACGGGGCAATGCCAGAGCCTGTTCTTCATCGTCGCTCACGAGCAGGAGCCCGGCAAGCCCGAAGTACACCTGCTCGGGCGTGTGGCCGACGGCCATTGCGTGATACCAGTAAGTGCCAGCGCGGTCACGCACCTCGAATTCGTAGCGGTAGTGCTCGCCAGGCCCCACCTCGTAGCGCGGCAGCCCCATCATGTCGGCCGGCACATGCAAGCCATGCCAGTTGACGATGCTGGGCTGGTCGGTGTGGTTCATGAAGTCAACGCGCAGCTTCTGGCCGCGGCGCACGCGCAGGGTGGGCCCGAGGTACCCACCGGGGGATGCGTGCACGCTCGCCGGGTCGCCTTTCACCACGCGAGCCTGGTAGGTCCACACCGGCGTTGCGGGTCCTGGACGCAGTACAACGTCTTGCGGTTTGGCGGTGAGTTCCAGGGCGACATCGGGTTCAAAGGCATTGCCCCCTTCGTTTGCTGTAGCGGCTGCTCCGGCCGATGGCACGCCAGCGAGAAGCGCTGCAGCGCTCGTGCCGGCATAGCCCAGGAAGGTGCGGCGGGTGATGAAGTGATGTGTTGTCATGATGACCTCTATATCAATGCCTATTGCTATCAAACGATGCAGAGAATCTGGGTATGCCAGCCGTCCGCACCCCTCTATTTCTTGAACAGATATTTGATGAGTACCGCGATCAACAGGACGAGGAGGACGAGCACCAGTAACCCGCCGATACCCATGAACCCCATCATGCCGCCGCACGTCACGCTGCTTCCCATCATCGATTCGCTCCGGGTTCATCCAGGGCAGCTGGAGCTTTCGTTGGCTTACGCATGGTCCTTCTCCAAAATAAGGGGGACCGAAAGTCCTATTTGCGGTGCCTGGAGAGCGGCTTGATCAGGGCTGGCAGGCTCAGCTGTCCGCTGTGCTGGCACGCCAGAGCAGGATGCGCCGTTCGAGTCCGTGTGCTTCATCATCTTCATGCACAGGCCCATCATGAGTGCGCAGGGCAACACCGCGAGAAGTGTGGAGAGCGCTCCAAGGGTTGCCAGCCGGTCCCAGCCAGCCGTCAGGCCCACTGCGACAAATGCGCCAGATGCGGCACCCAGCCAGAATTTTTGGCGAACTGCCCAGTGATTGAGAGCAAACCGTTGTGGTGTGCCGAAGATAGTTGTCGAAGATGTTTTCATCATGTGTTCCTCTTGTGATCTGGATGTCCGGGAGTGCCAGCTGAAACAGGCCCTCGGGATCTATTCCCTGGTTGCGGCCCACGCATGGACGGGCGCAGCCAGTTAGGCCGGCACGCGTGCAGCAGGGGGCAGACTATGGGTGACCGCTTGCCGATTAGGTGTTGCGGCGGATTGTCAGATCAGAAAACGACAGTCGCGGATAGACAGCGGCGGCGAGATGGCTCTGAGCAGGCCGGGGGGAGGCTGAACGGATAGCGTTGCAGCGAAGGCGCCAGAAGAGGCAGGAAGAAGGCCAATGCTCCGCAAGCCTGCGGCGTGCGGGAAGGCCTTGAGTTTGTGAACAAGCGGCACGTTGCTGCTGGCGCTCACCTGTACTGCGCACAGGGTTGGCAGTGCTGCATCGATCTGTGTGCAGTCCGCGTACGCCGTCTGCACACTGGTCGTTGACCCAGCGTCACCCATGAACGTCGGCGAACACCCGTACGCCGCCGAAGCCAGCTGCATGAACAGCAGGCTCAGCATTGCCGCAAGGGCAATAAGGAGGCGTTTCGTACGACTTGTTCTCATGAGCATGTGGGCAAGCCCTTTGGGGCCGGGTTCTTGCAGGCAAACCAGCTTAACCTCAACTTTGTTACTTTAAACCTTTTCACAATGGAAAGGTCAACAGGGACCTGTAATGTGGCCCCAGAAGCAGGCGAACTGATCCAGACGGCCACGCGGGCGATCCGCAACCGGATGACTGTGCAGGCGCTGGCCGACCAGTTGTTTCCCTAAGCGTACATGGGCGCTCCCTGGCACAGCTGATACCCACATTCGTCGGCCGCCCTGTGTCGAGTCGGCCCGGGGAGCCTCCCCGGGCCGACTCGACATTCACCGCCGGTATCACTGCTACTGCACAAGGATGCTCGCATACACCCGCTGCGCCCAGTGGCGTCCATATCCATGACCTGGCGTTTCGCTTGTCATCGAAGAAACGCTAGGATGGGAAATGCGTCGATAACGACCTTCAAACACACTGTCCAGAAACGATGTGGGCCAGGCCAATGACCCCTTGATCAGTTGTGTTTGGACTTCCGAAAGATGCTCCCAGGTAGCAAACGGCTCATGCTGTGTGAGGAGCAATGTGGAGAGCGCCTTGGCGCTATCCGACGTATCCACTTCGAGCAAGACAAAGGCCGTCGAATCTTTGCGGGCAACGTGGCAGACAATACAACGGGGGTTACCGTCAGCCAGCAGGTGCTTGGAGTGGCCTTTTACGGCGGGCAGTTTATACATCATTCGGTGCAAGTGGCGGCATCCCGGCATGCTCACCAAATGCCTGACCATGGTGTCAAAAAGGGTAAACCTTTCGGCGTATAAGTGGGCATCGTCGCTCTCGTCGTCCAACCCGGCATAGTCTGCCGAAGGGATCACGCCCTGAACGCTCGCCTCATCGGTACTAACGACCACCAAACCACCAAGTTCCGGCGACTTGGCTTTCTCGCCTTCACCTTTGTGTCCTCGCGCACCTTTCCCCTTGCCGATGCGGGTCGTTTGAAACGGGTTCGCAAACATCAATGAAACGGCTTTGGGGTCGAGCCGAACCTCAGCGCGATCCGCATCAGGCACTTGCTCATCATCGATCTCAATCTCCGACTCTGGTGCGGATGCGGACGGTGCCACAGGGCCTGTGCCTGCTTGAGCGGTGACGTACTTCGGATCAAGAAAATCCACCTGCGCCGGACAGTGACAGGTGAGATTGGTGATGCCGTGCACTTCATAGACAAAGAACGCTTTTTCCTTTTGATCGAAATGGCCACGACAGGTCAGCCTCACACCTTCCAACAAGGGCGGATCAAACTGGAAGCGCCACACACGATAGCCATTGGCGTCATGGCCATTTTGCAGCTGATGGACGGCAATGCTCTCAAATGAGCGGCGGGCATCAGCGTCGAGCAATATCCAGCCCAGCACACGCCGCAGCGCATGCTCCCTTCTAACAAAAAGAGGCAACGTACAATTGGGCAGGATATCGATACTGGCGCGCTCTTCGGTCTGGATCCACTGGATGCCAAACTCCTGGGCAAGCCCCTGATGAATCAGAGCGAGCCGGGCAAGATAAGCGTGAGGAAAAAATAACACCCGTGCCAATTCCAGTTGGGGCAGATAATGGGTGATGCCATGCTGCTCAAATACGAAGCAAAGCGCTTGAGCATCGCCCTGTCTGGCGACCGCAGCGATAGGACAACTTTTGATGGGCGCCACGCGCCACTGCCTTGTACTTTCGATACTCACTTTCAGCTCAAACCCTGCGGGGCGCGCCTCAGCGGTAGGGTTTAATACCCGGCGCCTTGCCAGAGCAGGCAGTTGCGAGATGCCGAGGTACTGTCTTTCCTGGCTGGGCATCAGCTTGACGTTGATCCGCCAATCCGCGCTATCGAGTCGGCGAAACAAAGCGCCTATTTCTTTGACAGTACTGTTATTTTCAATGCCTTTGAATTTCATGCGCGATGGACAGTTTTTCCAGGTAACCCCGGGCGGGTTCTTTCAGCCGCTGCTCGTTAAGCCCCGCGCCACGAAGCAGTCGCCATCGGGGTGGTGTCAAAAATTCCTTCCGTAGCGCTTCATAGGTAGTGTGCAGTCGCCTGAGCTGGTACTGCGCGATGCTTTCCGCACGGTCGGACAAGAAGGTGGCCAGAAGGGGCATTTTATACAGGTTTTTCTCGATCGTAGATCGACCTCCAAGCTGCTTCAGATAGTAGGACTTGGAGCGGCGCGGCCCATGGTTATCAGCCTGGAGCGCAGCGGCAAGGTGTTGCAGTGCAAGACAATATTGCGTATCGCGCTGATGCCAATCCACCCGCGGGGTGCGCCGAGCGGGCGGTGCGCCGACATACTGGCGATTCACCTCAAGCAGCCAGCCATGGCGCTTTCGATACAACCTTGCGTACAATGCAGGATCAAGCCTCCTGGCCTGTTTGGGAGTGCTTTGCGTGAGCAGGCTTATCCAGCGCGACTGATCGCCATCGATTTCCTGTCGGTCATCGGCGCAACTTGGGGTATGCCGCGAAACGCTGTTGGCCGGATACCGGCGCGCACGCTCAATGACCTCGCGGATCTGCCAGCTACCGTCAAGAAGCGCATGATTGACGACGATATGCTGCAGGTAGCTAAAGCTCTTTCGGTGCTTACAAAATAAGGCTACCAGCCAATCGGATTCGCTTCCTATTGACGCCTCACCAATAAAATGAAATCGCGCCAACCATGCCACCGGCCAAATCTGCATCACCCGCGCTCTCACCTGCCGATGATCGATTTGCGATTGGCCCCGACAGAGGCCAAGCTGGCCAGCAAGGTGTCGGTAGTAGGCCGTCCATTGATCCGGTGAGGGGGACGGTCGAGCAGGCAGGCGAAGCAGTTGGCGCACTTGGCGCTCGACCCAGAGCGAGGCGGATTCACCCGCTGGTTGCTCGACCGCCGGACAATAGTCGGGTGATGCCGCGATGAACCGGTGGCGCTGCACGGCGGGTCTGGCAATGTGCGCTTCAACCAGCATCCCGTGGTCCGGGCACATATCCACTCCAGCCACCTGCCACGCTCTTTGCCAAAAGTATTCTCCTCGTTGGGCCTGCTGGCCAGCCAGGCATCCAGGGCAATAGCGGATGTAAGACGGTATCTTGATGCGAGAGGCCGCCACCCCTAACGCCAGATGCACCGCGCCGTGTGCACGGCCAGCCATTTGCATCATGCAGCGTTTGCGCCGATCCTCGGGGACAAACGGGGCATAAATCGGAAACAACGTATGCTCGTAGATCAATTTCTCCAGGGTGAATCCGTCGGGCAACCATCGCAATAGCGCAGACAGCTGATTGGGCAGGTCTAGCGTTGCGATAACACCACGACTTCCAAAGACCTCGCCCAGCAACTGCTTGGGGCTGATCAGTCCATGGCGCACCCCTGCTCTTGCCACCACGCTGTAGAGCAATTCGTCTGGGTACGGAACCGGGAAATTGAGCAAGCGTTGCTACGCGAAGGCATCCGTCCAGCCTTGCGTATCGAATAGGCACTCTTCACGACCGACCCCTTCCAGAAACGCATTCTCATCAGTGGACTGGGAGTGCACAAAGCGCAAGTCATTCGATGCGAGCGTATGCCAAGCCGTCTGTTTCACCCGCGGTGGTTTGGCTGCCAACCGCGCGGGCTTGGATTTTTCAGCATCCTGATACCAGTTAAGGATCAAGGGCATCATGTCCTTCATGGCCAGCCCGGGAAAACGCTCAAACACCCGATTGATCAGCGGTTCGAGCAAGCTCGACGCGCACCCCAAATCAACCAGCAAGTTGTGCAAACGAATCGCCTGCTCATTGCCCGGGTACAAGGCGGTGGCATCCAGACGCTCCTGCTTGCTGTGCAACAGACTACCCAACTCCAGAATCTTCTTGTCCACATCGGGAATCGTCAAATCCGAGTAGCGGGCAATCCGCATCACATCACCCGAGCGGATCGCATCGATCATGGGATGAATCGGCTTTAGCTCATCCTGATAGACTTTTTCCATCAGGGCCGGCGTAATGCGTTCAATGCCTGTGACGACCGCTCTGATTTGAGACAGGACAAACAGCTTGATGACCACATCCATGATGCCTTGAGAGAGGTCATACCAGACATCGCGGATGTCATCGGGCATCTCGGGGGCCGCTTTGGTGAGCCATTGATACCTCCACAACCGGCCAGTGAACGCGCCCCACTCGGTACGCAAGGCATCCTCATCGGCGGCGGGCTTGCTGATTGGCTCCCACAATATCGAGCCAAACCCGGCGCCGCGACGCGCCGAGCGCAGATCCAGCTCAAAGATCGGCCTGGCTTTGGGCGTACCCACCATCACCACGGGCACCGAAATCTCATTGACCAAGGTGACGAAAAAGTTGAGCATACGTTCAGCGCCGCCCGAGTTTCGCACGCTCAGATGCTGAATCTCATCGATCACCAACAGGCCTATGGCGTGCGTGTTGGCAATATGCGCCATCACGGCGATCAGCGTTTCCACGCTATGGCGCTTCTCGACATAACGACGCACGTAGTTCGTGGCCAGCACCGCATCAATTTCCCGGAAAAAATTGTGGCATAGACTTTTCAGCGAACCGTCATGGGGGCAGTCAATTTTAAGAAATACAATCTGGGTGAAGTTGTGCTGCTTGTGGTAGATGAGCTGCGGGTAGGTCGCCAATATGCGGTTGATCGAACTGGTCTTGCCCGAGCCCGAGCAGCCAATAAAGGCCAGGCTCTTGGCAGTCGATTGCACGTGTTCAAACCGAAAAACACCCAGATCGCCCAGCATGATGCGCTCATAGCCATTCTGGATGTGGGCGTTGAGCGCTCCGGTGGCCAGGTTTCTGCCCACATAGCCCTGCCTGAGCAGGATGGAAAGCTTTGACTCCAGTTCGATGTGGCGCGATAACGGCTGAAAAAAGCGATCCAGCAACTGGGCGATGACGTGGATTCTCGTCTGGCCATCCAGATAGGCATCGGTGGGGCGAAAAGCAATCTGGCCCGATAGCCCGTCGCGCAGCTGGCGCTTATCCAGTATGGGCGGCAAGGCCTCGATCAGGGGGTTTCCCTGATATTGGCTCACGCCGGTATCGCTATACATGGCCTGAACCATGCCTTGGGGCAGCGTCACGTGTCGTCCTCAAACAAAACATCCAGGAAATCGGGAAAGGCCCCATCTTCGGGCTCGGGCTGCAAATAGATGACCTGCGATGTGGGCTTGCTCTCTTTGCCGCCCTCAGGTTGCGCCGATGATCGATGATGCTTACGCTCCATCTCACGAGCCCGCTCCCGATTCTTGCTCATGCCCGCCAGGGCCTGCGCCTTTGAGTCGCCCAAGCTCGCGGGGCGAAGCCTCTGTGCCTGATCGATGGTCGCCTGAATGCGGCGATCCAGATTTCTTTTGCTTTCCCGCTCCTGCAACTGGGCCGATGCGGTTGTTCTCCGTTGTGCCTTCTGACTTGCCCATAGCTCCCACATGGATTGATCACGGTACTGTCTGGAGCGATCCGTCAAGGTGCAACGCCAGTAGTCCGACTGAGCTGAGTCAGGGTAAACATAGATCGTATTCGCACTTGCCGGATCATAGGCGGCCATCATCGTGTTGGGCCGCTCTTGTCTTGTTCTGTGCAGCCAGCCAGAGACCATCAGTTCCCTGCACGAGTAAAAGGCGCCAAAACACCGGATACCATAGTCCGATACCGTCACCTTGACGCGAGGCAACAGCGCTAATTTCAACGCCTCGTCGGCAACCGTTCTCAAGCGTCCGCTTCGGTGCGCAATGCCCCAGCGCCAGAGGTTGATGGGAACACTAGAAAGCGTATCGGGCATATCCGGCTCGCGGTCATATTTGACCAACACGGCATGCAAATTTCGATGCAGAATTGATCCCAGTATGATTTGCGTAAAGTCATTCAATGTCAGGGTGGCATCCAGCCGATAATCCTTGCCGCCTCGCTTTTTGACGATGGTGCCCGTGACGACGCCCGGCGCAAACGGCTTGAAGTCTGCCTGGATCGTATGAAAGTGGCGCTCCACAATGCCTTTGGCGTCGCCCCGATAGGGTGGCGTATTTTCGATCCTGACGCCAAAGGCTTGCTCCAGATATTCGATCTGGTGGCCCAGCAGCTCGCCACGATCGGCAAGAATCGCATCGGGCAGCCCGACCGAGGGCCAGTCCTCGGAGGCTATCTCGTACCCATACGCGCGGCACAACTGCGCCTTGTCGGTCATGGCATTGGCCAAAGCCAACACGGCGGTCGCGTAGGACGGGTTTTCAAGCCCCACATAAAACCCGGCGATCAACCTGCTGTAGACATCCACCACGACATACAGTGTCGGGCGTCCGATGATTTTCCGCCTGTCAGCGGACAACAGGTATATGTCGGCGATTGTCGCATCAATCTCATAGCGGGCACCCGGTCCATGAGCGCCTGCAGTGGCCGTGCCATGTATCGGCCGGATGTCCTTCTGATACTCAATTTTGTTGGCTTTCAACCGGATGCGCTCGGCGCGAAGGTACTCGCGTTCATAAAAAAAGCGAAGCTGCGCCACGGTCGGAAAGTCCGTTTTCTCAACGTCGGGGTAAGACGCCTCGTACATGTCCTCAAAACGGCGGTGGGTATAGGGCAAAGAGCGACCCTTATCCGTCAGATAGTGGCGGTCGAGCACAATCCGGAACATCCGTTCAATATCGGCGTTGATCGTGGCGCCCGTGCCCGGCGACACGCTTCTGGGGCGGCCCAGCTTCTTTCTGGAACTCTTACGCTTTTTCCCTTTGGCGCCGCAATGCTTGTAGTCTGGCAACAGCGCGTTTGGTGTGCCGCCACGCTGCCAGTATTGGCGTAAAAGAGCATAAATCGTTTTCGGTGCCGCGCCTGATCTGTCCGCAGCCTCCTTGATCAATGCACCCCGGCCTCGTCGACGCACGATGTCGGGATGCTTGATCAGGGCTTCAATCACTGCGAAGCGCTGGTCTCGAATCTGCTGAGAAACCGAGCCCTGCACGGGCAATTGCGACGCCAAGTCAGCAAACGGATCATCGACCTTTCTCAGGGTTTCTGAGAGAATCTCCGCCTCGACTTGCGAGACGGGTATGCGCTCAGGCAGGGTGCTGCCCGAGTCGATATCGATCCACGTATACCTGCCCTCGGAGATCAGGAGAACACGATATCGGGCTTTTCCATGCGCCACCACATCATTGATTCGCAGCACAGCGATCCCTCAACGCGTGAATATCCGACGAGGCATGCAGGTCACCCACCACAAGATCCGCCCAGGGCCTTCTGATATCAAAGAGCACCATTCTCATTGCCAGAAGCGTGCGGGTCTTTTGCAGCGACTCGCCCAATTCCAGCGAATAGGCCTGATCCAGCCTCATTGCGGCCTCGGATAACCGTAGTGCCGGATTCTGCGAAAAATAGTTCAGATACAGGGGTGCCACATCAAGGAGGCCTTCGATGTCCCCCAACGGCGTTTGAGCGGGGTACAGCCATTCGATATTCTTGGCCACCGCCTTGGGTATCTGTTTTTCCGTGAGTAAATACCACGGCACGCCTTTCATCTCCCAATAGCGACGCTCGATCTCCAGCTTTTCAACGACTCTATGCTTGAGAAGGTCTGACGAGGGCTTAACTTGAACCGCCATTCTAGGCAGGCTCGGCATGCTGGTATCCACGAGGAAGTCCGTCGACATGACCCGAAGCTTGCCACCCACCTCCGGGTGACGGATACCCGCCTTGGCGGCAAGCTCAACCGTATCGGTCATCCTGAGCGGGTACTGTTCTCGAATGTCGGTTACGGCGGGGTGCCAGTCGAACAGAAAAAAAGCCGCCAACTCCAGGTCTGAAAGCAGATGGTGCGTTCGCTGCGCCTGAAATCCCCACACGCGGTGGGATCTTCCCGAAGAAGGCAGATCCCTCACCGTCAGCCACGGCCGATAATCTTTGCCAACACCCGCGCCTCGCCCTTGCTTAATCCATTTCTCGGTACGGGCATCAAGGTTGGAACCGGCCATGGTCAGCGTCATTCTCGTATCAAAGTCATGCCTGGAATTTACCAACTTTATTCGTAAATTACCAACTTTATTCTCAAGTTACCAACTTTATTATCCGACGACAGCAGGCGTGCGGCCCAGGTCCGGTGCACGGCTCTGCGTCGGCGTACGGTTGCTGACCGGCGTGCGATTCTCGGCGGGCGCGTGGCTGCCTGCGGCGGGCCCCGCCGTCGGATGGCCGGCATCGTAGCGGCGCGCGGGGTCACGCTGAGCCGCGTCTTGCGCGTTGCGCTGCACTTGCGTGGCCGCCATGTGCTGCTGCGAAGCAAAGGCGCGCTGCTGCGCGGCGGTCTGGCGCATGGCCACGCCGCCCGTGCCGCCGTTGTAGCTCACGCGGTTATTGCTGTTGTGTATCACCGTCTTGTCCACGTACACGTTGTGCACGCTGCCCGTGTTCACGCGGGTGACGGCCGTGTTGTAGTAGAAGTGGTTGTCGCGCCAGCGCCCGCCGCTATAGCCCGTGCCAAAGTAGCCATAGCCGTAGTTGATGCCGCCATAGAAGCCGACATCATGGCCCCAGTAGCCGGGGTGCCAGTGATACTGGTTTGCTTCCCAGCCCCAGTAGCCCGGCGTCCACAACATCCCCACGGCGGGCGGCAGCACCCAGGCGCCCGGCACCCAGTAGAAAAACGCCTGCGGTGACCAGCTCCAATACCCCGGCGTCCACAGGTAGTCCGGCCCTGGGGCCGCCGGCTGATCGTAGACGGGCAAGGGCGGCGGCGGCGTTCCTATGGAAATATTCACGCCCAGGCTGATCTGGGCGCTGGCCACCAGCGGCACGCTCACTGCCGAAACTCCCAATGCGCTCGAGAGAACGAGCGCAGCCATCGTGCAAGGCCTCATGACAATCCCCTTATTCATTCTTTACCCAGCGCGGTTTCGCTCAGAGCGCCTCGGCCTCATGGCCTGCCACGACTCGCAAGGCGGCGAAATCACGGTTGTTGTGACTGCGCCCGCCCCCAAAGGTTCCTGTCAGCTGTAGCCAATTGAAACCAGGGCCGGCCGCACCGGGCCGCCCAAGCGCGCACGCCCCCGTGGCCAAGGCGGCCCGGTCACCAGACCCCATGGTGTTCCGGCACGTGGTTGATCAGGGGCAGGGAAAGCAGCAGCACGAGCCCCGAGGCGGCGCAAAACACGGCCTGCACGTATCCCGGATTGGCGGCTGCCGACAGCAGGGCCGTTGCCACGGAAATCGTCAAGATGGAGCCGGTTTGCAGCGAGGCCGAGCGCAGGGCCGCCAGCGTTGCCGAGTGCTCGGTGGCCAGCTGCAGGCCGGCATTGCGGCTGGCCGGGTTGATGATGCCCCCGCCCGCGCCCACCAGGAAGGCGGAAAGCGCAAGCCAGAAATACGGCGACAGGCTCCAGGGAGGCGGCAGCGCCAGCATGCCCATGCCCAGGGCAATGACCACGCTGCCGAAACGGATCGGCCGCCGGAACCCCGTGCGGCGCAGCGCAAACGCGGCCAGTACGGAAAACAAGATGGCCGCGGCGCCCTGCGCCACGAGCAAGGTGCCCGAGGACAAGGCGTCGATGCCGTAGCGATTGGTCGCATAGAGGGGGATCAGCGCCACAATACCGATCGAAATGCCGCCGAACAGGCTGTTGGCCAGGTTCACGGCGCCAAACCCCTCGCCGTAGATGAGCTTGGGCGCGATGAAGGGCACCGCCACGCGCCCCACATGGCGGACGAACCCGACCAGGGAGGCCAGGCAAACCAGCAGCGGCAGCCACACCTGCACCGAGAAGACGGGCACGCCGTCCTCGCCCAGGCTGCTGGCGGTCAGCATGCCGGCCAGCAGGCCCACGCCCATCAGCACCATGCCCAGCACATCCATGTGCACGTGCCGGGTGGCGGCCCCATCGCGATCGAAGGGAATGTGGTGAAACGCAAACAGCAGCACCAGAAGCCCCAGAGGCACGTTGACGAAAAAGACCCCGCGCCAGGTCCAGTACTTCACGAAAAGGCCGCCAAAAATGGGGCCGATCATGGCGCCAACCGGAAAGATGCTGCCAAAGAGGCTGACGGCGCGGTCGCGGGAGCTGCCAAAGTGGTTGACCACGATGCCCGTGGCCGAGGGCGTCAGCCCCGCGCCGCCCGCTGCCTGCAGGGCGCGCAAGACGATCAGCACATAGATGTTCTGCGCCAGGGCGCACAGCAGCGAGGTCGTGGTGAAGACGCACACGGCCACCAGGAAGACGCGCCGGTGCCCGTAGCGTTCGCTGAGCTTGCCGGTGACCGGCAGCATCAGGACGAAACCAAAGGAGTAGGCCGTCAAGGTCCAGCCCGCCCAGTTGATCGACGTGTCCAGGCCGCTTTGCAGGGCATGCAGCACGGTGGCGACGATGGTCGAGTCGATCGACATCATGAGCAGGGCCACGCTGATGATGGCAAAGACTTTCAGGCGTGGAACCGGTCCCTTCCGGGCGGGAGGCGTGAAGAGAGCAAGCATGCGAAGCCTGGTGAGGAACGGGACCGGACAAACCCGAGGGCCGTGTATCTGCCGCCACGATAACACCTGCGCGGCCCGATCCGCTGCGCCGCCCGCGACCCCGACGGCCCGGCAAGCGGGCGTTTGCCGCGAATCCCGGCCTAGACCGTGCCGCCCCGGCGCCGGCGCGGCTCCACCAGCGGCAGCCCGCTGGGGTCGGTGTCCTGGTAGTCGGGCACGTGCTCGCGCACATAGCGATGCAGCTCCCGAATGAGGCGCAAGGCCCCCTCGGGAGGGTCGTGGGCAATGGGCGAGACTACGCCAATGCGATACGGGATGTCGACCAGCAGCGGGCGCAGCGCAATGCCGTCGAGCACCGCCCCGCGCAGCGAGAAGGAATCGAGCAGGGCCACCCCCAGGCCCGCCCGCACCATGGCCAGCGCCGTGCGCTGGCTGCCCACCTCGATGTGGCGGCGGGCCGGGTCATCGGCCGAGCGCGACAAGCTGTGCGTGAGGTGATAGCGCATGCGATAGCGCCCCAGCAAGGTAACGATGTCGGTATCCCCCAGGTCCGCCAGAGCCACGGCCTCCTGGGCGACCAGGGGGTGCGTCACCGGCAAGGCCAGCTGGCAGGTGGCCCGCCCGCACCAGTGGACGTGAAAGGCCTCGTCGTCTATGGGCAGGTTGAGCAGGGCAAAGTCGGCCTGGCTTTCTACGATGGCAGCGGCCGTGGCCTCGTGCACGACCTCTTCCACGATGAAACGGCGATGGAACACCGGCGTGATGCGGTCGATTTCAGCTAGGGCCTCAGGCAGCAGCCCCTGCGCCAGATCGGCGGCAGCCAGGATTCTCAGCGGGCGCAGCTGGCCGCCATGCATGTCGCTGACCCGTGCTTCGAGCTGCTGCAGCTCGGCCAGAATGACGCGGGCATCCTGATAAAAAGTCGCCCCCTGCTGCGTCAGGGTAATGGCCGGACGGGTGCGTTCGAACAACACGAAGCCCAGCTCCTCTTCCAGATCGCTGATCTGGCGGCTGACCACGGGCTGCGAGCGGCGCAACAAGCGCCCCGCCGCCGTCACGCTGCCACTGGTCACCACCGCGTTCAACGCTTCCAGCTGTCGAATTTCCATGAGAGTTCCGTGTTCCAAGCCATACCGATGATACTTCTTGTTGCGTCTACCAACGGCTTTGCCGCGCCCATCCGGACAACCATTCGGGACAAGAGCCGCCATAATGGCAGCTTGAGAAAAGAACAGGAGTCCGCAATGGTCAGCACTCAACCCTACCTCAGCCTGCACGATGGACGGCGCACCCCGCAGCTGGGCTTTGGCACCTGGCAGCTCAGCCGCGCCGAGGCCGCGCCCGCCGTGGAGGCGGCCATCGCCGCGGGCTATCGCTCCATCGACACGGCGGCGGCCTACGGCAACGAGGTTGAAGTGGGCCTGGGCATTGCCAAAAGCGGTATTGCCCGTGAAGAGCTATTCGTCGCCACCAAGGTCTGGAACAACCGCCACGGGCACGACCTCACCAAGGCCGCCTGCGAGGAAAGCCTGGATCGCCTGCGGCTCGACTACGTTGACCTGTACCTGATCCACTGGCCCACCCCCAAGCAGCAACGCTACGTCGAGGCCTGGGAAGCCCTCATCCAGCTGCACGACGAGGGCCGCGCCAAGTCAATCGGCGTATGCAACTTCCAGACTCGCCACCTGCAGCGCCTGCTGGATGCCACGGGCGTGCTGCCCACGGTCAACCAGATCGAGCTGCATCCCCACTTCCAGCAGGCCGAGCTGCGCGCCTACCACGCCTTGCACGGCATCCAGACCGAAGCCTGGAGCCCGCTGGGACGCGGCCAGGCGCTGCAGGACCCCGTCATCCGCGAAATTGCCCACACCCATCAGGCCACGCCGGCCCAGGTCGTCTTGCGCTGGCACATTCAAATGGGCCACATGGTCATTCCAAAATCGGCGCACACCGCCCGGATCGAGGAAAACTTCAATGTATGGAACGTGTTCCTGGACGACGAAGCCATGGAGAAAATCGCCCAGCTGGACCGTGCCGACGGGCGTCTGGGCCCCAACCCCGATACGTTCAACATGATCACGGGGTGAGGCCCGGCCCCCTAGCCCAGCAAGTTGCGGATGGCGTACTGCAAAATGCCGCCATGGCGGTAGTAGTCGGCTTCGGTGTCGGTATCAATGCGCACCACCGCGTCGAACTCCACCGCGCCGGCCTTGACGTGCACGGTCTTGGGAATGCGGCCCTGATTCAGGGCTTCCACCCCCGTGATCTCGAAGGTCTCCTTGCCGCGAAAGCCCAGGGTTTCGGCGTTTTGCCCCTGCGGAAACTGCAGCGGCAACACCCCCATGCCGATCAGGTTCGAGCGGTGGATGCGTTCGTAGGATTGCGCAATCACCGCCTGCACCCCCAGCAAGATCGTGCCCTTGGCCGCCCAGTCCCGGGACGAGCCTGAACCGTATTCCTTGCCGGCCAGAATCACCAGCGGCGTGCCCGCCTTCAGGTAGTTCTCGGAGGCGGCAAACATGGTCTCGACGGGCGCGCCATCGCGCGTGAAGTCGCGCGTCCAGCCGCCCTCCGTTCCCGGGGCAATCTGGTTGCGCAGCCGCACATTGGCAAAGGTCCCCCGGATCATGACCTCGTGGTTGCCGCGGCGCGACCCATAAGAGTTGTAATCGCGCGGCTCGACGCCCTTGGCATCGAGGTACAGCGCCGCCGGCGAGCCCTTGGCGATCGTGCCCGCCGGACTGATGTGGTCCGTGGTCACGGAATCGCCCAGCAAGGCCAGCACGCGGGCGCCGTGGATGTCCTTGACCGGGTCCGGATCGCGGCGCATGCCGTCGAAGTACGGCGGGTTGCGCACGTAGGTGGAAGCCTCTTCCCAGCCGTAGAGGCTGCCTTCCGGCGTGGGCAGGTTTTTCCAGTTGGCGCCGCCGTCGAACACGTTCGAATAGCCCTTCTTGAACATGTCGGGCGAGATCGAGGACTGGATGACGGCCTGGACCTCGGCCGAGCTGGGCCAGATGTCGTGCAGGAACACGTCCTTGCCCTGCGGGTCTTGCCCCAGCGGCGTGTGCAGCAGGTCAAGGTCCATGGAGCCGGCCAGCGCATACGCCACCACCAGCGGCGGCGACATGAGGTAATTCATCTTCACTTCGGCGTGAATGCGGCCCTCGAAGTTGCGGTTGCCCGAGAGCACGGACGCCACCGCCAGGTCGTTGGCCCGCACGGCCGCGCTGACTTCAGGAATGAGCGGGCCCGAGTTGCCGATGCACGTGGTACAGCCATACCCCACCAGGTTGAAGCCCAGCTGGTCCATGTAGGGGTTCAGGCCGGCCTTGGCGTAGTAATCGGTGACCACGCGCGATCCCGGAGCCAGGCTGGTCTTCACCCAGGGCTTGCTGCGCAAGCCCCGCTCGACCGCCTTCTTGGCCAGCAGGCCGGCGGCAATCATCACCGCCGGGTTGGACGTGTTGGTGCAAGACGTGATGGCCGCGATGACCACGGCCCCATGATCGAGCGTGCACTCGGTGCCATCGGCCAGGCGCACCTTGGCCGGGTTGGACTTGGGCGAACCCGGCAGCGCGGCCAGCGACTTGGCAAACGCCGGCTTGGCGGCGGACAGCGCAATCCGGTCCTGGGGGCGCTTGGGCCCGGCAATCGAGGGCTCGACCGTACCCAGGTCCAGCTCCAGGCGCTCTGAATACTGCGGCTCATGCTGGGGGTCATGCCACAGGCCCTGCGCCTTGGCATACGTCTCGACCAGCCGGACCTGCTCTTCCGGGCGCCCGGTCAGGCGCATGTAGCTGAGCGTTTCCTCATCCACCGGGAAAATGGAAATGGTGGAGCCATATTCGGGGCTCATGTTGCCGATGGTGGCGCGATTGGCCAGGGGCACGGCCGCCACGCCAGGGCCGTAGAATTCCACGAACTTGCCCACCACTCCATGCTTGCGCAGCATCTCGGTGATGGTCAGTACCAGGTCGGTGGCCGTCGTGCCTTCGGGCAGGCTGCCTTTCAGCTTGAAGCCCACGACGCGGGGAATCAGCATGGAGATAGGCTGGCCCAGCATGGCGGCCTCGGCCTCGATGCCGCCCACCCCCCAGGCCACCACGCCCAGGCCATTGACCATGGGGGTGTGGGAATCGGTGCCCACACAGGTGTCCGGATAGGCCTCGGTCACCCCGTCGACCGTACGCGTGAACACGCCCCGCGCCAGATGCTCGAGGTTGACCTGGTGCACGATGCCGGTGTCGGGGGGCACGACGCGGAAGTTGTCGAACGCGGTCTGGCCCCAGCGCAGGAACTTGTAGCGCTCGAGGTTGCGGCGATATTCGATTTCCTGATTGCGCTTGAACGAGGCGTTGTGGCCAAAATCCTCCACGATGACCGAGTGGTCGATCACCAGTTCCACGGGGGCTTGCGGGTTGATGCGTTCAGGCTCGCCGCCCAGCGCCTTCATGGCATCGCGCATGGCGGCCAGGTCCACCAGGGCAGGCACGCCCGTGAAGTCTTGCAGCACCACCCGTGCCGGCGTGAACGCAATTTCCCGGCTGGGTTGGGCATTGGGGTCCCAGGAAGCCAGCGCGCGCACGTCATCGGCGCTCACCGAGCCGCTGCCCTCGGTACGCAGCAGGTTCTCGAGCAGCACCTTCAGGCCATACGGCAAACGGCTGGGGTCCAGGCCCTGCTTCTTCAAAGCGTCCAGCCGATAGATGCGGTAGGACTTCCCTCCCACATCCAGATTCGCGCGCGCGCCAAAACTATTGGGATGATCCATTGCAAGCCTCCGAGAAATTCGTGCTGCGTGCTCATCGCATGCCCCGCGCCGGAGGCGGAGTGGACAAGACACGGGCGTCCGCGGACGCCATTGAGCCAATATTACACGCAAAGCGCCCCTCTGCTGCAGGCTTACCCGTCCCGGCAAGGGGGTCGTCCGGCGCCCGAGGCGGGTGCGGCGCCCCGCCGTGCCAGGTCGGCAACGACCGGACGCGGCATAGGGTTAAGGCCGGTTTGCGCGCGCCGGCCCCCTACACTGAGCTGTCTCCCTGTGACGGATACTCATCATGGCATTTCCCGCATTCTTTCTACAAGCGCCCCGGATCGTGATGTACGACCCGCTGGCGGAACTGCTTGGCGCCTCGGACGATGGCCTGCTCGAATATGGCTACGAAGACGCCGTGCGCCTGGCCGGGCACTCCTGCCCGACCGTGGCGGGCGCCTGGCTCATGGCCGTGCACGCGCTGCGTGCGCTCTACCCCGATCGCCACCCCGAACGCGGCGCCATTCACGTCTCGTTTCCCGAGGCGGCCGACCAAGGCGTCACCGGCGTCATGGCCAACGTGTTCAGCCTGGTGACCGGTGCGACGGCCGATACCGGCTTCAAGGGACTGGCCGGCGAATACGACCGCCGCAACCTGATGCACTTCAACTGCGACATGAGCGGGGAAGTGGGCTTCCAGCGCGCCGACACGGGGGCCGGCGTCACGCTGACCTATAGCGCGCGCGCCATCGCCTCGTCGGTCAAGACGATGCCGCTGCTGCAAATGGTGCTCTCGGGGCGGGCCAGCACGGCCCAGCGCCAGGAATTCACCCAGCTCTGGCAAGACCGGGTGCGCCGCATCCTCGAAGCCCACGAGCAGCCCGGCCTCATCACCCTGGAGGCGACGTCGACGGGCGTCACCGCCTGAGTCGGCGGGCCGGGCCGGCGCCCGGCGCGGCGTCCAAGGTGCTATGCTGCGTTCGCCCTGTTCGAGAGCGAATTCGCCCGCCATGGAACATCTGAACGACGCCCTGTTTCTCTGGATCAACGCCAGCCACCCGACGGCCGGCGCGCTGTGGATCGGCCGGCTGTGCGCCAACGCGCTGGTCTACCTGTTTCCCCTCTACCTGGTCCTGAGCTGGCTGCGGGCCGACGAAGACGGGCGCAACGCCCTGCTGCAAGCCGTGGCGGCCGCCATCATCGCGCTCATCCTGTCCTGGGCCATCTCGAAGGTCTGGTTTCACCCCCGGCCCTTCGTCGTGGGCATCGGCCACACCTACCTGAGCCACAAGCCCACGGCCTCGCTGCCCAGCAACCACCTGAGCTTCATCTGGGCGCTCTGCATGGGCCTGGCCCTGCACCGCGTGCGCCGGCGCACGGCGCTGATTCTGGCGCTGATCGGCCTGCCCGTGGCCTGGGCGCGCATCTACATGGGCGTGCACTTTCCGCTGGACATGGTTGCCGCGGCCATCACGGCCATCGCCGCCGGGCTGATCAGCCTGCCGCTGCGCCACCACGTCGTGCCGGAGGTGCGCCGCACCCTCGAGCCGTTGTACCGTGCGCTGTTTGCCGGCCCCATTCGCAAGGGCTGGTTTCGCAGCTAGCCCCGGCGGCTAGCCTGAGCGGGGGCGGACGTAGCGGGCTTTCAAGACCCACAGCAGGCGCACCCCCAGCAGCAGGGCCAGCACCCAGGCATAGAGATGCGGCTCGAAGAAGTTGTTCTTCCCCGCCCGCATCCAGTCGAAATGCCAGACCGACAGAATCGCCGCGGGATAGACCAGCCAATGCAGGCGCGTCCACCAGCGCCCCAGCCGGCGCATCCAGCCATGGGTCGAGGTCACGGCCAGCGGCACCAGGCACACGACGGCCAGGGCGCCGATGCCGATGAAGTCGCGCTGCCAGAGATCGTGCCACATCGAGGACCACACGCCGCCGCGATCCCAGAGGCCCCAGGCAATCACGTGCAGCACGGTATAGAAAAAGGCATACAGGCCCAGCTTGCGGCGGTGGCGCAGCAGGCCGCCCCAGCCGCTGAGGCGGCGAATGGGGGTCACCAGCAGCACCGCCCACAACATCACCAGCGCCCAGGTGCCTGAAGACCAGGTCAGAAATTCCTGCGGATTGGCGGTGAGCCCGCCATCGAAGCCCAGCACGATCCAGCGCGCCAGCGGAAACAGGCCAAAGCCGTGCACGGCCAGCCCCAGCAGGAACGCGCCAGTGGCGGCCCTGGCACGCGCAGCGCCAGGAGGGGACTGCGCACCCCGGCGCGTGGACTTGGCACGCGCGGGCGCCGGCGCAGAACTGGCCGCCCCCGACTCTTTCCGTCCATCGAGCACCGTCATGGCAAACCCTCCTAGGCCACGCCTATCCAAAAGACCACACTCCCACTGTATACGAAGCCGGGCCGCATGGGATGCACAGGCCGGATTCCGGGCGCGCCCGGCCGCTTGCGCACGGCGCCGGCCACGCGCGCGATAGAACGCACGGCAGCCAAGGCTACGGCGCACCCCCGCGCCCATCCGTGCAAGACCGCCGGGATTTGGAGGACAATGACTCATGACCGCAAGCCGCCGGACCCACGCGCCTCTTCACCTTGCCTCTGCCAGGAAGCCTGACCATGCTTGAGCTCTATTCCTATTTTCGCAGCTCCGCCGCCTACCGCGTGCGCATTGCCCTGGGCCTCAAGGGCCTGGACTACGCCCTCATGCCCGTGCACCTGCTCAAGCACGGCGGCGAGCAGCACCTGCCCGCCTACCGCCACCTGAATCCCACGCAGCTCGTACCCACCCTGGTGGACCAGGGCGCCATACTCAGCCAGTCGCTGGCCATCATGGAGTACCTGGACGAGGTCTACGCGCCGGCCATCCTGCTGCCCAGCGCGCCTGTCGAGCGCGCCCGCGTGCGCTCGATCGCCCTGCAGGTGGCCTGTGACATCCACCCGCTGAACAATCTGCGCGTGTTGCGCTGGCTGGCGCACCAGCTGCAGGTCGATCAAACCGCCCGCGACGCCTGGTACCGACACTGGGTGATCCTGGGTTTCGAGGCGCTGGAAGCCCAGCTGCAGTCTCCCGCCACGGGCCTGTGCTGCCACGGCGACACGCCCGGCCTGGCCGATTGCTGCCTCATCCCCCAGGTGTACAACGCCCACCGCCTGGCGGTGGACATGGCCCCCTTCCCGCGCATCCAGCGCATTGCCGACCACTGCAACACGCTGCCCGCCTTCCAGGCGGCACAGCCCGAGGCCCAGGCCGACGCGGCCTGAACCAGGGGAACACCTCGCCGTTTCCCGCATGACGCGCGGCGCCCGCCGCCCCGCGCCATCGCTCCCATCACATCCCCCGTCATTTCCCCCATTCCCGGAGACGGCCGCCGCCGGCGCCGTACAGGAAGACCCTAGTATTGACAGCGCAAATCCAGTCGCTCAAAATACCCCCGAACAATTGTAGTACCATTTTGGTAGATCCAATTTGGTAGCATGATTCGGGCAGGCGTTCCGCTGCTCAACGCACGCGCAGCATGAACACGCTTCGGTGGCCGGCAGCCCGTCGGTCCTCCACGGCAAACTTCCATCCCCTTCGAGCATTCGAGGACAGACATGGCAAAAGTAACCGTCGACAAACTCTGCAAGTCTTACGACGGGTCGGGCAGCGCCGCCTCCGCCGTGCAGGATTTTTCGATAGAGATCCAAGACGGCGAATTGATCGTGCTCGTCGGGCCCTCGGGCTGCGGCAAATCCACCAGCCTGAGGATGCTGGCGGGCCTGGAAAGCGTGACCTCCGGCACGATCACCATTGGCGACCAGGACGTCACGCACCTGCCGCCCAAGGACCGCAACATTGCCATGGTCTTTCAAAACTACGCGCTCTACCCGCAAAAAACCGTTTATGAAAACCTGGCCTTCGGTCTCTACATCCGGGGCGAGAAGGCGGCGGAGATAGAAAAGCGGGTGCTGGAAGTCGCCAAAAGCCTGGATCTACAGGAACTGCTGAAGCGGCGCCCGCGCCAGCTATCGGGCGGCCAGCGGCAACGCGTGGCGCTGGGGCGCGCGCTGATCCGCAATCCGGCGTGCTTCCTGCTCGACGAACCCTTGTCGAACCTGGACGCCAAGCTGCGCGTCAAGATGCGCGAGGAAATCAGCGCCCTGCATGCCCGCCTCAAGGCCACCATGATCTATGTCACCCACGACCAGGTCGAGGCCATGACCCTGGGCGACAGAATCGTCGTCATGAGGGGCGGCATCGTGCAGCAAATCGGCAAGCCCCTGACCCTGTACGACGAACCCGCCAGCCTGTTCGTGGCCACCTTCATCGGGTCACCCGAGATGAATTTGATCCCCTGCACGCTCTCGGAAAAGGACGGCAGGCTGACCGCGCAAGGCGGTGCGCTGTCCATCGAGGTCCCGGCGGATTCATTCGCGCACATCGAACCGGAAGCGACTCTGGGCATACGCCCCGAGCACATCGTCCGCTCCGAGCGGCCCGACGCCGCGGAATTGGCCGTTTCTTTAGTAGAACAACTGGGCTCGCAAACCTACCTCTTAGGAGACCTGCACAACGCTCGAATACGGGCGGTATTTCCCCGAGACGACACGATCAGGCCAGGCGACAAGGTCCGCATAGAGATCCCCGGCCACAAGATCCACCTCTTCTCGGGCAAGACGGGCAAGACGTTGAAACGCACAGAACGAAAAATCAATTGATCCATTTTTCAGGAGACTGAGCCATGTCAGCACAGCACGCCAACAAACCGCAGTCGGGAACGAGCCGGCGCGGATTCCTCAAAGCCTCGACCACCAGCATTCTACTGGGCGCCTCGGGATCGCTGGCCGCCCCCTTCGTCAGCGCCAAGTCCAAGACCACTTTGCGCATATTGAATAACGAGACCTCGGCCGCCAGCCAAAAGGTCTGGAAAGAAGCCTCGGCGGAATATGAAAAGAAGTTCGGAATAAAAACAACCATAGATTCGGCTTCCATCAGCTCGGCCTACCCGAAGGTGCTGGCCGCCGCCAAATCGGGAAATATGTACGACATCTCGACGCAGAGCTACGTGGCGGACCTGCTGTCCTACGTCGATGCCGGCATGCTGGTTCCCCTGACGGACATGATCAAGACCCACAGCTGGGGCCGATTCGGCCCCTGGCAATACAAGGGGGAAAACTGGTTCTACCCCTACGACTACAACCTGGTCACCATGTATTACCGCAAGGACCTGTACGAGCAGCACCATTTGAGTGTGCCCAACACCTGGAACCAGCTGCTCGAGAACTGCAAGACCCTGGCGACCTACAAAGACGGTCAAATCGACCGTGGCGGCTGCGTCCTCCCCCTGCAAAGCGACACGGTGACCAACTGGGCCAGCCTGGGCTGCCTGCTGGCACAAGTGCCCAAGTTCTACAACGACAAGTGGGAAGTCACGCTGGACCAGGGCGACGATGGCAAGAGCGCCGCGGCGTTCCTGGACCTGTACGCGGAACTGTTCAAGGTCATGCCGGCGGGCATGAATACCGCGGGCTACGGCGAGCTGATGAACCTGTTCGTCACCGAGCGGACGGCCCACTCGGTCTACTCGGGGCGTCTGGTGGAATCCATCGAGCGCAACAACCCCTCTTTGGCGGGCCGATTCGGCATCTTTGCGCTGCCCGACATCAAGGGCGAGCGGCAGGCGCTGCCCTATTCCGCCGACGGTTTCCTGGTGTTCAAGACCAAGCAAAGCGAGGAAGCCACCAAGTTCCTGAAATGGTTCATCGACAACTATTACATTGATTGGCTGCATTCCGCCTGGATGAATTTCCAGCCCGTGCGCCTGGACATCTACGAGGACAAGCGCTGGAAAGACTTCCCGCCCATCAAGAAATACTGGGACATCATGGCGCAGATGAAGTCCTACATCGAACCCGATAACAAGACGCTGATCACCTCCGTGGATACCAGCGGGCCCACGCTGGGATTGCCGCCTTGCAAAGTGTTCCTGGCCAACGTCATGCCCGAAATGCTGCAAGACAAGGTGCTGAAGCAGAAGAGCTCCGCGGAATGCGTGAGCACCGCCGCGGACAAGATGAGAAAGCTGAGCTGACTGCGAAAACCGAGCTGACGCGCCAACGAAAAAGAGAAAAGGGGCCACCACCATGAGGCAAGATGGAAGAATCATCGCACTATTCATCGCCAGCATCCTGGTGATCGTTGCCATCACCGGGGGTGGTCTCGTCTATTCCATCAAGCTCAGCTTTTACGCATCGCAGGCATTCAACGAAACCCCCAAGTGGGTGGGCCTGGCCAACTACGTGCAGCTGGTGCAAGACCCCGCATTCTGGGCCGCTCTGGTCAACGGACTGGAGATTTCGCTGAGCGCGATTCTGCTGCAAACCGTGATTGGCGTGGCCATTGCCCTGGTCCTGAACCAGAAATTTCATGGCCAGGGCGTGGTGCGCGCCCTGGCCGTGCTGCCGTATTTCCTCCCGCCCGTGGTCGCCGTCCTGGTGGGTAAATGGATCTTCGACCCGAACTATGGGCTGATCAAATACGCGACCAGCGCCGTGGGGCTGCGCATGTTCGACTGGGGGGCCGACGCCTGGTCCGCCAAGGGCATGATCGTGCTGGTGAGCCTATGGCTCTGGACCCCGTTCGTCACCACCTGCGTGCTGGCCGCACTGCAAAACATTCCCGAGCACCTGTACGAGGCCGCGCGCGTCGACGGCGCCACCGCGTGGCAACAGTTCTGGCACATCACGTTTCCGGGCCTCAAGTCCATCCTGATCATCGTCATCTTGCTGCGCAGCATATGGATGTTCAACAAGTTTGACGTCATCTGGCTGCTGACCAAGGGCGGGCCGCTGGACCAGACGGAGACGCTGCCCATCTTGGCGTATCGGCGCGCCTTCGTGGAATTCAATCTTGGCAGCGGCGCAACCGTGGCCACCGTGTCCTTCCTCCTGCTTGCCGTCGTCGTCCTGCTGTACCTGAAGCTGTTTCCCATCGACGATGCCAAGAATCCCGTCTAGCAAGGCCACCAGCACACTCACCTCGGAGCAGGACATCCAGATGCTTTTCGCACCACACGCCAGATTCGCAACGAACCCAAGGGGATAGAGATGGCTTCCTACGTCAGCAAGACGCCGCCCAGAAGATATTTTCTCTATCTGCTCGTGGCCCTCGTCGTCATCTACTCTTTCTTTCCCATCTACTGGATGATCCTCTCCAGCCTCCGATCGGGAACGGATCTGTTCAGGAGTGCTTCGCTCGTCTTCTGGCCGCCCGACCTGCATTCGTACCAGAACCTGCTGGAAGTCACGGATTACCCCGTCAATTTCCTGAATAGTGTGATCGTGGCCGTGGCGACGATCGCAATCTCCATGCTGCTGTCCGTATTCATCGCCTACGGCGCCACGCGGCTGCGATTCCGTGGAAAGACGACGCTGATTGCCTCCATGCTGTTCGCGTACATGTTTCCGCCGCTCATGCTGGCCATTCCCATGTCGGTGTTCTTTCAATCCATCGGGCTGTCCGACAGCCTGTGGGGCCTTTTGTGCGCCCACCTGGGCATGGTGCTGCCGCTGGGCGTGTGGCTGCTTTGGGGCTTTTTCCGATCCATGCCCTTCGATCTGGAAGAAGCCGCCATGGTGGACGGCTGCTCGCAATTTGGCGCCTTCACCCGCATCATTTTGCCGCTCACCGCGCCTGGTCTGATCACCGTGGGAATATTTTCCTTCCTGCTGTCGTGGTCGGACTACGTGTTCGCGCTGATATTGATTACGAGCGACGCCAATAAAACGCTGCCGGTTGCGCTGGCCTCGATGCTGGCGGCACAAGACCTGCGCTGGGGACCCATATTGGCGGGCGCCTCTCTCATCGCCCTACCCCTGTTCGTCATCCTTGCCTTCTGCTACCGCTACTTCATTGCCGGGCTGTCTTCCGGCGCGGTGAAGGGATGAATGCACCAAGGCACGTCATGCAAACACGACAAACGTTCATCCCCTTTCCCACCCGCTGAGGCTGCTTCATGAATTCGCTGTCTGGCATTCCAAGAAGAATACACAGGATTCTGGACGAGGGCGCACGGCACGGTCCCGACCGCCCCGCAATCACCGATGAAAACGGCCGGACCTGGACCTATGCCGAGCTGATACAGGCCGTGCAAACCACCGCTCCCCGGTTGAAGGCGCTGGGTATCGGCGCTGGGGACAAGGTCCTGCTGGTCTGCGAAAACTCGATTGCCGCCATCGTGCTGCTATATGCACTGAGCGCGCTTGATGCCTGGGCCGTGCTTGCCAACGCCAGGCTCGGGGAACGAGAGCTGGACCAGATCCACCACGATTGCCAACCTGGCAGGACGCTCTACGTCCATCGCGTGTCCACGCAAGCCGATGCGCACGCCGAGAGGGCCCAGGCGGCGCTCTACGAGTTCTCCAGCATTGGCCCCATCAAGGTCTCGGGCGCCAACCCCCAGGCCCAGGCCGAGGCCGTGTACGAGGACCCCGCCAGGCAAGTCGCGGTCGTCATCTACACCACCGGCTCCACCGGCCACCCCAAGGGCGTCATGCTCAGCCACCAGAACCTGGGCTACGTGGCCTCGCCCCAGGTCAGGAGCAATCCGCACCGGCCCGAAGACGTCGTGCTCTGCGTGCTGCCCATGTCCCATTCGTACGGCCTCACGCTGATGCAAAGCCTGCTGTGCGCGGGCGCCCACATCCACGTCAGGCCACGCTTCTCTTTGAAGGAATCAACGGAGCTGATCCAGGCGGGAGTCCTGACGATTTTCTTCGCGGTGCCCGCCATGCTTTCCAAGATGGTGCATTACGCATCGACGGCCGGCATTTCCCTGAGCCCCAACCGCCTGCGGTATGTCTACACCGGTACGGCGCCGCTGAGCCTGACCCTGCGAAATGACGTGGAAACCCTTTTCGACACCGTCTTGCAAAACGGCTATGGGCTCACCGAAACCTCGCCCACCATCAGCCGCACCCGCAATCGACGCGGCGATGGCAAGACCGGCATCGGATTTCCCATCCCCGGAGTCGAGGTCCGAATTGAGGGCGATGACGGCCACCAGACGATTCCGGCCACGGGCGAGCTTATGGTGAAAGGACCCAACGTCATGCTTGGGTATTATGGCAAGCCCAAACAATCAGCCGCGGCTATGACCGACGATGGCTATCTGAGGACCGGAGACATCGTGGAACAGGCGCCCGATGGCGAACTGTTCATCATAGGCCGCTCGAAGGAGCTGATCATCCATTCCGGATTCAACGTGTATCCAGCGGAGATCGAGGCCGTGCTCAATGCGCACCCGGCCGTCCTGGTATCGGCCGTCATCGGCAGGCCGACCTCGGATAACGAAGACATCATCGCCTTCATCGAACCCGCCCAAGGTGCCGCCATCAGCCCCGAGGACGCCCTGCATTTCGTCGCAAGCCGGCTCGCCCACTACAAGGTGCCGCAGCGTATCGTCATTTTGAACGAACTGCCGGTGGCGCCCAACGGCAAGGTGCGGAAAAGCGTACTGAAAGAGATGGCGCTCTGAAACCGTCGGACTTCAACCCATTGTTAAAGGATTCTCACCGTCATGAAAGAGTATGACTACATTATCGTTGGGGCGGGCTCGGCAGGCTGCGTCCTGGCCTCGCGCCTGAGCGAAGACCCCAGCGTGAACGTCCTGCTCGTGGAAGCGGGCTCATCCACCTCGATTTTCGTCAATATGCCCGCCGGCATACGCGTGCTGTACCACAGCAGCAAATACAACTGGCGTTACTGGACGGCGCCCCAGGCGGCGCTGCACGATCGGAAAATCTACATCCCGCGCGGCAGGGTCGTCGGGGGCTCCTCGTCCATCAACTCCATGATTGCCATCCGCGGCAATGCGTACGACTACGACTCCTGGGCCGCCAACGGCCTGCCACAGTGGGGGTATTCGTCGCTGCTGCCCTACTTCAAGAAGCTGGAAGACGCCAGCCTGGTCGCGCAAAAAGGCGATCCAAACCGGGGGTTTTCCGGTCCCATCCGGCTGTCTTACGGCCCGCGGCGCGAAGCCATGCAGGCCTTCGTCGAAAGCGCGGCAACCATCGGAATCCCGGAAAACCACGGGTTCAACGGCGCATCCCAAATCGGGGCGGGTTTTTATGAACTGAGCATTGCCGACGGCAAACGCTCGGGCGCCTTCAAATACCTGGACCGTGCGGGCCCGCGAAAAAACCTGACGATCTACACCCACTGCCAGGTCAACCGGGTCATCCTCGAAGGCAAGCGGGCCAGGGCCATTGCCATCACGCGCCACGGACGAGAAGAGTCGGTCCGAGCCAGCCGCGAGATCCTGCTCACGGCGGGCAGCATCGGCTCGCCCCAGCTCCTGATGCTCTCGGGCATTGGGCCCGCCAGCCACCTGGAATCGGTCGGCATCCCGGTAGCCCTGGATGCGCCGGAGGTGGGCGGCAACCTGCAAGACCACCTGGATTGCACCATCCGCTTCGAGGCGTCCGAACCCACCACGCTCACGCCCTATCTGGGCTGGATACGCGGCGCGATGGCCGGGGCGCAATACCTCTGCACCGGCAAGGGAGTGGCCGCCTCGCACGGCATCGAGGCCGGGGCCTTCTGGGGGCCGAACAAATCCGACCCGGTGCCCGAATGGCAGGCGCACTTCATCCTGGCGCTGCGCAGCCCCCCGCCCGGCTCGCACGTTCCCCACGGATTCGCCATCCGGGTGTGCCAGCTGCGGCCCAAGAGCCGTGGCACCGTCCGCCTGTCCAGCGCCCACCCTGGCAGCGCGCCCCTCATTGATCCCCAGCTGGCGCAAGAACCCTCCGACTTCGAGAGCCTGAGCCACGGCATCGCCGAGCTGTGCGACATCGTCGGGCGCCGGCCCTTCGCCGATCACATCAAGCAGCCGCTGGACAAGGACGCGTTCGGGGACAAAAAAACCCGGGACAACTGGCTGAGGGATTTTTCAGAGACCGTTTATCATCCCGTGGGCACCTGCCGCATGGGGTCCGATTCCGCCTCGGTGGTCGACCCGGAAATGAAAGTACGCGGCATCGAGGGCCTGCGGGTGATAGACGGCTCGGTCTTGCCGACCCTCACGGGCGGCAACACGAACCTGCCTATCATGGCCATGGCGGAGCGGATGGCGGACGTCATCCGGGGACGAGCCGACGCCCCCGACAGACAGTGACCGGCCCCAGGCCTGGCAAACAACCGGAACTCAAGACACAGACCATGAACGCGAACTCCTATCCCGACACCCAGCTGCTCATCGACAACCAATGGGTGGACGCCTCAAGCGGCAAGCAGATCGACGTCGTCAACCCCGCAACGGGAGAGCGCATTGGCGCGGTTGCCCACGCCGGCACGGCAGATCTCGACCGCGCGCTGTCGGCGGCCAGCACAGGCTTCCAGACGTGGCGCCATACCCCGGCCGCCGAACGCGCGGCCACCATGCGGCGCGCGGCAGGAATCCTCAAAGAGCGGGCCGATGCCACGGCGCGCCTCATCACGCTGGAACAGGGCAAGCCCCTCTTCGAGGCCAAGGCTGAAGTACAGGCCGCCGTCGCTATCATCGAGTGGTTTGCCGACGAAGGCCTGCGCGTGCAGGGGCGGGTCCTGCAGCCGCGGCAAATCGGCAGCCAGCAGCTGGTGCTGAAAGAACCCATCGGCCCGGTGGCAGCCTTCACCCCCTGGAACTTTCCCATCAACCAGGTAGTGCGCAAGCTCAGCGCCGCCCTGGCCGCCGGGTGCTCCTTTCTCTGCAAGGCGGCCGAAGAGACGCCCGCCGCCCCCGCCGCGCTGCTCGACGCGTTCGTGGCAGCGGGCATGCCGCCCGGCGTGCTGGGGCTGGTCTACGGCAATCCCGCCGAAATTTCCCATTACCTGATCTCCAGCCCCGTCATTCGTAAAGTCTCATTCACGGGGTCCACCGCCGTGGGCAAAATGCTGGCCGCCCTGGCCGGACAGCACATGAAACGGGTCACCATGGAGCTGGGCGGACACGCGCCAGTCATCATTGCCGGCGACGCCGACGTGGAACAGGCCGCCAAAACCATGGCGGGCGCCAAGTTCCGCAATGCCGGCCAGGTCTGCATCTCGCCCACCCGATTCCTGGTGCAAGACAGCCTGGTCCCGGAATTCACGCGCCTGTTCGTGCACCACGCCGAAGCGCTGCACCTGGGCGACGGGCTGCAGGAAGGCACCACGCTGGGGCCGCTGGCCAATACCAGGCGCATCACCGCCATGGAAAGCATCGTATCGGACGCACGCAGCGCCGGGGCCGACATCCTCACCGGGGGGACGACCGTGGGCGACAAGGGAAATTTCTACGCCCCCACCGTCATCGGCAAAATCACGAGCCAGGCGAGCCTATTCAATGTCGAGCCCTTTGGCCCCATCGCGGGCATTCAGCCGTTTCGCACCCTGGAGGACGCCATTGCCGAAGCCAATCGCCTGCCGTACGGGCTTGCAGCCTATGCCTACACCAGCGCGTATAAAAATGTGGAACTGCTGTCCAGAGCACTGGAAACCGGCATGCTCTGGATCAACCAGGCGTCCTATGCGCCCGCCGAATTCCCGTTTGGCGGCGTAAAAGATTCCGGCTACGGCTCGGAAGGCGGCCAGGAAGCCCTGGAGCCCTACTTGAACACCAAGGCGGTTTCCATCAAGAGCTGAAGCGCTCAGGCCAGGCTGGCGGTGGCCTCGGGGCCCTCCGCCGGCTTGTCGGTATCGGACAAGGCCGACTGCCAGTCGTTTTCCACCGAACCCAGGTGGTTCTGCATGAGCAGCACGGCGCGCTCCGCCGACTGGGCCTCAATGGCCTCGAAGATGGCCTTGTGCTGTTCGTTGGACCGAACACACCGTTGAATATTGGAAAAGTAAATTTTCCGGCGCGATTGCGATAAGAAATAAAAAGAATTGACGACCCGCACCAAAACCGTATTTTTCGTGGCGGCAACAATGGCCAAGTGAAAGTCGCGGTCTTGTTCGTCGATGGGCGCCTTGCGCTTGATGCGCGCATCGCTTTCCTGCAAGATCGACCGAATATGCTGCAAATCTTCCTCGGAGCGCCGCTCACAGGCAATACGCACGGTATTGATTTCCAATATGCGGCGCACTTCCATGGCGTTTTTCACTTCTTCCCGAGACAAAGGCAGCCCCAGCGAGCTTTGCAGCACGGTTGCTTCGATACTGCTGTCCGCCCCCAAATCGCGCAGATAGATGCCGGAATTCGGCCTGCGTTCGACCACGCGCATGCACTCGAGCATCATCAGCGCTTCACGCACCGCGCCACGGCCCACCCCGAACTTCTCGGCCAGCAGCCGCTCGGAAGGCAGGCGATCGCCCGATTCCAGGCGATGGGTGCGAATATAGGAGAGAGTCTCGACGATGACGGTCGAGGGACTATTGTTTCTGGCCATAGACTGGAAGGAAAGCTGTTCTGTTAAGTTTCGGAAAGCCAGGCATGGCGCCTGGCCCACCCACCAAACAAGCCGGGCGGATGCGGCAGTATTGCCGCACCGCAACAACTCTGATTGAAGCCCATTACGTGTCACGCGTCAACCGACGGGACCTCAGACCACGCCCTGCGCCTTGAGCGCCTCAAGCTCTTTGTCCGCAAGCCCCAGCAGCTGCGCCAGCACCGCCTCGGTATGCTCGCCCAGCGCGGGAGGCGGCGCCTCGTACTGAATCGGCGTTTTGGAAAACTTGATCGGATTGGCCACCAGATCGACGTGGCCGGCCACCGGATGCGGCAGAGAAACCTTCATCCCGCGCGACTGTACCTGAGGGTCCTGGAAGACCTCCGCAATCGTATTGACGCTGCCACAGGGAACCCCGGCGGCATTCAGCGCATCGCTCCAATACTGGCTGGTGTGCGCCAACATGCGCTGCGCGACGATGGGCACGAGGGTATCGCGATGGTCAATTCGAGCCGAATGCGTCGCATACAAGGGATCCGTGACCAGCGCTTCAAGCCCTGCCACTCTGCAGAACTTGGCAAATTGGCCATCATTTCCCACCCCCAGGTTCATGGCGCCATCGGCCGTATTGAACGTCTGATACGGCACGATATTCGGGTGCGCATTCCCCATCCGCCGAGGCGACTTCCCGCTGGCCAGATAATTCATATTCTGGTTTGCCAGGAAACCCACCTGCACGTCGAGCAAGGCCATGTCGATATACTGCCCTTCACCCGTCTTGTTGCGATGCAGCAAAGCGGCCAGAATGGCGGAGCTGGCGTACATGCCCGTCATCAGGTCGGCAATGGGGACGCCCACCTTGCAAGGTCCCGCGCCCTCTTGCCCCTCTTTGGGGCCGGTGACGCTCATCAAGCCCCCCATGCCCTGGATGATGAAGTCGTAGCCCGCCCGTTCCCGGTAAGGCCCGCTTTGCCCGAACCCCGTAATGGAGCAATAGACCAGGCGTGGATTCACCGCACTCAAGGCGGCATAATCCAGCCCGTAGCGCCGCATGTCGCCCACCTTGTAGTTTTCCAGCACCACGTCGCAATGCTGGGCAAGGCGGCGCACGAGATCGGCCCCCGCGGGCGTTGCAATATTGATGGTCACCGACTTCTTGCCGCGATTTGCGGCCAGGAAGTAAGCGGCCAGCGCGGTGTCCTGCCCTTGCGCATCCTTCAGAAACGGAGGCCCCCAGCCACGCGTATCGTCGCCGCGGCCGGGACGCTCGACCTTGATGACGTCGGCCCCCATATCGGCAAAAATCTGCGTGGCCCACGGCCCCGCCAGCACCCTGGTCAGATCCAGTACGCGTACACCTTGCAGAACACCGCTACTCATAGGTTCCCTCTGTATATGATCGGCCCGCCGCCCTGGAGCCCGGCGGGCTCGCCTCCCGGGCCGGCGGACCCGAAGCTCATGGCGTAATGAGCACGCCCGGGTTGAGCGTCCCTTTGGGATCCAGGGCCTGCTTGGCGGCGCGCAGCGCCTTGGCAAAGACCTCGGGGCGTTGTTGGTCATACCACTGCCGGTGATCGCGGCCTATGGAATGGTGGTGGGTAATCGTACCGCCATTGCCAATCAGCGCATTCGATGCCGCCGTCTTGATCTGCCACAGCTGCTCCGAGAGCTTTTCTTTATTTCCCAGGGCGCAGTACGTGAAGTAAGGCGCCGGGCCGTCCGAATACGTATGCGTGAAGCGGCAGGTCACCAGTCCGGGCCGGCCCGTCACCTCTTGGACCGCGGTCTCGATGGCGCCTTTCACCTTGCCGTGGAACTCCTTGAACTTGTCCCAGGTCACGGAAGTCTCGAAGGTCTCCCGCATGATGCCGCAAGCGGTCAGGTGCTCACGGAAGAAGGGCGCGCGGATGAAGGTGTTGCGCCACTGGCCGGAGGCGCCCTTCAAGTGGGAGTCGGTCGCCTCGCCCGCCGCATCCGTCACGCCACCATGATCGGCGCACAGCTCGCTTGCCCGCTTCATCCAGTCATCAAGCGGATGGTCGGCCGATTCGAAGCCAACGATCAGGATCGCATCTTGCCCGTTGCCGGCCCCTGTCACCAACGCCTCATTGGCATCAATCAAGCGGCAGTTGGAGGGATACAGGCCCGATTGCGACAAGGCCCGCACGGCTTCGGCGCCCGCATAAAAGTCCTTGAAGCGAAACGCCGCCGAGGCCCGCCACTTGGGCCGCTGGCGCAGCCGCATCCAGGCCTCGGTCACAATGCCCAAAATGCCTTCCGAGCCGATGAACAGGCGGTCCGGACTGACGCCCGCCCCCGATTTCGGAATGCGCCGCGACGCGGCGATGCCCGAGGGGGTGACCACGCGCAAGCTCTCGACCAGATCGTCGATTTGCGTATCTATGGTGGTATGGTGCCCCGCCGCGCGCGTGACGATCCAGCCGCCCAGGGTGGAGAACTCGAACGATTGCGGATAGAAGCGCAAGGAAAAACCGCTGGGCTTGAGCTGGCTTTCCAGATGAGGACCATAGACGCCGGCCTGCACACGGGCCGCCTGGGACGTGGGGTCCAGCTCCAGCACCTTGGACAAGTGGCGCAGGTCGATCGTCACCACCGGACGGTCGCCCTGGTCGCGCGGCGGGGTCACGCCCCCTTGCACGGAAGAGCCGCCGCCATAGGGAATGGCCACCGCGCCTACGGTATCGCACCAGTCCAGGACGTCGATCACATCCTGTTCATTGCGAGGCAGCGCAATGACGTCCGGCGGATTGGAAAAGTCCCGGCGCAACATGCGGGCAAAATCGTGGGCCGACTTGCCGTAGCAGTGGTTCAGCCGTTCGAGATGATCCACAGTACAAAGATGAGCAATCTTGTCAGGCACCGCGACTCGCGGGGCGCGCAGCGTGATTTCGTCAGCCTGAGGGGCGGGGGTCGGATCGAAGCGATCCACCTTGAAATACTTTCCCCATACCGAATCAAGATGCTTGATTTCTTCCCTCGTGGGAGCCTGGTCCTCAAACCCCCAGCCGCTGAACCGCCGCTTTCTCGTCACTGCCTCCATCGCACTCTCCTTTGTGGAAACACCAGCACTACACCTGGATATGAAAAATTGGTACTACCAAACAAGTAGTACCAATAATACCGGCAGGCGCGCACCGATGTCAACGCATTCTTCTCGTTCTGTGGCAAGTCGGCGCACAGCGCCTGTTGCGGCGGTATTCCGCGCGCAGCCGCAGGCTTGGCCTAAGCGTGCGGCGCGGCGCACTGCGCCATCAGCCAGTCCCGAAACACGTGAATCTTCTCGACTTCGGCCTCGCTGGCACGATAGGACAGGAAGTGCGTTTCCACGTCCATGGCCTGAAACTCGCCACACCCCAGTTCGACCAGCGCCCCGCTGGCCAGTTCCTGCTCGGCCAGGCGCACGCTCTCGAGGGCAACGCCCACGCCATCGACGGCGGAGGAAATGGCCAGGGCGGCGCGATCAAACGACAAGCGGGCGCGTCCCGGCAGCGGCAGGCGGTTCAAGGCGAACCACTGGGGCCAGCTCACCGGGTTGAGCTGGGAATCAATCAGCGGCAGGGTTTGTATCTGCTCGGCCAGCGGCTGGCCGGCGCGCAGCAGCGACGGGGCGCACAAGGGAACGTTGCGCTCGGTCCCCAGCGCGCAGGCCACAATGCCGGGGGCTGCCGGTGCGTGGCGGTACGAGATGGCCAGATCAACCTCTTGCGCCCGCAAGAGATGAATGGGCTCGGCCCCCGAAGTCAGCCGGATGGTGATGTTCGGATGCGCCTGCATGAAGCCGGGCAGGCGCGGACTGAGCCACTTCACCGCCAGGCTGGGCGGGCAATGCACGGCCAGCACGTGCGCGTGCGGGGCCAGGCGCACCTCGCCGCAGGCCGCCTCGATGGCATCGAACACGCGCGAGAGGCTCTCTTGCAGGCGCGCGCCCTCGGGCGTGAGCTGCACGCGCCGGTTGCGCCGCAAGAACAAAGGGCGCTGCACGTGCTCTTCCAGCTTCCGCACCTGATGGCTGATCGCCGATTGCGTCAGGTGCAGTTCCTGAGCGGCCAGGGTAAAGCTGCCCAGGCGGGCCGCGGCCTCGAAGGCCCTGAGCAGGGAAAAATTGGGGACTCGACGCATGACGGCCTGGGCACAAAAACATGAATGTAATTCATGTTTTCATGAAAAACGATCGTTTGTCAATGGGTTAAGCCTGGCTGAAGATGAAGCACCTTTCATCCAAGCCTTGCATCAGCGCACCAACCGCGCACAGGAGATCTTTCATGGCCGCATTACCCAACACCGCCCAAAGCCTGCCTTTGAGCAACGGACGCATCTCGATCTATCAGCCCGAGCAGACGGGGCTCATCTTCCCCGAGCTGCCCACGTTCAAGACCGCGGCCGAGCAACGCCAGCACCTGAAGGAGCGCCTGGTGGGCGCGTGTCGCGCCTTTGCGCTGCAGGGGTTCGACTACGGCTTTGCCGGACACCTGACCATCCGCGACCCTGAGCACCCGAACCTGTACTGGACCAACCCCATGGCCGTGCACTTCTCGCAGGTGAAAGTCTCGAACCTGATCCTTGCCGACCACACTGGACAGGTCGTGGAAGGACGCCACGCGATCAACCGCGCCGGCTTCGTCCTGCACGCCGCCGTCCACGAGGCCCATCCCGACATCGTGGCCATGTGCCACGCCCACACCCCCTACGGCACGGCCTTCGCCTCGCTGGGCCTGCCCATCCGCCCCATCACCCAGGACGCCTGCGCTTTCTACGAAGACCACGTCGTCATCAAAAAAGAGGCGGGCCAGGTGGCTGTGGAAGTGAAGGCCGGGCACGAAGTGGCGCAGGCCTTCGCCGGCGTCAAGGCGGCCATCCACCAGAATCATGGGCTGCTCACGGCCAGCCGGCACAGCATCGAAGCCGCCGCCTTCTGGTTCATTGCGCTGGAACGCTGCTGCCAGCAAGAGCTGATGATTGCCGCCACCGGCCAGACGCCGCAGCTGGTCACCCCCGAGCGTGCCCGCTACAGCCACGAGCACGTGGGCAGCGAATACATCGGCTGGCTGCACTTCCAGACGATCTGGAATGAGCTGGTGGCCACCCAGCCCGACATGTTCGAGTAAAAATTCGGCGGCCTGCCTGCCCGTGACGCACGCGCCACGGGCAGGCAGGCCCCCTTTTTGCAGTTGCGGGACCCTTCTGAAAAAAATAAAGGAGACAAACATGCAAGAGCAAGACAGTGCTGGTGTCGCACAGCCCCCCTTCAATACGCCCATGGCGCCGCCCTTTGCCCACCAGGCGGCCAGCGGCCCCATGCGCACCGAGCAGCAAATCTACGTCCGAGTGATCTGGCGCCTGCTGCCGTTCCTTTTTCTCTGTTACGTCTGCGCCTATCTGGATCGCATCAACGTCAGCTTCGCCAAGCTGCAAATGCTCAGCGACCTGGGCCTGAGCGAAGCAGCCTACGGTTTTGGCGCGGGCATCTTTTTCGTGGGCTATCTGCTCTTTGAAGTGCCCAGCAACCTGGTGCTGCTGAAGGTGGGTGCCCGGCGCTGGATCGCACGCATCATGGTGACCTGGGGCCTGGTCTCGGCAGGCATGATGTTCGTCACCTCCGAGACCAGCTTCTACGTCATGCGCTTTCTGCTGGGCGTGGCCGAGGCCGGCTTCATCCCCGCCATTTTGCTGTACCTCACCTACTGGTTCCCGGCTTCACGCCGCAGCAAGGTCACCGCCCTTTTCCTCACCGGCATCCCCATGGCGGGAGTGATCGGCGGACCGCTTTCGGGCTGGATGCTGGACCACTTCGCCGACCACCACAGCCTGGCGGGCTGGCAATGGCTATTCCTGCTACAGGGCCTGCCCACCGTCCTCATCGGCATCGTGGCCTGGTTTTACCTGGATGACAAAGTGGAGCACGCCAAATGGCTGAGCCCCGCGGAGAAGCAGCTGATCGAACGCAACCTGGACCATGACCGCAGCGGGCACGCGCTGCACTCCATCCGTGAAGGCCTGACCAGTCCCAAGATCCTGCTCATGAGCCTGATCTACTTCTGCTTCACCATGGGCCTGTATGGCGTGAGCTTCTGGCTTCCCTCGCTCATCAAGAACAGCGGCGTGACAAGCGACTTCCATATCGGCCTGCTGGCCGCCATCCCCTACGCGGCCGCCACCTTGGCCATGGTCGCGGTGAGCCACCACTCCGACACAACGGGTGAACGGCGCTGGCACCTGGCCCTGCCAGGCGCAATCGGCGCCTTGGGCCTGTGCCTGAGCGTCATCTACGCCAACAACACCTGGTTCGCCATGATTGCCCTGACGGTGGGCACCATGGGCGTGATGACCACGATCTCGCAGTTCTGGACGATTCCGCCCGCCATCCTGGGCGGGGCAGCCGCTGCCGCGGGCATTGCCCTGGCCAACTCGGTGGGCAGCGTATCGGGCGTGATCAGCCCCTACCTCATCGGCTGGCTGCAGACCAACACGGGCAGCACCGGGGCCGGGGTGTATGGCCTGGCGGCCAGCATGATCATCGGCTGCTTCCTGACCTTCCGGCTCTCGGCCAAGCAGGTCAACAGCAGCGCGCGGACCCGCGCCTAGCCAGCAGGTGCGGCAGGAACGCTGCCGCACCCGCACCTGGAGCGATCTCCACCTCCGTCTCTACACCCATGCCCGCCCCCGCAGCGCGGGCATGGCGCCGGATCATCAGGCCGGTTCGACCGGCGCCTCGGCCAGCACTTCGCCCAGGCGCCGCAGCAATTCCACGCTGGCGCGATGCGTATGCTGCTCGGCCAGCTCGCCCGCACGCTGCACTTCCCCCTGGGCAATGGCTTCGGCAATCGCCTGGTGTTCCTGCCAGATGCTCGCGCGCTGGCTCGAGGACTGCAGCACGGCGCCCATGACGCGGCGCAAATGCACCCAGTGAAAACGTTCCGTGCGCAGGATCAGCGGATTGCCGGAGGCTTGGTACACCGCGCTGTGAAAGGCCATGTCCGTGTCGATCAGAGCCTTGACGACCGTTCCCGCGGCTGCCTTGCGCCCGTTTTCGATCAGGCGCGGGTCCAGCGCCTGTTTGCGCTGCGCGGCCAGACGCGCAGCCAGCGCGTCAAGCGCCCCGCGAATCTCGTAAAGATGGGCAATCCACTGGGGATCGAGCGGCGCCACCATCACCCCGCGGCCCGGCGCATCCACGAGAAATTCGTCGTTTTTCAGCAGCCGTATGGCCTGCAACACCGGCGAGCGCGACACCGCCATCTGTTCGGCCACTTCCTCTTGCGTGATGCGGGCTCCCGGCGCCAGGTCTCCCTCGCAAATGGCATCGCGCAGTGCCTTGTAGACCTCGTCCACATAATCCGGGCGCGCCTTGAGTCTGGTCAGTTGGGCTTTCATGATGTCACTTTATGTATTCAGAGTACAGATACATTACCATCTGCCGCCGGGAAAGAAAACTTGCACGCGTATCCCAGGAAAGCCGGCCAGCCGTCGGGCCTCCAAGCCTTGGGCGATCCAGCCTCGGCTCCAAAATCCGTGTTTACCCTGATGTACAGCGAATTCCCATCTATTTACTATCTGTATACAGAGTTCAGAACACAGAACTCACAGAAGCTGCCACCATCGAAGGCAGCTCAGACACAGGCCACTCAGACGCAGCATTCACGCAAAGGAAAATCGCGATGATCACTGAAATCAAGCGTCCCATGGACGTAGCGGGCGAACGGCGCAGCACCGGCGCCACCCCTCCCAAAAAACTCACGCCCTTTGGCGGCTACTACTCGAACCAGGTGCCGGCTCCCGACCCCGAGCTCACACAAGTCGGACCAGGCACGCCGCTGGGCGAATACATGCGCCGCTTCTGGCACCCCGTGTGCATGTCGATGGAGCTGACCGATACGCCGCGTTATCTGAAGATCCTGGGCGAAGAGCTCGTGGCCTTTCGCGACGGCTCGGGCAAGGTGGGGCTGCTGCACGCCCACTGTGTGCATCGCGGCGCCTCGCTGGAATACGGCGCCATCCAGGAGCACGGCATCCAGTGCTGCTACCACGGCATGGTGTTCGACGTGGACGGCACTTGCCTGAAGGCCCCCTTCCCCAAGGGCGAGGAAAAGGAAGCAGAAAAATTTGCCCGCTCGATCCAGCAGGGCGCCTACAAGGCCTTCGAGCGCCACGGCCTCGTGTTTGCCTATATGGGCCCGCCCGATGAAGAACCTGCCTTCCCCGAATGGGAGGGCAACTTCACCGTGCTGCCCGGCGACGAGCTCGTGCCCTACAGCAACTTCCAGCATTGCAACTGGCTGCAGGTCCAGGACAATTCCGCTGACAACTTCCACACCATGTCCTTGCACGCCAAGATCAGCGTGACGGGTGGCCACTTCCAGGGCACGACCTTCGACGAGGTGGGCGCCGCTACCATGGAGGTCGCCCCCGACATGCAGTTCATCCCCATCCACCAGGGGCGCGGGCTGGCCTGCGCCGGGGCGCGCCGGGCCGACAAGGAGCACATGCACATTCGGGTGCAGCACCAAGTGCTGCCCAACCTCAGCCTGCATGCCTATACCTCGGAAGACGGCAAGCAGAAAAAGCTCTTCAGCCGCTTTCACATGATTCGCTGGACGGTGCCGGTGGACGATGAAAACAGCAAGATGATCGGCTGGCGCGTCATGGGGCCAGGCATCGACACTCGCAGCGTGGGCGACAAGAACCTGGTGGGCTACGAGACCATCGACTTCCTGGAGGGTCAGGTGGCCATGCGCCGCCCCGAGCGCTTCGGCAAGTACAAGCTGGAGGACATGCCGCCCATCCCGAAGAACCACCGCGAGCGCCACAACTACAAAGAGACGCAGTACGCGCCGGGCGACTACGAGGCCATCGTCAGTCAGCGGCCCATCGCCGTGCATGCCCTGGAGAACCCCACGAAGTTCGACGCCGGCGTGTACATGTTCCGCAAGCTGCTGAAAGATGCCTTGCGCGGGTCCAACCCGGCCGCGTCGGCGCACAGCTTTGCCGAATGGTTCAAGACCATGGGCGGGGCCCCCAACAGCTACTGCACGGGCAATGTGTTCAACCTGCCCGAGGTCAGCGACGTGACCCAGGAAGTCCGCCGGCGCCGCCTTCTCGCCCGGCAAGTGGTCAACATCCTGACGGAAAGCGATGCCATGCCCGCGCAGGAACGCAGCGACTACGTGCGCGGCAAGATGGAAGCCCTGGAACAGCAGCTGCAGCGCGAACTGGAAGAGCAGGCGCTGGCGCTTGCGCAATAGGCCAGCGGCACCCGCGACGGCGGCAACCCCCCTGTGGGGAGGCCGCCGGCCGCGAGGCCCGCTGGCGCCACAAGGCTGACCAATGCCACCTCAAGTACAGGAGTTCAAGCATGCAAGATACGCCTTCCACCGCCCCGGCCACGCTCGAACTGATGGTCCGGCAAGTCCGTTATGAGGGAGTTGGCATTCACTCGTTCGAGCTGGTGCATCCGCAGGGGCAGGTCCTGCCCGCCTTCACCGCAGGGGCCCATATCGACGTCCACGTACCAGGCGGTTTCGTGCGCCAGTATTCTTTATGCAACGACCCGGCCGAACGCCACCGCTACCTCATTGCCGTGCTCAGGGACGAGCATGGGCGCGGCGGCTCCAGGCAGCTGCATGCCGCCCTCACTGTGTCCTCGTCCGTGACCGTGAGCCAGCCACGCAACCAGTTCCGCCTGGACGACACGGCACGCACGGTGATCCTGCTGGCAGGCGGCATCGGCATCACCCCCTTGAAAAGCATGGTCCACACCCTGCAGCGGCAGGGGCGCGACTTCATGCTGCACTACTGCGCCAAAGACCTGGAGCACCTGGCGTTTCGCGACACCATGACGGCGCTGGAACAGGCCGGCCAGGCCAGCTTCCACTTCGATGGGGGCGACCCGAAAAACGGCCTGGACATCGCCGGCCTGCTGCGGGCGCCGGCGCCTGGCACCGCGCTGTACTACTGCGGACCCGGCGGCTTCATGCAAGCCTGCGCGGCCGCTGCCCAGCATTGGCCCAAGGGCAGCGTGCACTGCGAACACTTCAAGGCGCCCGAGCCCTCGCCCATACTGTCGGCGGCCCGCGCGCCGGGCAGCTTCCAGATTCAGATCGCCAGCACCGGCAGGCTCATTGCCGTGCCGGCCGACGAGTCCATTGCCACGGCCTTGGAAAAGGCCGGCATCGCCATCGAAACCTCGTGTCTGTCCGGCCTGTGCGGCACCTGCCGCATCCGTTATCTGGAAGGCGAGGTCGAGCACAATGACTTCATCCTGGACGAAGACGAACGCGCCCACTATCTGACCGCTTGCGTGTCGCGCTGCCACAGCGAACGGCTGGTGCTCGATCTGTAGCTCCTTAGGCAAACCGTCCGGCCACCCAACATCGGCCAAGGGTGGCATGCCCCACGAGCACCTCAAGGCGCCCCGCCCGCGCCCCACCCTGCGGCTCTTCCCTATTGCAATGCCGCTTCCAGCTGCTATTATTCAACTAATATATTAATAGCACACCAGAACATGAAACCCCTACAAGAGGGCACAGGCTCCGTGACCGTGCTGGCCGTGCACGGCATACAGGGCACGGCGGCGTCGTGGCTGCCGGTGGCACGCGCACTGAAAGACCAGGCCCACTTCGTGATGCCCAATCTGCGCGGGCGCGCCGATGCGGTGCGCGGCCAGGGCGCCGACGACTACCGCCTGCCCTGCTTCGCGCAAGACCTGGCCGCCGCCATCGACGAACACATTGGCACGCAGCCCTATTACCTGGCCGGGTGGAGCCTGGGCGTGTCGATTGCCCTGGAATACCTGGGCGGCAGCGGCCACGCCATCCATCCGCCGCGCGGCCTGATCCTGCTCTCGGGCAGCCCCAGGCTGTGCCGCACCCGCTGGTTCGCGGGCCACGACACCGAAGCCCTGAAGAGCGAAGCGGCGCAGCGCGTGCAGGTGCTGGGCATGAAAGAGGCCGCCGACCCGCAAGCCGCCGCCTGGACTTGGCAAGCCATCTGCAACACCGATCAAAGCGCTCTGCTCGCGCGCATCCGCGTGCCCACGCTCGTCATACACGGCACGGAAGACGCCGACAGCCCCTTTTTGCACGGCCTGTGGCTGGCGCGCGGCATCGCGCAGGCCAGCATGCACCCAATCGAGGGGGTGGGCCACGGCCTGCCCTCGGGAGCCACAGCCGAAGTGGCCGCGGCCATCCGCCAATTCATCGCACAACGCGAACACACGCAGGAGACCCAATGAACCCATCCGACCTGATCCATTTCTGCCCGCCAGGGCGCCTGATCATCGGCACTGGCGCGCGCGCCCAGCTGCCCGCCCTGGTACACCACCTGGGCTGGAAAAAAGGCGTCATCGTCACGGATAAATTCTTCACGGCCCACACACCCTGGGTGCGCGAATACATCGACGCGGCCCAGGCCCTGGGCATCGAAACCCGCGTCTTCGATGGCGGCGCCCCCGACCCCTCCACCACGCTGTGCGATGCGGCGACCAAGACGCTGCTGGAAGGCAACTACCAGCCCGATCACCTGATCGCCTTGGGCGGAGGCAGCAACATCGACCTGGCCAAGGGCCTGTGCCTGACGCTGCCCACGAACCGGCGCATACACGATTTCGTCGCCGGCGTGCCTGAAGGGGTGCGCCCGCTGCCGCTGGTGGCCGTGCCCACCACGGCCGGCACCGGCTCCGAGGCCACGCCGGGGGCCATCATGATCGACCCGGAAAACGCCACCAAGGTCGCCGTCATGGACAACTCCCTGCGGCCCGCCATCGCCCTGGTCGATCCGGAACTGACCTATACCTGCCCGCCGCGCGTCACCGGCGACTCGGGCATCGACGCCTTCACCCACGCCATCGAATCCTACATCACGCAAGACTCCACGGAATTCGACCGGGCCGGCAGCCCCGACCCTGGCTACAGCGGGCGCTCCACGCTGACCATGATGTTCGCGCGTGAGGCCGTCTCGCTCTGTGCGAAGTATCTGAAGCGCACCTACGTCAACGGCAGCGACACCGAGGCGCGCTGCGGCATGGCCTACGCCAGCAACTACGCGGCGCTGTCCTATGGCAGCTCGGGCCTGCACGCCGTGCACGGCCTGGCCTACGCCGTGGCCGGCCTCACCCACCGCTCGCACGGCAGCACCAACGCCGTCATGCTGCCCTACGTGCTGGACAACCTGCGCGACGTGCGGGAAAAGGAACTGGCCGAGGTGGCCGGCATCTTCGGCATACAGGCCGCAACCCCGGCAAAGGCGGCATCGCTGCTGGCCGTGGCGGTGCGCGACCTTGTGGCCGCACTCGATCTGCCGACCACGCTGCACGACTTCGGCATTGCGCAGGAACAACTGCCCCGGCTGATTGAAGACGGCCTGCAGGTCACGCGGCTGGCCAAGGCCTTCCCCAAGGCCGACGTCAAGGGCGCCTACACCTCGATCGTGCACAACGCCTGGGCGGGCGTGCTCTCGGGAGAAACGGCGCGCGCCTGAGGGCTTGCGCCACACCCCGCGCCGCCCGGTGAAACACCGGCGCGGCGCGGGGTGTTTACGCCTGGACCATCAGCTGATCCAGCAGCTCGATCCAGTGGCGCACCGGCGTCTGGGTACCCGACTGCAGGTGGCAGATGCAGCCGATATTGCTGGACACGATCATGTCGGCACCAAGCTTTTCCAGCGAAGCGACCTTGCGCTCGCGCAGCTGATGGGAAAGCTCGGGCTGCATGATGGAATACGTACCCGCCGAGCCGCAGCACAAGTGGCTGTCGGCGGGCAGCTGCACCGGTATGCCCAGATTCTTCAGCAGCCCCTCGACCAGGCCCCGCAGGCGCTGACCATGCTGCAGCGTGCACGGCGGGTGATAGGCGACCTTGCGCGCGGCCTCTTTGGAGATGCGCTCGCTCAGCGGCCCGATGAACTGCGGCAGAATCTCGGCCACATCTTTGGTCAGTTCGCTGATGCGCTGGGCCTTTTCGGCATAGGCCGGGTCGAGCCGCAGCAGGTGGCCGTAGTCTTTGACCGTGACCCCGCAACCCGAGGCGTTCATCACGATGGCTTCGGCACCCTGCTCCACGTACGGCCACCAGGCGTCGATATTGCGCCGCGCATCGTTCAGGGCCTCTTCGTGATAGCTCAGGTGCAGGCGGATGGCGCCGCAGCACCCCGCCTTGGGCGCAATCACGATCTGTATGCCCAGCGCATCGAAGACGCGAGCCGTGGCGATATTGATGTTGGGCTGCATGGAAGGCTGCACGCAGCCGGCCAGCATCAGCATCTTGCGCGCGTGGGTCCGCGTGGGCCAGGCCAGCTTGGGCGTGGCCGCGGGCACCTTGTCGCGCAAGGTTTGCGGCAGCAGCGGGCGCACCCGCTGCCCCAGCCAGAAGGCGCTGGCAAACCACTTGCCGCTGGGCAGGAAGCTGGCCAGCGTGCGGCGCAGCAGGCGCTGGCCCGTGGGGCGGGCCACCTGCTCTTCCACCACCTTGCGGCCAATCTCGACCAGGCGGCCATACTCGACCCCGGAAGGACAGGTGGTCTCGCAATTGCGGCAGGTCAGGCAGCGGTCCAGGTGGCTTTGCGTCTTCTGCGTGACCGGACTGCCCTCGAGCATTTCCTTCATCAGATAGATGCGCCCGCGCGGGCCGTCGAGCTCGTCGCCCGTGAGCTGGTACGTGGGGCAGGTGGCCGTGCAAAAGCCGCAATGCACGCACTTGCGAAGAATCGCTTCGGCCTCTTCGCCATCGGGCGTGTGGCGGATGAATTCGGCAAGACTCGTCTGCATATTAGAAGTCCGGATACATTCTGCTGCGATTAAAGATACGGGCGGGATCGAAGGCGTTTTTCAGGCCTTGGTGAATGGCCGCCAGCGCCGGAGCCAGGGGCGTGAACGTACTGTCCGTGCCCGCCCCTTCGCCGCGCCGCATCAGGGTGGCGTGGCCGCCCGCCTGCACGGCGGCGGCGCGCACCGCCGCGCCGCGCGCCGGCATCACGCGCAGCCAGCGCTGCATGCCGCCCCATTCGATCAGCGTTTCATCGACATCGACGCGGCCCTCGTCCGAGGCCCACGACAGCGGGGGCGTGGCCGCCGGCAAGGCAACGCGCCACAAGTCGCGCGCCGCCGAGCGGGTAGTGAAAAACGGGTGGCTACGCTCGCGCAGGGATTGCCAGAAGGCCGCCGCCTGCGCATCGTCCAGGCGCTCACCGCCCAGGCGCTGCTGCGCGGCCTGAACCGCGGCCTGCGCGCCGTCCAGGCGCAGCGTGAGCACGCCGTCGTACCAGGCGCTGGCCGAAAGAGGCAGTGCCTGCCCCGCCCAGGTATCCATCTGGCTCAGGGCGTGCGCCTGGTCCAGGGAAAACCGCAGCGTGCAGCCCGCCGTGGGGCGAGGCAGCACCTTCACCGACGCTTCCAGCACCACGCCCAGGGTACCCAGGGACCCGGCCATCAGGCGCGCCACGTCGTAGCCCGCCACGTTCTTCATGACCTGGCCGCCAAAGTTCAACACCTTGCCATGGCCTTCCAGCAGCACGGCGCCCAGCATGAAGTCGCGCGGCGCGCCCACGTAGGCGCGGCGCGGACCGGCCAGGCCGGCGGCCACACAGCCGCCAAAGGTGGCGCCCTCGCCAAAGTGCGGCGGCTCGAAGGGCAGGATTTGCTGGTTGGCCGCCAGGGCGGCCTCGATCTCGGCCAGCGGCGTGCCGCAACGGGCCGTGATCACCAGCTCGGCGGGGTCGTAGGCCACGATGCCGGCGTACTCCCGCGTGTCGAACAGGTCGCCCACCAGCGCCTCGCCATACCAGTCTTTCGTGCCGCCCCCGCGCAGCCTGAGCGGCTTGCCATGGGCCGTGGCATCGGTCACCCGCTCGCGCCATTGGGTCACGATCGCGCTGGCGTTGGAGCGGGCCACGCCGCCCTCTTGCTGGATCTTGTCTTCAGCCATCAGAACCTCGGCAATTCCGGATGCGGCAGCTGGCCGCGATGAATGTGCATCTTGCCGTATTCGGCGCAGCGGGCCCGCGTGGGAATGTTCTTCCCCGGATTGAGCCGGCCCGTGGGGTCGAACGCGTGCTTGACGGCAAAGAAGGCGTCGCGCTCGTCGGGGCTGAACTGCACGCACATGGAGTTGATCTTTTCCACTCCCACGCCGTGTTCGCCGGTGACGGTGCCCCCCAGGCTTACACAGGTCTCTAGAATGTCGGCGCCGAATTTCTCGGCGCGATGCCACTCCTCCACGTTTTCGCCATTGAAGAGGATGAGCGGGTGCATGTTGCCGTCGCCCGCGTGAAACACGTTGATGCAGCGCAGCTCATAGCGCCCTTCCATCTCGGAGATGCGCTTGAGCAGCGTGCCGATGTGGCGGCGCGGGATGGTGCCGTCCATGCAGTAGTAGTCGGGCGACAGGCGCCCGGCCGCCGGGAAGGCGTTCTTGCGCCCCGACCAGAACCGCAGCCGCTCGGCATCGTCGCGCGACACCTGCAGGCGCGTGGCGCCCGCCTCGCGCAGCACGCGGCTCATGTGCTCGATCTCTTCGGCCACCTCTTCGGTGGTGCCGTCCGACTCGCACAGCAGGATGGCGGCGGCATCGAGATCGTAGCCGGCGTGAACGAATTCCTCGACGGCGCGCGTGGCCGGCTTGTCCATCATTTCGAGCCCGGCGGGAATGATGCCAGCCGCAATGATGGCCGCCACGGCATCGCCCCCCTTCTCCACCGAGTCGAAGCTGGCCATGATGACCTGCGCCAGCTGCGGGCTGGGAATGAGCTTCACGGTGATTTCCACGGCCACGGCAAACATGCCCTCGCTGCCGATATACACGCCCAGCAGGTCCAGCCCCGGCGCATCGGGGGCCAGCGAGCCAAATTCGACCATTTCGCCCTGCACGTTGAAGGCCCGCACGCGCAACACGTTGTTGACGGTGAGCCCGTACTTCAGGCAGTGCACGCCGCCGGAATTTTCCGACACGTTGCCGCCGATGCTGCAGGCAATTTGCGAGGACGGGTCGGGGGCGTAGTACAGGCCGTAGGGCGCCGCGGCCTCGGAAACGGCCAGGTTACGCACCCCCGGCTGCACGGTGGCCGTGCGGGTGACGGGGTCGACCTTCAAAATGCGGTTGAAGCGCGCCAGCGACAGCACGATGCCATCGGTGCGCGGCAAGGCCCCGCCCGACAGACCCGTGCCCGAGCCTCGCGGCACCACCGGAATCTGGCGCGCATAGCAAAACTGCAAAATGGCCTGCACCTGTGCTTCGGTTTCGGGCAGGGCCACGGCCAGGGGCAGCTGGCGGTAGGCGGCCAGCCCGTCGCATTCATACGGGGCCAGGTCCTCGCGCTCGGTCAGCAGCCGGCAGCCGGGCACGACCGCCCGCAGGGCCTGAAACAAGGCTTGCGGATCTTCCGGCGCCTTGCCCATGGGGGCCTGGCTTTCCTGCAGTTGCACATCTGGGCTCTGCTCGTACACGGCATCGGTCGACATAGGGTCTCCGGTCCAAGAGACAGGGCGCCAAGCCCCATCGGTAGGTCAATGAGAGGTGCCCGGCAAGCCGCCTGACAGGCTTGGTATACCAGTACACCAGAATACCGTATGATTATAGCCATAAGGAACTGCATTGTCTGCCATGGTATTCACTCCCGTTACCCCGCCCGTACGCACCCGTTTGTCCGACATCGTCTACGATCAGCTCGAAGGCATGGTGGCCGAAGGCGTGCTGCGCCCCGGCCAGGCCCTGCCCTCGGAACGCGAGCTCGCCCAGCAGCTGGGCGTCTCGCGCCCGCCGCTGCGCGAAGCGCTGCTCAAGCTGGAATCCCGCCAGCTGATCGAGGGGCGCGCGGGCGGCGGCTACCGCATCGCCAACGCCAGCGCGGTGCGCATTGCCGACCCGCTGGAACAATTGATGGCGCACCACCCCCAGGCGGCCGAAGACATGCTCGAGATGCGCGAAGTGCTGGAAGCCATGGCGGTGCGCCTGGCGGCCACCCGCGCCACCGAGGCCGACCTGCAGCGGCTGCTGAAGGCCACCGAGGCGCTGGAAGCCGCCTTTGCGCGCCACCAGAACACAGAGGCAGTGGACGAGCTTGCGGCTCTGGATGCACAATTTCACCTGGCGCTGGCCGAGGCCACCCATAACGTCGCGCTGATTCACACCGTGCACGCCATCGGCGACCTGCTGCGCAGCACCGTCATTCAAAGCTACCAGGCCATCCAGCGCAGCGAGGGCGCGCTCGAGAGCCTGATCGAACAGCATCGGGTCATTCTCGATGCCGTCGCGCTGCACGACCCGGACAAAGCCCAGGAAGCCGTGCACACGCACCTGGCCTTCATTAAGCACACCGCAAGCAGGGCTTTGGTATAACGAGGCCCGCCGTGCGCAGTAAAGTTGACTGAAATACACCACTATTCAAAGTGATCCATAATCGCATACAATGGTTAAAAATATATCAGTCATATATTAGAAGCCAGACCACGTCACGGCGGAGCCATATCCATGTCAAACCTCACTGAAATAAAAAAGGCCATGCCCCGCGTCACTGAAGAATCCAGTCCCTCCTCCGTGACCAAGCAGCGCCAGTCCAAGCCCAGCCTGACGGAACAAGCCTACTCACAAATCGAAGAGGCCATCGTCACTCTGAAGCTCGCGCCGGGCACCGCGGTCTCTGAACAAATGCTCAGCGACATGACCGGCATCGGCCGCACCCCCATCCGGGAAGCCATTCAACGGCTGGCGCGTGAACACCTCATCTTCATTTTGCCGCAACGCGGCCTGCTGATTCCCCACGTCGATACCCGCAAGCAGCTCAAGCTGCTCAAAACGCGCCGCGAGGTCGAGCGCCTGATCTGCCGCAGCGCGGCCCACAGCGCCACGATCGAGGAACGCGCGGGCTTCGCGCGCGTGGCCGAAACCTTTCTGGCCGCCTCCAAGGCCGACGACGGCTTGCGCTTCATGCGCGCCGACCGCGAGTTCAACGAGCTCAGCCTGATCGCCGCCCGCAACGAATTTGCCGAGGGCGCCATGCGCCTGATGCAGGGGCTGTCGCGCCGCTTCTGGTACATTCACTATAAGCAAACGGCCGACCTGCCCGAAATCGCGCGGCTGCACGCCGCCATCGCCCAGGCCATTGCCGACGGCGAAGAGCAGGCCGCGGCCGATTGCCTGGACCGCCTGATCGACAACATCGAAGAGTTCACGCACGCAACCCTGTTGTCCTGAGGCTGAATTCCCCGGCGCAGCACGCCCGTCGTCAGCCAGAGGTACGTGAGGGCGCCTGCGTCTACTCCTTCGACTCAAGAGGCTCTCACATGGCAACGGAAAGGCTGTTGGACGCGGTGCAAAAACTCACTCAACTGGCCCAGCAAACCGGGCCCGACGAGACGCTGGTGCTGCAGCAGGCGGGCGGCGTCATCCGCGACCTGGTAGCCCACGACGACTGGCTGCCGCCTGAAATGGCGCAATCCGACCCCATCCACTACCGTCAGTACCTGCTGTACGGCGACCCGCTGGACCGGTTCTCGCTTGTGAGCTTCGTCTGGGGGCCGGGCCAGCACACGCCCATCCACAACCACACGGTCTGGGGCGTGATCGGCATGCTGCGCGGCGAAGAGCTCTCGCAGCCCTTCGGCACCGACGCCCAGGGCCGCTTCGTGGCACAGGGCGAGGAAAGCGTCCTGCACCCCGGGGAAATCACCTGTGTGTCGCCCACGCTGGGCGATGTCCACCGGGTCAGCAACGCCCATCAAGACCAGGTCTCGATCAGCATCCACCTCTACGGCGGCAACATCGGTCGCATCCGGCGCAGCGTCTACGACCCGGCCACCGGCGCGCAAAAGTCCTTCGTCTCGGGCTACTCGAACGCGCAGGTGCCCAACCTCTGGCAGGCCTGAGCCGCTGCCGGCGCAGTCAGGCGGGGGTAATCATCCCTTTAAACCGCAGTGAGTTTGAGTAGAATTTCCTCAATAAGGAAATCTGCAATGAAAACATCACGCTACACCGACAGCCAGATCATGGCGATCCTCAAGCAAGCCGAGGCAGGCGCGCCGGTGCCGCAGCTTTGCCGGGAACACGGCATGAGCAGCGCCACCTTCTACAAGTGGCGCGCCAAGTACGGCGGCATGGACACCTCGATGATGGCGCGCCTGAAGGAGCTCGAAGCCGAGAACCGGCAGCTCAAGAAGATGTATGCCGAAGAGCGCCTGAAGGCGGAGATCGCCCGAGAGATCATCACAAAAAAATGGTAGCGCCGTCTCGACGCAAAGAGGCGGCGCGCAAGGTCTTGGAGCATAGGCGAGTCAGCATCCGCATTGTGTGTGCAGCGGCGGGCATCAGCGAGAGCTGCTACCACTACCAGGCCAAACTGTCCGAGGAAAATGACGTGATCGCCGACTGGCTGATCCGTTTGACCACGGCCCAGCGCAACTGGGGTTTTGGGCTGTGCTTTGCATACCTGCGCAACATCAAGGGGTTCACATGGAATCACAAACGGGTCTATCGCATCTACCGGGTGTGGTATCTAAATAAAGTTAGTAAATTTTACGTCTCGAACCCTAGCAAATACGTTACGACTGAAAAGTCTGGAATTAATAAAGTTGGTAAATTTTCGAAGTGTCTGTCTGGAACAGGCATGATTTCGTGCAAATAAAGTTGGTAATTTTTGGCGTGGTGCAGGCAACGGCGTAGGGTCCCCCGTCAAGTAGACGACGGCTGGTAGAGATTCGGAGCAAGGGGTAGCCGGGGCATAAACTGCACCGGCGGGATGTCGCCCAGTGATTCATGTGGGCGGTATTCGTTGTAATCGATTAGCCATTGTTCGGTGATGGCCTGCACCTGCTGCAGATTGGCAAACAGGTGAGCGTCGAGCACCTCCGTGCGATACGTCTTGTTGAAGCGCTCGATGAACGCATTCTGATTCGGTTTTCCGGGCTGGATATAACGCACGGCGATGCCCCGGGCAGCAGCCCATTCGGTGAACGCCAGCGAGACCATCTCCGGCCCGTTGTCCAGCCGTATGGCCTCAGGAGCCCCATAGCAATTGATCAGGCGATTGAGCACGCGGATCAGGCGCGCTGAAGGGATGGATGTGCCAACCTCGATGGCTAGGCACTCCCGGTTGGCCTCGTCGATCACGTTCAACGTCCGGAAGCGTCGGCCGCAATACAAGGCATCGTGCATGAAGTCCAATGCCCAGCAGCGATTTGGCTCCAGGGAATGGTCCAGCGGCTGACGGTGCCGGTCAGTCAGCCGTTTCTTGCAGCGTCGAGGCAAATTCAATCCCATCTCGCAGTACACCCGGTGAACCCGCTTTTTGTTCCAGCAATGGCCATCGAGCCGCAGCCGTGTGAAGCACTTCCAGAATCCCCAGCGCCCATGCCGGGTCACGATGGCATTGAGCGCATCAATGACCTCGGCATCGCGCTGCTCTGCCGGAATTGGCCTCTTGTAATACGCCGCCCGCGATAGGCCAGCAATCTGACAGGCACGTGTGATCGAGAGCTTCGATTGCACCAACTGCTCGACGACCTCGCGCCTGGCTGACGGCGTCAGGATTTTCGGTTCAGCACATCCTTGATGGCTGAGTTCTCCAGGGCCAGATCCGCGTACATGCGTTTGAGCTTGGCGTTCTCCGCCTCAAGTTCACGCAGGCGCTGCAACTCGGACACCTGCACGCCCGAGTACTTGCTCTTCCACTGGTAGTACGTGGCGCTGCTGATGCCGTGCTTGCGGCACAACTCGACGACCGGGATGCCGGCTTCGCCTTCTTTGAGCACCGCAACAATCTGGCTTTCGGTAAATCTGCTTTTCTTCAAGGGAGTCTCCGATGGAAAGGAGGCTCCGAAATTCTACTGGCTGATGTCTACTCTGAGGGGGATCCTACGACGGCAAATCTTCCCCAGGGTTGGCTCGCAAAGCCCAGGCGCTTTACGCCTGCACATCAGGCTGAAGCTCGGACATCGCGGTGTTCGGACCTTTTGAGTCAGAACTTCCGAAAGCCATTTCAGACTCCATCCTCTGTGACCATGCCAGCCGCAGCAACCCGCGCAGCAGGTAGTCGCGCACGATATGCACGCTCCCCCCGGCCTCAAGAGCCAGCCGGGATACCGTGTAGGAGTTCATCGAACACCTCCTTTTCCTTACCCGGCGCAGCAGGATAGTTGCTTCACATCCTTGTTGAAGGTCTGCGCCGCGAGCTTCAAGCCTTCGACCATCGTCAGATAGGGGAACAACTGGTCGGCCAGTTCCTGCACGGTCATCCGGTTGCGGATGGCGAGTACCGCCGTCTGGATCAGTTCGCCCGCTTCCGGGGCCACCGCCTGTACGCCGATGAGCCGTCCGCTACCTTCCTCGATGACCAGCTTGATGAAGCCGCGTGTGTCAAAGCTGGCGAGCGCACGCGGCACGTTGTCCAAGGTCAAAGTGCGACTGTCGGTCTCGATCCCGTCGTGATGAGCCTCTGCCTCGCTGTAGCCCACGGTGGCGACTTGCGGATCGGTGAACACCACGGCAGGCATGGCGGTAAGGTTAAGCGCCGCGTCACCGCCCGTCATGTTGATCGCCGCACGGGTGCCGGCCGCCGCCGCCACATAGACGAACTGAGGCTGGTCCGTGCAGTCGCCGGCCGCGTAGATGTCCGGCGTGCTGGTCCGCATGCCGGCGTCGATGACGATAGCGCCTTGCGGGTTGAGCGCGACGCCTGCCGCGTCCAGCGCCAGGCTGCGCGTGTTGGGCGAGCGACCGGTGGCGACCAGCAGTTTGTCGGCACGCAGCTCGCCGTGCGCCGTGGTGAGCACGAATTCGCCGCCCTCGTGCGCGACCTGGCTGGCCTGGGTGTGCTCCAGCACCTCGATCCCTTCGGCGCGAAACGCCGCCGTGATTGCCTCACCGATGGCCGGGTCTTCCCGGAAGAACAGGGTGTTGCGTGCAAGGATCGTTACTTTGCTGCCCAGTCGGGCGAACGCCTGCGCCAGTTCCAGCGCTACCACCGACGAACCAATCACGGCCAGCCGCTCAGGAATGGTGTCGCTGACCAGCGCCTCGGTGGAAGTCCAGTAGGGTGTATCTTTCAGGCCGGGGATCGGCGGAACGGCCGGACTCGCGCCGGTGGCAATCAGGCAACGGTCGAAAGTCACCACGCGCTCGCCACCACCGTTGAGTTGCACGGTCAGGCTGTGTGCGTCCTTGAAACGGGCTTCGCCATGCAGCACGGAGATGGCGGGATTGTCATTCAGGATGCCTTCGTATTTGGCGTGGCGCAGTTCGTCGACGCGCGCCTGCTGCTGGGCCAGCAGCCGCTCGCGCAAGATTGTCGGCGGTGTGGGCGGCATGCCACCATCGAACGGGCTTTCTCGGCGCAAGTGGGCGATGTGTGCAGCGCGGATCATGATCTTGGACGGCACGCAGCCGATATTGACGCAGGTGCCGCCAATAGTGCCGCGCTCGATCAGGGTGACGTGCACGCCTTGCTCGACGGCCTTCAGCGCCGCCGCCATCGCCGCGCCGCCGCTGCCGATAACGGCAATATGCAATCCGCCACCGTCACCACCAGCCTTGTCGCCGCTACCTAGCCATTCGCGCATCTTGACGAGCAAGCCGCCGCCCACCGGAGGCACGGGCGCGTCGGCGAGCGTGGCCCGATAACCGAGTCCGGCCACGGCGGTAGTCCACGCGTCAGACGATGTGCCGGCCTCGACGGCGAGCTTGGCGCTGCCCTTGGTATAGGAGACATCCGCCGACTGCACGCCTGGCACTTTCTCCAGGGCTTCCTTGACATGCACTGCGCACGAGTCGCAAGTCATGCCGGTGATTTTGAGGGTGATCATTCATCGTTCCTTTTCTGTGTTGGCCGCTGGCTCACGCCGTCAGCTATGTTTTGCTGGGAGTTCGCAGCCGCCCGAGCCGCAGCGGCGATTTGCCGGCGAAACCAAGTCCCAGATCGACACGCCGATCATCAGGGCCAGGCCGGTGTATATGAGGCGCGCTGTCCACCAGTTGCCAAGCAACCAGACAGTCCCGGCGAACACGATGGCTGGCCCGATCATGCCGAGCAGGCTGCGGTGCCATTGCCGATGACTGAGCCAGCCCAGTGCATTCGCCAGCAAAGCCACGACGGCGAACAGCGGCAGCAGCGTGGAAATGAACAAGCCTTCGTATTCCTGTAAAAAGCCGAGGCCGATGGCTGTGCCCAAGCTGGCGATGGCCGGAAAACAGGCGGCGCAGCCCATCGCGGAAACAACGCTGCCGAGCGCGCCAGCCTTGTCGGCAATGCGTGTGATCAGTCCCATGATCGCCCCAGGGTCGGGTTCAGTGGCTCACTACTTGACGCTGGAGGGATAGCCCGCGTCCCCGGTTGCCTTGGTCAGCTTCTGCACGCTGGTCTTGGCATCATCGAAGGTGACAACCGCTTCGCGGGTCTCGAAGGTCACGGCAACTTTACTGACGCCATTGACCTTGGAAATCGCCTTCTTGACGGTGATTGGGCATGCCGAGCACGTCATGCCCGGTACGGACAGCGTGACGGTCTGGGTAGCGGCCCACACAGGTGCAACAACGGCGGCGAGGGCGAAGGAGGCAAACAGCTTCTTCATGGTGAACTCCGATCAGTAGAAAAATGGTATGACATAGGGAAATCCGAGCGCGACCAGAACCAGCACGGCCACGACCCAGAAAATGAGCTTGTAGGTCGCTCGCACTTGGGGAATCGCGCAGACCTCACCCGGCCTACAGGCTTGCGCAGGGCGGTAGATGTGCCGCCAGGCGAAGAACAACGCCACAAGCGCTGCGCCGATGAAAAGCGGGCGATACGGCTCCAGCACGGTCAGGTTGCCGATCCATGCCCCGCTGAATCCCAAGGCGACCAGGACAAGCGGCCCGAGGCAGCAGGTCGAGGCGAGGATGGCGGCCAGCCCGCCAGCGAAGAGCGCGCCGCGCCCGGTTTGTGGTTCAGACATGCGCTTGTCCTTTCGAATTTGAATTGGATAGCGTAACCTTACTTCCGTACTCATGTACGGAGTCAAGCGATATGGAAAACAATTTGGAGAACCTGACCATTGGCGTCTTTGCCAAGGCGGCCGGGGTCAACGTGGAGACCATCCGGTTCTATCAGCGCAAGGGTCTGTTGCCGGAACCGGATAAGCCATACGGCAGCATTCGCCGCTATGGCGCAGCGGATGTGACGCGAGTGCGATTCGTGAAATCGGCCCAGCGGCTGGGCTTCAGCCTGGATGAAATCGCCGATTTGCTGCGGCTCGACGATGGCACCCACTGCGAGGAAGCCAGCAGTCTGGCCGAGCACAAGCTCAAGGACGTGCGCGAGAAGATGGTCGACTTGGCGCGCATGGAGGCCGTACTGTCTGATCTGGTATGCGCCTGCCACGCGCGGCAGGGGAATGTTTCCTGTCCGCTGGTCGCGTCGCTACAGGGCGGAGCAAACCTGACGGGTTCGGCTAAGCCTTAGCGTGCTTTATTTTCCATTTTCTGAGACGACCCCTTGTAGGCCAGCACCGCCGGAATTGCGACGGCAAGCCCTACGCCCGTCATAATCAGGGCTTCGCCGACCAGTCCAGCAATGCGGTTAATGGTCACGCCATCAGACATGCCAATGCTCAGCAATGCGTGATAGCGAGACCAAGTGACGCGACGGCTGCATATTTTTTGGGGTTCATGGTGACTCCACTGAGTGTGTGCAGTCTGCACGATAACTCGTTTGTGTACATTGCCCGCCGATTTCAAAAGGTAGCAAAGACCTTGGGTGCCGAGCCGGTGCCCAGAACGTAGACATTCAGCGGCCCGGCAGCGGTGCCCGCCATGCCAGGGGCGCCCACAGGCATTCCCGGTATGGAGAGACCCTTTACGGGGAGGTGATCAGCCAGTATCTGCTTGATGTACGTGGCGGGTACGAGACCTTCTACCACGTAGCCCTCTACCAGCGCGGTGTGACAACCCGCCAGGTTGGTCGGTATGTGGTACTTCTCCTTGATTGAGGCAAGGGCTGGCGTATTGATGGTCTCCACCGTAAAACCGTTGGCTTCAAGATGTTGGGCCCATCGGTCACAGCAACCACAATTGGGACTTTTGTACATTTTGACTGGAATGCCGGCAGCCACTGCTGAGAGCGGGAAGCCCAGGGCGAGTGCGAGAGCCAATGTTTTGAAGTGACGCATGGTGATGCTCCTGTAGAGAGGTTGTTGTAAAGATGCAAAGAGGGGCGTGTCATGGGAACAACCCCCGTTGCGGTTGGATCGGGTGGCCCAGGCGCTTCAAATTTGATCGCCTGAAACGGCAATCGTCGCAGGCGCGAGGCAGATGCCTTGCGTGTTGCAGGCCTGGACGCGCACCAGCACACGATCGCCTGGCGCACTGCCCAGGTTTTTTGTGGGGATAACCGTGCCGTCTTCGTAGACCAGGATATCCGTACCATCGATCGTGATGCCGCTGCTCTTTCCGGGCGGGTAGGTTGCCTGCGCCGCACGTTGCGAGCCGTTATGTTCGATCATGACCGTCGAGGCGATCAGGTTCTCAAGCGAGGCGGGGTTGGCGTTGACGTGCCAGTCCTTGCCGATATGCAGGGTGACGGTGCCATCTTCTCCAGTCCTGGCGAGAGAGGCGGTCACATGCGTCGATGAATCCATCAAACCGCTGCTGGCTGCTATTGCATTGTCAGCAGCAGACCCGAGAGGTGGTGCAAAGAACTGACGCCAACCGAAGAGGACAGCCACTGTTGCAAGGATGAGGAGCACCCCCAGAGTTGCCGCCCTGCGTTTGCTGCTGCGTTTCATTCCGTATTCTCCTGAGGTCCTACCGTTTTCAATGCCTTCACCAGGCTTGCGCTCGTGAACAGGCCGGAAAAATCCTGCACTTTGTGCCCCTCACGATCAAGAACAGCGAGAAATGGCAGGCCCACGCCGCCATAGGAAGCGAGCAGGTGCTCGAGCACCAGGTCGGGGTGCGTCAGGTCTGCCTGGAATGCAACGACACCTGAACGGGCAACGGCCTGAACCACGGTGCTGTCCTCGTAGGTGGTTTTCTCGAGCACCTTGCAATTGATGCACCATTGCGCCGTAAATTCCACGATGGCGGGACGCCCGAGCGTGGGCAGTGCGGAAACATCGGCCGCCCGTAGCGGTTGCCAGGCGATCGTGTGGCCGGGGGACCGCTCCGGGCCTGCCCCGGCGTAGGCGGAGGCCAGGGCAATGACGCTCACGAATAGCGCCACCGCGCGTGAGCCGCGATCTGCCGCGCGCCAGAAGCGGTATGCCGCCCAGGCGAGCACCCCTGCGAACAAGGCGGTCCAGAGAGGTGCCACCCACGAAGCCGGGAGGACGCTTTGAAGGTAGAAAAGGGCTGCAGCAAGCAGCAGCCACCCGAAGCTCTGGCGGATGACTTCTGTCCAGGCTCCCGCACGCGGCAGGCGTTTCAGAAGGCCGGGGCGAAGGAGCAGCACGACATAGGGGAGTGCAAGCCCGAGGCCGATCGACACGAAGAGGGCGACGATATTGGCCGTTGGTTGAGCAAGCGCAAATACCAGGACGCCGCCCAAGAGGGGACCCGTGCAGGGCGTCGAAAGTAGCGCCGAAATGAGGCCGGAGAAAAAAGGTTCAAGGAATTTTCCCCCGCGTAAAGTGGCGACGGCGTTTGGGACAGGTAGGCCGCGTCCAAGAAAGTTCATCGCAGCAAACGCCGTCAACACGGTACCAAGAACAATCAGTACGGCCTGCGATTGAAACAGCACCCCCCATTGCCACTGCAACAGGGCGGTGGCGGTGCCCAGTGCGGCAAAGAACAGCACCGACCCTGCTGTGAAAAGCGCGGCGGATGCGATGCGCACCTTCAGGTGGTCGCCTGTGGCGTTCAGCACCGCGCGAACCTTGAGCGGGACGGCGGGTAGCACGCAGGGCGTTAGATTCAAAAGCAGCCCTGCGCCTGCGGCAAGCAGAATCTGGGTGAATAGCCAGGAAGACATTTCGGAGCCTCACGCTGGCGTTTGCGCTGGCTGGACCTCGTAATCACGCATAAGGCCCATCGCCGCGTGCTCCAGCATGTGGCACTGGTAGGCATAGCTTCCGGTGAAGTCTGCAAAACGCATGAGGAGCCTCACGCGCTCGTTGGGCATCAGGAGCACGGTATCTTCCCAGCCGTCGTCGACACAGCCCTCGACCACGCCCGCACCCTGCGGACTATTGCGCCGTTCCAGCACCTGGAACTGCAGGCCGTGCAGGTGAATGGCGTGCGCCATCATCATGTTGTTGACGAACTCCCAGACTTCGGTCGTGCCGAGCTTCACGATTTCGTCGGGCGCGACCTCGTTCATCTGGAAGCTGCGGCCATTGAAGCCCCACTGCATGTGCCCCATGGTGACCCGGAAGGTCCGGGGGTTGTCGCGATTCACGGCATCTTCGGCCCGCAACCGCGTGAGCGTGGAAAGGTGCTGCGGCAGCTCAAGTACTTCGCCTGCTTTTTGTGTCACGGCCACTTTGAGAATCGGAAAGCGTGCGCCGTCGGCCAGGGATGAACCACTCATCATGCGGCTCATCATGTTCCCCATCATGCCGCCACCCATCATGCCGCCACCCATCATGTCCTCGCCCATCGTGCTTTCCATCATGCCCGCCATGCCGTCAAAGGCGAGGCTCATGAGCGTGAGTTGCGTGCCCACTGCGTCCTTGCCGAAGTCCGCCCACAGCTCAATGCGCTGGCCGGGGGTGAGCATCACGTAATCTTTTTGTACGGGGCGCTCCAGCAGGCCACCGCCGGTTGCTATCACCGTAAGCGGCCGACCATCTTCCCAGCCAAGTTTGTAGGTACGGGCGTTCGAGGCGTTGAGCACGCGCAGGCGGTAGGCGTGCGTGGCGACTTTGAGCTGGGCATCGGGCTGGCCGTTCACCAGGATAGTGTCCCCAAAAAAACCCATCATGCGGGTCATCATGGCGCTCATCCCACCGGACATCATGCCCTGGCCGCCCATCATGCCGCCCCCCATTCCGGGCGCTTGGGGTGAGGAGTCGCGCGCGGGCGCAGCCTCGGGGCCGGTGCCGGGCAGGTAGTGCAGGTGGTTGTTGTCTCCGAAGGTCCGGTCCTGGATGACGAGCGGCACATCGTAGTCGCCACGGGGCAATGCCAGAGCCTGTTCTTCATCGTCGCTCACGAGCAGGAGCCCGGCAAGCCCGAAGTACACCTGCTCGGGCGTGTGGCCGACGGCCATTGCGTGATACCAGTAAGTGCCAGCGCGGTCACGCACCTCGAATTCGTAGCGGTAGTGCTCGCCAGGCCCCACCTCGTAGCGCGGCAGCCCCATCATGTCGGCCGGCACATGCAAGCCATGCCAGTTGACGATGCTGGGCTGGTCGGTGTGGTTCATGAAGTCAACGCGCAGCTTCTGGCCGCGGCGCACGCGCAGGGTGGGCCCGAGGTACCCACCGGGGGATGCGTGCACGCTCGCCGGGTCGCCTTTCACCACGCGAGCCTGGTAGGTCCACACCGGCGTTGCGGGTCCTGGACGCAGTACAACGTCTTGCGGTTTGGCGGTGAGTTCCAGGGCGACATCGGGTTCAAAGGCATTGCCCCCTTCGTTTGCTGTAGCGGCTGCTCCGGCCGATGGCACGCCAGCGAGAAGCGCTGCAGCGCTCGTGCCGGCATAGCCCAGGAAGGTGCGGCGGGTGATGAAGTGATGTGTTGTCATGATGACCTCTATATCAATGCCTATTGCTATCAAACGATGCAGAGAATCTGGGTATGCCAGCCGTCCGCACCCCTCTATTTCTTGAACAGATATTTGATGAGTACCGCGATCAACAGGACGAGGAGGACGAGCACCAGTAACCCGCCGATACCCATGAACCCCATCATGCCGCCGCACGTCACGCTGCTTCCCATCATCGATTCGCTCCGGGTTCATCCAGGGCAGCTGGAGCTTTCGTTGGCTTACGCATGGTCCTTCTCCAAAATAAGGGGGACCGAAAGTCCTATTTGCGGTGCCTGGAGAGCGGCTTGATCAGGGCTGGCAGGCTCAGCTGTCCGCTGTGCTGGCACGCCAGAGCAGGATGCGCCGTTCGAGTCCGTGTGCTTCATCATCTTCATGCACAGGCCCATCATGAGTGCGCAGGGCAACACCGCGAGAAGTGTGGAGAGCGCTCCAAGGGTTGCCAGCCGGTCCCAGCCAGCCGTCAGGCCCACTGCGACAAATGCGCCAGATGCGGCACCCAGCCAGAATTTTTGGCGAACTGCCCAGTGATTGAGAGCAAACCGTTGTGGTGTGCCGAAGATAGTTGTCGAAGATGTTTTCATCATGTGTTCCTCTTGTGATCTGGATGTCCGGGAGTGCCAGCTGAAACAGGCCCTCGGGATCTATTCCCTGGTTGCGGCCCACGCATGGACGGGCGCAGCCAGTTAGGCCGGCACGCGTGCAGCAGGGGGCAGACTATGGGTGACCGCTTGCCGATTAGGTGTTGCGGCGGATTGTCAGATCAGAAAACGACAGTCGCGGATAGACAGCGGCGGCGAGATGGCTCTGAGCAGGCCGGGGGGAGGCTGAACGGATAGCGTTGCAGCGAAGGCGCCAGAAGAGGCAGGAAGAAGGCCAATGCTCCGCAAGCCTGCGGCGTGCGGGAAGGCCTTGAGTTTGTGAACAAGCGGCACGTTGCTGCTGGCGCTCACCTGTACTGCGCACAGGGTTGGCAGTGCTGCATCGATCTGTGTGCAGTCCGCGTACGCCGTCTGCACACTGGTCGTTGACCCAGCGTCACCCATGAACGTCGGCGAACACCCGTACGCCGCCGAAGCCAGCTGCATGAACAGCAGGCTCAGCATTGCCGCAAGGGCAATAAGGAGGCGTTTCGTACGACTTGTTCTCATGAGCATGTGGGCAAGCCCTTTGGGGCCGGGTTCTTGCAGGCAAACCAGCTTAACCTCAACTTTGTTACTTTAAACCTTTTCACAATGGAAAGGTCAACAGGGACCTGTAATGTGGCCCCAGAAGCAGGCGAACTGATCCAGACGGCCACGCGGGCGATCCGCAACCGGATGACTGTGCAGGCGCTGGCCGACCAGTTGTTTCCCTAAGCGTACATGGGCGCTCCCTGGCACAGCTGATACCCACATTCGTCGGCCGCCCTGTGTCGAGTCGGCCCGGGGAGCCTCCCCGGGCCGACTCGACATTCACCGCCGGTATCACTGCTACTGCACAAGGATGCTCGCATACACCCGCTGCGCCCAGTGGCGTCCATATCCATGACCTGGCGTTTCGCTTGTCATCGAAGAAACGCTAGGATGGGAAATGCGTCGATAACGACCTTCAAACACACTGTCCAGAAACGATGTGGGCCAGGCCAATGACCCCTTGATCAGTTGTGTTTGGACTTCCGAAAGATGCTCCCAGGTAGCAAACGGCTCATGCTGTGTGAGGAGCAATGTGGAGAGCGCCTTGGCGCTATCCGACGTATCCACTTCGAGCAAGACAAAGGCCGTCGAATCTTTGCGGGCAACGTGGCAGACAATACAACGGGGGTTACCGTCAGCCAGCAGGTGCTTGGAGTGGCCTTTTACGGCGGGCAGTTTATACATCATTCGGTGCAAGTGGCGGCATCCCGGCATGCTCACCAAATGCCTGACCATGGTGTCAAAAAGGGTAAACCTTTCGGCGTATAAGTGGGCATCGTCGCTCTCGTCGTCCAACCCGGCATAGTCTGCCGAAGGGATCACGCCCTGAACGCTCGCCTCATCGGTACTAACGACCACCAAACCACCAAGTTCCGGCGACTTGGCTTTCTCGCCTTCACCTTTGTGTCCTCGCGCACCTTTCCCCTTGCCGATGCGGGTCGTTTGAAACGGGTTCGCAAACATCAATGAAACGGCTTTGGGGTCGAGCCGAACCTCAGCGCGATCCGCATCAGGCACTTGCTCATCATCGATCTCAATCTCCGACTCTGGTGCGGATGCGGACGGTGCCACAGGGCCTGTGCCTGCTTGAGCGGTGACGTACTTCGGATCAAGAAAATCCACCTGCGCCGGACAGTGACAGGTGAGATTGGTGATGCCGTGCACTTCATAGACAAAGAACGCTTTTTCCTTTTGATCGAAATGGCCACGACAGGTCAGCCTCACACCTTCCAACAAGGGCGGATCAAACTGGAAGCGCCACACACGATAGCCATTGGCGTCATGGCCATTTTGCAGCTGATGGACGGCAATGCTCTCAAATGAGCGGCGGGCATCAGCGTCGAGCAATATCCAGCCCAGCACACGCCGCAGCGCATGCTCCCTTCTAACAAAAAGAGGCAACGTACAATTGGGCAGGATATCGATACTGGCGCGCTCTTCGGTCTGGATCCACTGGATGCCAAACTCCTGGGCAAGCCCCTGATGAATCAGAGCGAGCCGGGCAAGATAAGCGTGAGGAAAAAATAACACCCGTGCCAATTCCAGTTGGGGCAGATAATGGGTGATGCCATGCTGCTCAAATACGAAGCAAAGCGCTTGAGCATCGCCCTGTCTGGCGACCGCAGCGATAGGACAACTTTTGATGGGCGCCACGCGCCACTGCCTTGTACTTTCGATACTCACTTTCAGCTCAAACCCTGCGGGGCGCGCCTCAGCGGTAGGGTTTAATACCCGGCGCCTTGCCAGAGCAGGCAGTTGCGAGATGCCGAGGTACTGTCTTTCCTGGCTGGGCATCAGCTTGACGTTGATCCGCCAATCCGCGCTATCGAGTCGGCGAAACAAAGCGCCTATTTCTTTGACAGTACTGTTATTTTCAATGCCTTTGAATTTCATGCGCGATGGACAGTTTTTCCAGGTAACCCCGGGCGGGTTCTTTCAGCCGCTGCTCGTTAAGCCCCGCGCCACGAAGCAGTCGCCATCGGGGTGGTGTCAAAAATTCCTTCCGTAGCGCTTCATAGGTAGTGTGCAGTCGCCTGAGCTGGTACTGCGCGATGCTTTCCGCACGGTCGGACAAGAAGGTGGCCAGAAGGGGCATTTTATACAGGTTTTTCTCGATCGTAGATCGACCTCCAAGCTGCTTCAGATAGTAGGACTTGGAGCGGCGCGGCCCATGGTTATCAGCCTGGAGCGCAGCGGCAAGGTGTTGCAGTGCAAGACAATATTGCGTATCGCGCTGATGCCAATCCACCCGCGGGGTGCGCCGAGCGGGCGGTGCGCCGACATACTGGCGATTCACCTCAAGCAGCCAGCCATGGCGCTTTCGATACAACCTTGCGTACAATGCAGGATCAAGCCTCCTGGCCTGTTTGGGAGTGCTTTGCGTGAGCAGGCTTATCCAGCGCGACTGATCGCCATCGATTTCCTGTCGGTCATCGGCGCAACTTGGGGTATGCCGCGAAACGCTGTTGGCCGGATACCGGCGCGCACGCTCAATGACCTCGCGGATCTGCCAGCTACCGTCAAGAAGCGCATGATTGACGACGATATGCTGCAGGTAGCTAAAGCTCTTTCGGTGCTTACAAAATAAGGCTACCAGCCAATCGGATTCGCTTCCTATTGACGCCTCACCAATAAAATGAAATCGCGCCAACCATGCCACCGGCCAAATCTGCATCACCCGCGCTCTCACCTGCCGATGATCGATTTGCGATTGGCCCCGACAGAGGCCAAGCTGGCCAGCAAGGTGTCGGTAGTAGGCCGTCCATTGATCCGGTGAGGGGGACGGTCGAGCAGGCAGGCGAAGCAGTTGGCGCACTTGGCGCTCGACCCAGAGCGAGGCGGATTCACCCGCTGGTTGCTCGACCGCCGGACAATAGTCGGGTGATGCCGCGATGAACCGGTGGCGCTGCACGGCGGGTCTGGCAATGTGCGCTTCAACCAGCATCCCGTGGTCCGGGCACATATCCACTCCAGCCACCTGCCACGCTCTTTGCCAAAAGTATTCTCCTCGTTGGGCCTGCTGGCCAGCCAGGCATCCAGGGCAATAGCGGATGTAAGACGGTATCTTGATGCGAGAGGCCGCCACCCCTAACGCCAGATGCACCGCGCCGTGTGCACGGCCAGCCATTTGCATCATGCAGCGTTTGCGCCGATCCTCGGGGACAAACGGGGCATAAATCGGAAACAACGTATGCTCGTAGATCAATTTCTCCAGGGTGAATCCGTCGGGCAACCATCGCAATAGCGCAGACAGCTGATTGGGCAGGTCTAGCGTTGCGATAACACCACGACTTCCAAAGACCTCGCCCAGCAACTGCTTGGGGCTGATCAGTCCATGGCGCACCCCTGCTCTTGCCACCACGCTGTAGAGCAATTCGTCTGGGTACGGAACCGGGAAATTGAGCAAGCGTTGCTACGCGAAGGCATCCGTCCAGCCTTGCGTATCGAATAGGCACTCTTCACGACCGACCCCTTCCAGAAACGCATTCTCATCAGTGGACTGGGAGTGCACAAAGCGCAAGTCATTCGATGCGAGCGTATGCCAAGCCGTCTGTTTCACCCGCGGTGGTTTGGCTGCCAACCGCGCGGGCTTGGATTTTTCAGCATCCTGATACCAGTTAAGGATCAAGGGCATCATGTCCTTCATGGCCAGCCCGGGAAAACGCTCAAACACCCGATTGATCAGCGGTTCGAGCAAGCTCGACGCGCACCCCAAATCAACCAGCAAGTTGTGCAAACGAATCGCCTGCTCATTGCCCGGGTACAAGGCGGTGGCATCCAGACGCTCCTGCTTGCTGTGCAACAGACTACCCAACTCCAGAATCTTCTTGTCCACATCGGGAATCGTCAAATCCGAGTAGCGGGCAATCCGCATCACATCACCCGAGCGGATCGCATCGATCATGGGATGAATCGGCTTTAGCTCATCCTGATAGACTTTTTCCATCAGGGCCGGCGTAATGCGTTCAATGCCTGTGACGACCGCTCTGATTTGAGACAGGACAAACAGCTTGATGACCACATCCATGATGCCTTGAGAGAGGTCATACCAGACATCGCGGATGTCATCGGGCATCTCGGGGGCCGCTTTGGTGAGCCATTGATACCTCCACAACCGGCCAGTGAACGCGCCCCACTCGGTACGCAAGGCATCCTCATCGGCGGCGGGCTTGCTGATTGGCTCCCACAATATCGAGCCAAACCCGGCGCCGCGACGCGCCGAGCGCAGATCCAGCTCAAAGATCGGCCTGGCTTTGGGCGTACCCACCATCACCACGGGCACCGAAATCTCATTGACCAAGGTGACGAAAAAGTTGAGCATACGTTCAGCGCCGCCCGAGTTTCGCACGCTCAGATGCTGAATCTCATCGATCACCAACAGGCCTATGGCGTGCGTGTTGGCAATATGCGCCATCACGGCGATCAGCGTTTCCACGCTATGGCGCTTCTCGACATAACGACGCACGTAGTTCGTGGCCAGCACCGCATCAATTTCCCGGAAAAAATTGTGGCATAGACTTTTCAGCGAACCGTCATGGGGGCAGTCAATTTTAAGAAATACAATCTGGGTGAAGTTGTGCTGCTTGTGGTAGATGAGCTGCGGGTAGGTCGCCAATATGCGGTTGATCGAACTGGTCTTGCCCGAGCCCGAGCAGCCAATAAAGGCCAGGCTCTTGGCAGTCGATTGCACGTGTTCAAACCGAAAAACACCCAGATCGCCCAGCATGATGCGCTCATAGCCATTCTGGATGTGGGCGTTGAGCGCTCCGGTGGCCAGGTTTCTGCCCACATAGCCCTGCCTGAGCAGGATGGAAAGCTTTGACTCCAGTTCGATGTGGCGCGATAACGGCTGAAAAAAGCGATCCAGCAACTGGGCGATGACGTGGATTCTCGTCTGGCCATCCAGATAGGCATCGGTGGGGCGAAAAGCAATCTGGCCCGATAGCCCGTCGCGCAGCTGGCGCTTATCCAGTATGGGCGGCAAGGCCTCGATCAGGGGGTTTCCCTGATATTGGCTCACGCCGGTATCGCTATACATGGCCTGAACCATGCCTTGGGGCAGCGTCACGTGTCGTCCTCAAACAAAACATCCAGGAAATCGGGAAAGGCCCCATCTTCGGGCTCGGGCTGCAAATAGATGACCTGCGATGTGGGCTTGCTCTCTTTGCCGCCCTCAGGTTGCGCCGATGATCGATGATGCTTACGCTCCATCTCACGAGCCCGCTCCCGATTCTTGCTCATGCCCGCCAGGGCCTGCGCCTTTGAGTCGCCCAAGCTCGCGGGGCGAAGCCTCTGTGCCTGATCGATGGTCGCCTGAATGCGGCGATCCAGATTTCTTTTGCTTTCCCGCTCCTGCAACTGGGCCGATGCGGTTGTTCTCCGTTGTGCCTTCTGACTTGCCCATAGCTCCCACATGGATTGATCACGGTACTGTCTGGAGCGATCCGTCAAGGTGCAACGCCAGTAGTCCGACTGAGCTGAGTCAGGGTAAACATAGATCGTATTCGCACTTGCCGGATCATAGGCGGCCATCATCGTGTTGGGCCGCTCTTGTCTTGTTCTGTGCAGCCAGCCAGAGACCATCAGTTCCCTGCACGAGTAAAAGGCGCCAAAACACCGGATACCATAGTCCGATACCGTCACCTTGACGCGAGGCAACAGCGCTAATTTCAACGCCTCGTCGGCAACCGTTCTCAAGCGTCCGCTTCGGTGCGCAATGCCCCAGCGCCAGAGGTTGATGGGAACACTAGAAAGCGTATCGGGCATATCCGGCTCGCGGTCATATTTGACCAACACGGCATGCAAATTTCGATGCAGAATTGATCCCAGTATGATTTGCGTAAAGTCATTCAATGTCAGGGTGGCATCCAGCCGATAATCCTTGCCGCCTCGCTTTTTGACGATGGTGCCCGTGACGACGCCCGGCGCAAACGGCTTGAAGTCTGCCTGGATCGTATGAAAGTGGCGCTCCACAATGCCTTTGGCGTCGCCCCGATAGGGTGGCGTATTTTCGATCCTGACGCCAAAGGCTTGCTCCAGATATTCGATCTGGTGGCCCAGCAGCTCGCCACGATCGGCAAGAATCGCATCGGGCAGCCCGACCGAGGGCCAGTCCTCGGAGGCTATCTCGTACCCATACGCGCGGCACAACTGCGCCTTGTCGGTCATGGCATTGGCCAAAGCCAACACGGCGGTCGCGTAGGACGGGTTTTCAAGCCCCACATAAAACCCGGCGATCAACCTGCTGTAGACATCCACCACGACATACAGTGTCGGGCGTCCGATGATTTTCCGCCTGTCAGCGGACAACAGGTATATGTCGGCGATTGTCGCATCAATCTCATAGCGGGCACCCGGTCCATGAGCGCCTGCAGTGGCCGTGCCATGTATCGGCCGGATGTCCTTCTGATACTCAATTTTGTTGGCTTTCAACCGGATGCGCTCGGCGCGAAGGTACTCGCGTTCATAAAAAAAGCGAAGCTGCGCCACGGTCGGAAAGTCCGTTTTCTCAACGTCGGGGTAAGACGCCTCGTACATGTCCTCAAAACGGCGGTGGGTATAGGGCAAAGAGCGACCCTTATCCGTCAGATAGTGGCGGTCGAGCACAATCCGGAACATCCGTTCAATATCGGCGTTGATCGTGGCGCCCGTGCCCGGCGACACGCTTCTGGGGCGGCCCAGCTTCTTTCTGGAACTCTTACGCTTTTTCCCTTTGGCGCCGCAATGCTTGTAGTCTGGCAACAGCGCGTTTGGTGTGCCGCCACGCTGCCAGTATTGGCGTAAAAGAGCATAAATCGTTTTCGGTGCCGCGCCTGATCTGTCCGCAGCCTCCTTGATCAATGCACCCCGGCCTCGTCGACGCACGATGTCGGGATGCTTGATCAGGGCTTCAATCACTGCGAAGCGCTGGTCTCGAATCTGCTGAGAAACCGAGCCCTGCACGGGCAATTGCGACGCCAAGTCAGCAAACGGATCATCGACCTTTCTCAGGGTTTCTGAGAGAATCTCCGCCTCGACTTGCGAGACGGGTATGCGCTCAGGCAGGGTGCTGCCCGAGTCGATATCGATCCACGTATACCTGCCCTCGGAGATCAGGAGAACACGATATCGGGCTTTTCCATGCGCCACCACATCATTGATTCGCAGCACAGCGATCCCTCAACGCGTGAATATCCGACGAGGCATGCAGGTCACCCACCACAAGATCCGCCCAGGGCCTTCTGATATCAAAGAGCACCATTCTCATTGCCAGATGCGTGCGGGTCTTTTGCAGCGACTCGCCCAATTCCAGCGAATAGGCCTGATCCAGCCTCATTGCGGCCTCGGATAACCGTAGTGCCGGATTCTGCGAAAAATAGTTCAGATACAGGGGTGCCACATCAAGGAGGCCTTCGATGTCCCCCAACGGCGTTTGAGCGGGGTACAGCCATTCGATATTCTTGGCCACCGCCTTGGGTATCTGTTTTTCCGTGAGTAAATACCACGGCACGCCTTTCATCTCCCAATAGCGACGCTCGATCTCCAGCTTTTCAACGACTCTATGCTTGAGAAGGTCTGACGAGGGCTTAACTTGAACCGCCATTCTAGGCAGGCTCGGCATGCTGGTATCCACGAGGAAGTCCGTCGACATGACCCGAAGCTTGCCACCCACCTCCGGGTGACGGATACCCGCCTTGGCGGCAAGCTCAACCGTATCGGTCATCCTGAGCGGGTACTGTTCTCGAATGTCGGTTACGGCGGGGTGCCAGTCGAACAGAAAAAAAGCCGCCAACTCCAGGTCTGAAAGCAGATGGTGCGTTCGCTGCGCCTGAAATCCCCACACGCGGTGGGATCTTCCCGAAGAAGGCAGATCCCTCACCGTCAGCCACGGCCGATAATCTTTGCCAACACCCGCGCCTCGCCCTTGCTTAATCCATTTCTCGGTACGGGCATCAAGGTTGGAACCGGCCATGGTCAGCGTCATTCTCGTATCAAAGTCATGCCTGGAATTTACCAACTTTATTCGTAAATTACCAACTTTATTCTCAAGTTACCAACTTTATTATCCGACGACACCCCCGCTCAACACGCCAGCTTCAATCACTCCACCGTCACGCTCTTGGCCAGGTTACGTGGCTTGTCTACGTCCGTACCCCGGGCGCACGCCGTGTGATAGGCCAGCAGCTGCAAAGGCACAGTATGCAAGATAGGAGACAAGCGCCCATAGTGCTCTGGCATGCGGATGACGTGCATGCCGGTGGCGCCGACAATCTGCGTGTCGGCATCCGCAAACACATAGAGTTCGCCGCCTCGTGCCCGCACTTCCTGCATATTGGATTTCAGTTTTTCCAGCAACTCGTCGTGCGGCGCCACTGTCACTACAGGCATGGCATCGGTTACCAGAGCCAGCGGGCCATGCTTAAGCTCACCCGCGGGATAGGCCTCTGCATGGATGTAGCTGATTTCCTTCAGCTTCAGCGCGCCTTCGAGGGCAATCGGGTAATGCATGCCACGGCCCAGAAACAAGGCGTTTTCTTTGCTGGCAAAGCGCTCGGCCCAAGCGATGATCTGGGGCTCCAGCGCCAGCACGGCAGAGATGGCGGCCGGCAGGTGGCGCAAGGCTTTCAGGGCGTCGCGCTCGGCGTCTTCTGCCAGGTGGCCTTTGGCCTGGGCCAGTGTCAGGGTAAGCAGATAAAGCGCGGTTAACTGAGTGGTAAAGGCCTTGGTGGAGGCGACGCCGATCTCGACACCCGCGCGGGTAATAAACGCCAACTTGCACTCACGCACCATCGCACTGGAGGCCACATTGCAAATGGTGAGGGTATGCGCCATACCCAGGCTGCGCGCGTGTTTCAGGGCCGCCAGAGTATCGGCGGTTTCACCCGATTGCGAGATGGTGACAACCAGGGTGCGCGGGTTGGGCACACTGGTGCGATAGCGGTATTCGCTGGCGATTTCAACGTTCACCGGGATGCCCGCCACGGATTCGATCCAGTAGCGCGCCGTCAGGCCCGCATAGTAACTGGTGCCGCAGGCCAGAATCAGTACGCGGTCGATCTCTTTAAACACGGCATGCGCGCCATCCCCAAAGAGCTCTGGCATGATGGCGTCGATATCCTGCAGGGTATCGCCCACCGCACGGGGCTGCTCGAAAATCTCTTTTTGCATGAAATGACGATAGGGGCCGAGTTCGGCCTCACCCGTATGTGCCTGCACCGTGTGCACCGCACGCTCTACGGCCTGGCCCTGCGCGTCGGTCACCCATACGCGCGACAGCTGCAGATCCACGACATCACCGTCTTCGAGATAGATGATCTGATCGGTGGTGCCGGCCAACGCCAGGGCATCCGAAGCCAGATAGTTGCCCTGATCGCTGCAGCCAACCACCAGCGGCGAGCCCTGGCGCGCACCCACCACACGGTGAGGTTCTTCGGCACAAAACACTGCAATGGCGTAAGCACCTTCCAGCCGGCGGGTGGCTTGCTGAACAGCCGCCAGCAGATCACCGTCGTACAGATGGTCTACCAGATGGGCAATCACCTCGGTATCTGTCTGGCTGTGAAACACATAGCCGGCGGCTTGAAGCTCGGCGCGCAGGGCGTCGTGGTTCTCGATGATGCCGTTATGCACCAGCGCCACACGAGGGGCACCGTTTTCAGGGCCTGAAAAATGTGGATGAGCGTTGTGCGTCAGCGGTGCGCCATGCGTGGCCCAGCGGGTATGGGCAATGCCGGTGAGACCCTCCACACGATCCTGCTTGGCCTGGGCGGCAAGCTCGGCCACGCGCTGGGTGCTGCGCACCCGCTGCAGGCCTGTGCCGGTGTGCACTGCCACCCCGCAGGAATCGTAGCCACGGTATTCAAGCCGTCTCAGGCCCTCGAGCAAAACGGGAACAATGTTATGACGCGCAACTGCGCCCACGATGCCGCACATGGCAACACTCCTGTCAGTGGTAAGGCGCAGCCCGGGAATCACAGGGCCGAACCTGAAGGTTTTCGCTATTGTGTCCTGCCCGCAAAGAAATTTGATTTCTATTTTTTCTCGATTATGAAATAATATTTCAATATCTAATTAGTATGAAATTTAATTTCATACCTGCCAGATATTTACTACTCTGGCTCAAAATGAACCACAGCCATCCGCGGAATCTTCTACCCAGGCCATGACACCCGGCACCTCTCCATACACGCTGGACGATCTTGATCGCCGAATACTGGATCAGTTGCAGCGGGATTCTTCTCTCAGCAACCTGCAACTGGCCGCCCGGGTGCACGCATCCGCCCCTACATGCTTGCGGCGCGTACGCAAGCTCAGGCAATCCGGGCTGATTGTGCGCGAAACCGCGCTGCTGGATGCCACCCGGCTGGGTAATCCCATCACCGTCATCATCGAGGTCTCACTGGATGCTCAGGCAGCCTCCCAACTGGATGCCGTCGAAGCCCATCTGATTCAGGATCCCGCCATTCAGCAGTGCTATCGCGTCAGCAGCGGACCTGATTTCATCCTTGTGGCACGCCTGGCCGATATGCAGGCGTATCAGGATCTGGCCCTCAGGCGCCTGACCGGAGACCCCCGAGTACGCAATGTTCGTAGTTTCTTTGCCACACAATGCAGCAAATTTGACCCTCGAATTGTGATTCCGGGCAGCATATACCCTACGTCCGGGTAAATACTTATGCTATAGTAGCGGATTGCTTGTTTTCTGACCTCCTGACCTTGGTTTTCTTTAGGGTTGATTCGGTCGGCACATGCGACTGACTCTTGCGCGGCAGACATCCGCTGCAACAACCCGGCAGCCGGCACTTTTACGCCCGGCGCTCCATGCCCGTATTGGCGGGCACAAGGAAACCATGTCTTTTGACTCTCTGGGGCTTGGCCCCAAGCTCGTGTCCGCCCTAAGCGAACAGGGCATCGACACCCCCACCTCCGTACAAGCTGCGGCAATCCCGCAGGCACTGAGTGGCCACGATTTGATGGTGTCCTCTCAAACCGGTAGCGGCAAAACTGCCGCCTTCATGTTGCCCGCCCTCGAGCACCTCAGCCATCGCAGCACGGCCGGCGGCCGTGGCGTGCAGGTGCTGGTGCTGGCCCCTACCCGAGAACTCGCCATGCAGGTGGCTGACGCCGCCCGAGCCTACGCCAAAAATCTGGACGGCCTGCGTATCGCCACCGTTGTGGGCGGCATGCCTTATGGCGCACAGATCAAATCGCTGTCGCGACGCGTCGACGTGCTGGTGGCCACACCGGGCCGCCTGATCGATCACCTGCAGGCACGACGGGTCAATCTGTCTACTGTTCAGACATTGGTGCTGGACGAAGCCGACCGCATGCTGGACATGGGCTTCATCGAAGACATCGAAACCATTGTGGCCGCCACGCCCAACGACCGCCAGACCCTGCTGTTCTCAGCCACGTTGGACGGCACAGTGGCGCACCTGGCTGCCAATCTGATGCACGAGGCCCAGCGCATCGAGATCTCGGCACCCCAACAACAACACACCAACATCACGCAGCATCTGCTGTACGCCGACGATCGCGCCCACAAGCTGCGTTTGCTGGACCACCTGCTGCGCGACACTTCGCTGGATCAGGCCATCGTGTTTACCGCCACCAAACGCGGCGCCGACGATCTGGCCGATCACCTCTCTGGCGAAGGTTTCGCGGCTGCAGCCTTGCATGGCGACATGAACCAGCGCCAGCGCACCCGCACCCTGGGGATGATGCAAAACGGCCGTGTCCGCGTACTGGTGGCCACTGACGTCGCCGCCCGTGGCATCGACGTCCAGACCATCACTCACGCAGTCAACTACGATCTGCCCATGCAGGCCGAAGACTACGTCCACCGCATTGGCCGTACCGGCCGTGCCGGACGTCATGGCGAAGCCATCACCCTGGCCGTGTCCTCCGAGCGTCATAAAGTACGCCGCATCGAACAATTCATCGGCCAGTCGATTCCTATGTCTACCATCCCGGGCCTGGAACCCAAGCAGGCCGTACGGCCCACCTGGAAAGACCGCCCCGCCAATGGGAAGGGTCGCCCACATCAAGGCAAGCCAGGTGGTTACCAGGGAAAACCAGGCGCCCATGCCGGCAAACCGGGTGGTTATCAAGGCAAGCCAGGTGGTCGCCCAAGCACCAAGCCCTGGCATCGTGATGCCGCGCCAACCGACAACGACACGCGTCCGGCCCGCGCACCCCGTGCACGTCACGCAGGCGCACCCAGCTGGGCAGCCGACGAATCATCCGCACGTGCACCACATGCACACCGTAGCGACAGCCGCCCTGAGTACGCCGCACGCCGCAGCGACAGCCGTCCCGAGCACGCCCCCCGGCGCGCAGACAGCCGCCCTGAGTACGCACCGCGTCGTGCAGAAGGCCATACGGATCACGCCAGCCGTGGCCCACGTGGCGACAAAGTAGGCGCCAAGGCCGGCTTTAAACGCCAGGCACGCCAAGAGCAAACCACACGGCCCAGCAGCCGCCCACGTTTTGCCTAAGGCCAGGCTGTTTGCCTGCTAAAGCCCGCTGCTGATACAGCAAGGCCTGAGTCCAGTACCTCACTGCACTCAGGCCTTTTCTTTTGCCCTGCTCATTTTGCTATGCTTTGCGCCTATGACTGAACTGCCTTCTGTCCAGATGCCCACGGGCTTGCCTGCCCCAGACCCCGTCGCCCACGACCACAGCCTGCGGGTGCAGGCCATGTTGCTTGAGAAAATACAGGCAGCAGGCGGCTATCTGCCATTTGAGGCCTGGATGCAGGCCGCGCTGTACGAGCCGGGGCTGGGCTACTACAGCGCCGGCAGTACCAAGCTGCACGCAGGGGGTGATTTCACCACTGCACCGGAAATCAGCCCGCTGTTTGGCCAGGCGCTGGCCAGCCAAGTGACCTGGGTGCTGCAGGCCAGCCACAGCCTTGATGTGCTGGAGTTCGGCGCGGGCTCCGGTGCGTTGGCGGCCGCGTTGCTGCCTGCCTTGCAGGCGCGCGGCTTAACGGTACGCTATCAGATCATCGAGCTCTCGGCCGATCTTCGGGCGCGCCAGCAACAGCGGCTGGCCCCCTGGGCCAATCAGGTGCATTGGCTGGATCAGCTGCCCGATGCATTTGCCGGTTGCGTGCTGGCCAACGAGGTATTGGATGCCATGCCGGTATCCGTGTTTCGCTGGACAGACACCGGCCAACTGGAAACCTTGGGTGTGATGGCTGCCCCGCAGGCCAACACGGCCAGCCCATTTGCCTGGGCCGCGCAGCCGGCAGATGACCATCTGCGCACCACTGTAGCCGCACGGCTGCCAGTTTTGCCTGGTTATCAGTCAGAAATCAACGGACAGGCCGAGGCCTGGATACGCCAAATGGGCACCTGGCTGCGATGCGGCGCTGCCATCCTTATTGATTATGGCTTTCCACAAGCCGAGTACTACCACCCCCAGCGACTGCAGGGCACCCTGATGTGCCATTTTCGCCATCACGCACACGACCAGCCACTGGTTCTTCCCGGTTTGCAGGACATCACCGCACACATCGACTTCACCGCGATGGCGGATGCCGCGATGGCAGGCGGGCTGGACGTGTTGGGCTATACCTCGCAGGCGCGCTTTCTGATGAACTGCGGCCTGATCGAACTTATCGGCACACTGGCGCAAGAACCTGCTGATCACGCCCGGCAGCACACGGCCATCAATACGCTGGTGTCAGAAGCCGAAATGGGTGAGTTGTTCAAAGTGCTGGCGGTGGGGCGTGGGCTGGACGGCCCGCTACCGGGCTTCTTGCGCGGCGACCGGCGCGACCGGCTGTGACTGCGGCGTCTGCGCACCAACCGTCAGGCCAAAGCTATTAAACAAGCGGCGCGTCGCAAAATCAGGCAGGCCGGCAGTCAACAGGGCAATATCGGGCGCCGGTGAATGTTCTGCATTCGCCGGGCAAGGCAACAGGCTGCGTGCCTGTCTGGCAATGGCTTCAGCAGGGTCCAGCCAATCCACCGGCCAAGGCGCCAGGCGCCGAAAGACATTGGCCAGAAACGGATAATGTGTGCACCCCAGCACCACAATATCCGTTTGCCGACCCGCATCACAAACAAAGCACGGCGCAATCTCCGCCGCGATTTCCTCATCGTCCACAGGCTGCCCGCGTACATAGGCTTCAGCTGCCTGGGCCAGGCGGGTGGAGCCCACCAGCCGAACCTGGCACTGCGAGGCAAATGAACGGATCAATCCGCGGGTGTAATCCCGCTGCACGGTACCCGGAGTGGCCAGCACGGATACCAGCCCCGAGCGGGTGCGCTCGGCTGCAGGCTTGATGGCGGGGACGGTACCCACGAAACGGGTCTCGGGATAGCGAGCTCTCAAGGCTGTACCGGCCACGGTAAATGCAGTATTGCAGGCAATCAGGCACAAGGCGGGCCGCCATTGGGCGAGCAAGGCGCCAATCAACTGCAGCACATGATCCCGCAATGCGTCCTCGGCCCAGCTGCCGTATGGAAACGCGGCATCATCCGCCACATAGACAAACGTGCGCTCGGGCATCAACAAGCGGGCCTCGCGCAAAACCGTCAGCCCGCCGATGCCGGAATCAAACACCAGCACGCACTGCCCGGCACCTGCTGCCGGATAAAGATCGTCAACCATATTGTTTTGAATGAATCAGGGAGCCAAAGGACACTTTGCCAGGGCCTGGATACGGGCAGCACGCAGATCCGCCCGTATCCGGGCGGGATCACCGCCGGCGGCACGGGCAACCGCCCCGGCATCAATCTGGCGCACAGCCTGCAAGCGTTGCTGCCAGGCAGCCGCGTCGACGGCGGGATCCAGGCAGGCTGCAATTTCCAGCAGCTGCAGGCAGCGCTCGGGGCGCCTCAGGGCATCGCAAGCCTCCAGCACATCCAGGCAGGCGGCGGGATCGGGATCCGCACCCAGGAGGGGCTGCAAACCCGCCAACAAGCCTGGGAGCAAACGGGCAAGATCCCGGCAGGCCGTGGGCACCCGTAACTGGGCGTGCAGATCTGCACCAGAGCGGCAGCACAAGACAGCATAACGCTGAGCCAGATCCAGGCTGCACGCTGCCGCACGCGCCAAGGCATCTGCCACCAGAGGGTTCCAGACCAGGCCGGGCGCCACCCGGGGCAAGGCCCCGCACTGGGCCAGCACTGCAAACATCCGCTGAGGGTGTTGCGTGATCAGCCCCTTGGCAAACTCCTGCCAGACGCGTTCGGGCACCAGGGCATCCACCTCACCCGCCTGCACCAGCTCATGACAGAGCGCCAGGGTTTCGGGGGCAATGGAAAAATCATGAAAACGGGCTGCAAAACGCGCCAGCCGCAAGAGCCGCACCGGGTCTTCGACAAAGGCGGGGCCCACATGGCGCAACACCCGATGGGCGATGTCATTGGCGCCATTCAGGGGATCGATCAAGCGGCCATCGGGTGCCCGGGCAATTGCATTGACGGTAAGATCCCGACGCTGAAGGTCTTCTTCAAGCGTGACATCCAGGCCGGCGTGAAACACAAAGCCATGATAACCACGCCCGGATTTGCGCTCGGTTCGGGCCAATGCGTATTCTTCGTGGGTACGTGGATGCAAAAACACCGGGAAATCGCCGCCCACCGGGGTAAATCCGCGCGCCGCCAGGGCTTCGGGGCTGGCACCCACCACCACCCAGTCGCGGTCGCCCGCAGGCAAACCCAGCAGGTCGTCCCGCACGGCGCCACCAACGATGTATACCTCAAGCCCGTCCACGACGGGATCAGAGGCGGATGGGCCAGTGGGCCTGGGCTGCATCACGGCCGGGCGGTTTGAGTGCCATCCAGCGGGCTGACTGTCCCCAGGCGGGCCTTGAGAGAAGCCGGTTTGCCGGAAAACAGCATGGCATACCAAACCGAATTGGACATCACGTTTTTAACGTACAGGCGGGTTTCAGTAAACGGGATGGTTTCAGCAAAGATGGCGCCTTCGACCGGCGCTTGCAGCTGCGATTTCCAGCGTTTGGGGCGCCCCGGACCAGCGTTATACCCAGCGGTGGCCAGAAGCTCGGAGCCCCCCAGGCGCTGCAACACCATATCCAGGTAGCGGGTACCCAATACCGTGTTGGTGTCGAAATCGTTGACCTGGCTAAGACTGAAATCCTTGAGGCCGATTTTGCGTGCCACATACCGTGCTGTGGACGGCATCAATTGCATCAGGCCCGACGCACCCACGTGCGAGCGGGCATCCGTGATAAAGCGTGACTCTTGCCGAATCAGCCCATACACCCAGGCGGGATCAAGATTGATCTCGCGGGCTTTTGCGGCAACACGGCCCTCGAAGGGGGCAATAAAGCGCTGGCTGAAATCGTGTACCTGTCGAGTTTGCAGCGAGGTGTTGACCACGCGGTCGTAGATTTGTTCTGAGCGGGCAAATTCGGCAGCGCCGCGCAACTGAGGATCACTCATACCCCGCAACGCGAAGTTCCATTCGGGAACAGCTTCCCGGCGCCAGCCGAGATCAAACAGGGCCACGGCCCGCTGTAAACCCGGGTTGGCCTGCGCCTGGGCCACCCAACCGCTGTCCAGCGGTGCAGGCTGCGGCGGCAACTGAGGGGTACGGCCCAGTTCTTCGTTGGCCAGTTGGCCATAAAAGCCGAGATCATCGGTGATGGATTGAAAATATTGCTGAGCGGCCTGACGGTTGCCCTGGGCTGCCAGAGCGCGGCCATACCAGTAGCGCCACACGGGCTCGGCTGCCTGGGCGCTACCCATTTTGCGAATGGCGGCCGCCACGCGATCCCACTGAATGGGAGAAGCACGGAGCTCGGCGCGCACCTGCCAGGCGTGGTTATAATCCGTCATGGGTATAAAGCCCGACTTCCGGTACCAACGGGCGGCGTCCGGCTCGACATTGAGCGCGGCCACGAGCCCAAACTGGCCCCACACCCATTCCATATCAGCCTTGGGCACCGCGTGGGCCCATTGATCCTGGACACGCTGTGCCGCTTGAATGCGGTCGTCGCTTCGCGCCAGGCGCGACAAGGCAATGGTGAAAAGCTCGGTGTCTGTGCCTGGCTTTGGCTTCTGACGCCCGGACAGCCATTTTTGCGGATCTTTCATGAGCGCCGCAAACTGAACCATCGCCGCATCATCAAACACCACAGAGGCCAATCGGGTGATATCAGAAGCACGGCCGACTTCGAGGGTGTCTCGCAACATCCCGTTAAGCTCTTTGCGGCTGAGCACGTGATCTGCAGCAACCTGATCCAGCATGGACCAGCAATCTGAATTGGGCTTGAAGGTATCGAGCACCGCCGCAGCATGGGCCGGCTTGCCGGTCATGTGCTGTGCCATCAGCAACGCACATTGCACAGAAGGCCAGGGATCGGGGGGCGGCTGGATGCGCAGGGCGCCGATGTAGTCTTCGGCCCGCACAGAAGCCAGTATCCAGTCGGAGCGAATGCGTTCGTTGAGATAAGTATCGGGACTATCGTGCAAAAACTGCCGCACGGTCTCGTTGGGTACTGGCAGGGTGCGATCCTGCAAGCGATGCTGAAGTGCCCAATAACGCGGGTACTGACCCAGGACAGGATCTGCCTGGGCCAATGGCGCCAGGCGATCGAGATCAGACCAGCGGTGTTTTTTTACCGCATCATAGGCGTCTTCGACGGCCTGACGCGCAGCCGCCGGCACCACTGGCGCCACCCACGGCGAGACGGCCGGAGGAGCAATCTTGGCTGCGTTTTGCACGGTTTTTGCCGGTTGCGGATTTAAGGCGGCCACCTGCGGTGTTTGATCAACCTGCTGCGGCGCCGGGGCATGAGCCGCCGCACAACCGCTAAGGCCAAACACGGCGGCCAACCCCCATCCCATCATCCTGCGCCCCGACGCAGATACACCGGGCCGTACACTGGTACTGAAACCAACATCCTGCCGCCTGGCTTGCGTATCCCTTAGAATGTCCAAGCTCATCTAGCCCACCCCGCACAACATACTGCTTATGAATCAGAACGCACAGGATAACGCAGTCGCCCTCCGGGCGCGACTCAAACAGAAACGCAGCGCACAGCCGGCAGCCGACAAAGACCGCGGTGCCCTGCTGATCCGCGGCCGCCTGTTTACCTGGCTGGCCAGCCAGCGCACGTCCTTAAAAAATGCCGGCATGCCGGACGTACGCCATATCGCCGCGTTTTGGTCGATGGCCGACGAGCCAGCCTTGCAGCCCCTGCTGCGGCAATGGGCACAGGATGACTCATTGACACTTTCTTTGCCTGTGGTAACCGCCCCGGGGCAAGCGCTGGCGTTTCGCCTCTGGACACCCGACACCCCGATGCAAACGGGTGCCTACGGCATCCTCGAGCCCCAGGGCCCAGAAGCCCCGCCACCGGACGTGATGCTGGTACCCACGCTGGGGTTCACACGGCAGGGCGACCGCCTTGGCTATGGCGGCGGCTACTACGACCGCACCATGGCTGCCCTGAAGGCAGCCGGCCATCGCCCCCGGGCAAGCCTCGGCGTAGCCTGGGCGTGCGGCGACCTTAGCGCTGAAACCTACCGGCCCGCGGCGCATGACGAGCGCCTGGACGGCATCCTGACCGACAAAGGCTGGGCGCTGGCGGCACCCAATCTGTGAGAATCAGGCGGGCACCCCGAGGTTATCGCAGATCTGCACCACGGCATCGGCATGATTGAGCGTATAGAAGTGCAGGCCGGGCGCACCGTTTTGCAGCAAACGGGCGCATAAATCCGTGATGACATCTACGCCAAAGGCCCGGATCGAGGCTTTATCGTCGCCAAAATCCTGCAGGCGCAGACGGATCCATCGCGGGATTTCTGCGCCACACATGGATGAAAACCGCGCCAGCTGCGTGTAGTTGGTAATCGGCATGATGCCGGGGGTGATGGGAATCGACACCCCTTTGGCCCGGGCCTGATCAACAAAATCGAAATACGCATCGGGATTGAAAAAATACTGGGTAATGGCGCTATTGGCACCCGCCTGCACTTTGTCTACAAAATGCTGGAGGTCGCGTGCGGCGCTTTCTGCCTGCGGGTGCATCTCGGGATATGCCGCAACCTCGATGTGAAACACATCGCCATGGTGCTGACGCACAAACCGCACCAGCTCGCTGGCATAGTGCAGATCACCGGTGTCTCCACCCATGCCAGAGGGGAGATCACCGCGCAGGGCCACCAGACGATGGATCCCGCGGGTGCGGTAGTCATTGAGGATGGCATGAAGGTCATCGCGCGAGGCACCGATGCACGACAGGTGGGGCGCAACATCACAGCCCAGGTTGCTGAGCATCTGCACGGTATCCGCCGTGCCTGTGCGGGTAGATCCCCCTGCTCCGAAGGTGACACTGACATACGACGGGTTAAGCGCCGCCAGCCGCTTGGCCGAACGAACCAGACGCTCTTGGGCCGCGATATCGCGCGGGGGGAAGTACTCGAGGCTGACCTGCGCCGCCTGCGGATTGGAGAGAAGTGGCATAAATTTTTGAAAATGCTTAGTGCAGCAGCAAACCTGCCAACAGACCCGAGACCAGGCTATACACAATGGCGCCGATGACGGCCCACCAAAAGCCGTCTACCTGAAACCCCTTGAGGATGGAACCGGCCCACCAGAAAACCAGTGCATTGAGCACCAGCAGAAACAGGCCCAGCGTGACCACCGTAAGAGGCAAGGTCAGCAGAACCAGCAAGGGCTTGACCAAGGTATTGAGCAAGCCCAGCACCAGTGCAGCAATCAGAGCCGACCCAAAGGATGCCACGGAGATCCCCGGCAGCAGATACGCCACTACCAGCAACGCCACGGCATTCAAGATCCAGACGAGCAAGAGCATAAACATAAGAGATCTCCTTGGACAAACAAAGGGTTAGTAGCGGTAATGATCCGGCTTGAAGGGACCCTGGACAGGCACGCTGATGTAGTCGGCCTGTTTTTGCGACAGGGTGCTGAGCTGCACACCGAGTTTCTTGAGGTGCAGGCGGGCCACCTTTTCATCAAGATGCTTGGGCAGCACATACACTTGACCAGTGGCATAGTGGTCACCACGGGTAAAGAGCTCGATCTGGGCAATGGTCTGGTTGGTAAACGAGGCTGACATCACAAACGAAGGATGCCCCGTGGCGCAGCCCAGGTTGACCAGACGCCCCTTGGCCAGCAGGATGACCCGCTTGCCATCCGGGAAAATGATGTGATCCACCTGGGGCTTGATTTCTTCCCAGGGCAGGTCTTCTACCGACGCCACATTGATTTCGCTGTCGAAGTGGCCAATGTTGCACACAATGGCCTGGTCTTTCATGCGATACAGGTGCTCGCGATCGATGACGTGATAGTTGCCGGTGGCGGTTACGAAAATATCCGCTTGCTCGACCACATCCGGATGGTTGAGATCCACCACACGATAGCCTTCCATCGAGGCCTGCAGCGCGCAGATGGGGTCTACCTCGGTAACCCATACCTGAGCCCGCAAGGCAGCCAGTGCCTGTGCGCAGCCCTTGCCCACATCGCCAAAACCACACACGATGGCGACCTTGCCCGCGACCATCACATCGGTGGCACGCTTGATGCCATCCACCAGGGATTCGCGGCAACCGTACAGGTTGTCGAACTTGGACTTGGTGACGGAATCATTGACGTTGATGGCGGGGATCTTGAGCTCGCCACGTTGCGACATCTGATAGAGACGGTGCACGCCAGTGGTGGTTTCTTCGGTAACGCCCTGAATCTGCGCCAGACGGGTGGAATACCAGGTGGCGTCTTGTGCCAGGCGGGCCTTGATGGCTGCATACAGCACACGTTCTTCTTCGTTCTCGGGGTTGGCAATCACCGAAGCGTCCGACTCGGCCCGTGCTCCTAGGTGCAGCAGCAACGTGGCATCGCCGCCGTCATCCAGAATCATGTTGGCTTGCTCGCCAGGCCAATCAAAAATACGGTGCGTGTATTGCCAGTAGTCTTCGAGGGATTCTCCCTTGACGGCAAACACGGGCGTCCCGCCGGCAGCGATGGCAGCGGCAGCGTGATCCTGGGTAGAGAAAATATTGCACGACGCCCAGCGGACTTCCGCCCCCAGTGCCTTCAGGGTTTCGATCAGGACAGCCGTCTGGATCGTCATGTGCAGGCTGCCTGCAATGCGCGCACCCTTAAGCGGCTGAGATGCGGCGAATTCTTCGCGCGTGGCCATCAGGCCCGGCATTTCGGTTTCAGCAATGGAAAGTTCGCGGCGGCCCCAATCGGCCAGTGCGATGTCGGCAATAACGTAGTCTTGTGCAGTGCTCATGGTTGTCCTAAGCCTGCGCAAACCGAGAGGCGGAACTGCCCACCCTTGCCCGCGCAGGGCAACGATGGACGCCGTTTGTAATGAAGGTTCCTGAGCCTGGCGGCCCGCGATATCAGCCTGTCGGCTGGCGGGCCGGTGCAGCGCCCCTCAGGAGAAAGTGGTGATTATAACGAGAGGATAACCTTGCCGATACAGTCTGGAAAAGCGTCAGGCCATATTGGCTTAGCCACCCACCCGGCTTTCGCGGATCGCTTTTTCCAGGCGCGCGGTACGCTCGTCGGCCAAATGGCTGTTGACAACCAAAATGGCATGAATCACGCCGGGAATCCAAAACAGACACGTCAGAAGAATGTTCAGGAGAAATTGCACCGGCTTGCCGCAAAGCAGAACGGCCACTGGCGGCAGAATGATCGCAAGAAGATAACGCATTGAAAACCCAATATTACTGAAAAGGGCGGGGGCAGAAAGCCCCCACCCGTTGTACGGCAAAACCCGACTTAGGCAGCAGCCTTAAGCGTTTGCACCTTGTCGGTAGCCTCCCAGCTGAACTCGGGCTCGCTGCGGCCAAAATGGCCATAGGCGGCCGATTTTGCGTAGATGGGGCGCAGCAGATCGAGCATATTGATGATGCCCTTGGGGCGCAGATCGAAGTGCTCGCGCACCAGGCGGGCGATCTGGTCGTCGGGGATGACGCCCGTGCCTTCGGTGTACACAGTGATATTGATGGGTTCGGCCACACCGATGGCGTAGCTGACCTGCACCTGGCACTGACGCGCCAGGCCCGCAGCCACGATGTTTTTGGCCACATAGCGCGCGGCATAGGCGGCCGAGCGGTCGACCTTGGAGGGATCTTTGCCGGAGAACGCACCACCGCCGTGCGGGCAAGCACCACCGTAAGTATCAACGATGATCTTGCGGCCGGTGAGGCCGCAATCACCTTGCGGGCCGCCAATCACGAATTTGCCCGTAGGATTGATCAGGAATTTGGTTTTGTCCGTGAGCAGGCCGTCTGCAAACACCGGACGGATGATGTGTTCGATGGCGGCATCGCGGATGTCTGCCTGGGAAATGTCGGGATGATGCTGCGTAGACAGCACCACGGTATCGACCTCGGCCGGCTTGCCATCCAGATAGCGGAAAGTGACCTGGGATTTGGCATCGGGGCGCAGCCAGGGCAGGCGGCCATCTTTGCGCAACTCGGCCTGGCGCTGCACGATGCGGTGCGCATACCAAATGGGAGCCGGCATGAGGTCGGGGGTTTCGTCGCAGGCATAGCCAAACATCAGGCCTTGGTCGCCGGCGCCCTGGTTGAGGATTTCTTCGGGGGAGCGATCAACCCCCTGGGCGATATCGGGCGACTGCTTGTCGTAGGCCACCAGCACAGCGCAACCTTTGTAGTCGATACCGTACTCGGTGTTGTCGTAGCCGATGCGCCGGATGGTATCGCGTGCCACCTGGATGTAATCGATATTGGCGCGCGAAGTGATTTCGCCGGCCAATACCACCAAGCCGGTATTGCAAAGGGTTTCTGCAGCGACGCGGGAGTTTGGATCTTGCTCGAGCAATGCGTCGAGGATGGCGTCGGAGATTTGATCGGCGACTTTGTCGGGATGACCTTCGGAGACGGACTCGGAAGTAAAGAGAAAATCGTTGTTTGCCACAGCGATACGTCCTGTATGAACACCGGACCGACCGGTGCAAGGTTGAACGGAACGCGTTGCACCTCTGATATCGGGGCGCGACGCTTTAGCGGGTAAAACCACACCGCAAACGGCGTGGGGATCGCTCCGCAAGTTGTCGGTTAACTCAGCGATCAGATTGATTTTAAGCGAAAATAGCTTTCATTCGCACAAAGTACCCTGCCCGACAGGGATATTTCACATCCATATGTTGCTGTTTCTGGTTCGTTCTCTTGCTATTTTGCCGCTCTCCTGGCTGCAGGCCATCGGGCGTGTGGTGGGTGTCATTGTCTACGCGTTTCCCGGGCGCTACCGACGTCGGCTGCAGGCTAATGCACGGCGGGCCGGGTACCACTCACCGGCGTTTTTTCGGCAAGCGGCCGCGCAATCCGGTGCGATGATCTTCGAAATGCCGAAAATCTGGTGGCGTACCCAACAATGCATGGCCATCACCCACTGCGATGACGTACATATCCTCCGGGAGGCGATGGCTGCAGGTCGCGGCGTGCTGCATCTGACCCCGCACCTGGGTTGCTTCGAGATGACGGCCCGCTACGGCGCCACGTACGGCCCGCTGACTGTGATGTTTCGCCCTTCGCGCAGCCGACTCCTGGATCCCATCGTCGAATCGGCTCGAGACATGCATAATCTACGGGCCGTGCCCGCCAACCGCCAGGGGATACGGGAGTTTGTGCGCGCACTGCGGCGCGGCGAGTCGGTGGGCATGCTGCCCGATCAGGTGCCACGCGAAGGCGATGGCGTGTGGCTGCCGTTTTTTGGCGACTACGCCCTGACGATGACCTTGGCCGCCCGGCTGGCACTGCAAACCAAAGTGGCGGTTATCCTGACGGCAGGCCAGCGCCTGCCCCACGGCAAGGGCTGGCGCATCCACTATCTGCGTCTGCCCGAGCCCCTGCCCGACACGCCAGAGGCACTCACCTTGCTGATCAACCAGTCGATGGAGACACTCATCCGGCGGTTTCCCGAGCAATATCTCTGGAGCTACAACCGCTATAAACGTCCGGATGACGCCCCGCCCTATCCGGACGAAGCCCATGGATAAGAAACCTCTGTTGCGGGCGGTTCTGGGATACTTTGGCCGTTGCCCGGATCGTACCCGCCTGCGTTGGGGCCGCGTACTGGGCTGGCTCGTGCCCCGCTTGCTGAGGTCCCGCGCGCATATCGTGCGGGTAAATCTGGCGCGCTGTTTTCCTCATCTCACACCTGCCGAGCGCACCCGCATCGAGAAGCGGCATTTCCATTTGCTGGCGCAATCGTTTATTGATCGCGGCCTATGCTGGTTTGGTAGTGAGCAACGCATCCTGGATACCATCGAGCTGCGGGGCGAACATCACCTGCAAGCCCTGCTGGATCAAGGCCGCCCGGTGTTGATGTTTGCACCACACTTTGTGGCCCTGGATGCCACCGCCACCCGATTGCAGCTGTTTCTCAAAGAGGCTGCCTCGATGTACACCCGGCAAAGTGATGCCGACGTCGATGAAATCGTGCGCCAGGGACGCACGCGTTTCAGCCAGGTGTATTTGGTGGGCCGCCACGAAGGCGTGCGCGGGCTGATTCGCCTGCTGCGCAAAGGTGTCCCGGTGTACTACCTGCCCGACATGGACTTCGGCCGACAGGGTGCGGCATTTGTGCCTTTTTTTGGCATTCCCACCGCCACTTTACTATCGGCCAGCCAGATTGCCCTCAACTGGGATGCTGCCGTCATCCCTGTCATCAGCCATCTGGATCTCGAGACGGGCCGCTACCAGGCATGGGTTCAGCCACCGTTACAGGACTTTCCAGGCAACGATAGCCCGGAAGAGGCCACTGCGCGTTTAAACCGCCTGATCGAAGCACAAATCCTGAAAGACCCGGCACAATATTACTGGGTGCATCGACGCTTTAAAACCCGGCCCGAAGGCGAGGCAGGATTTTACTAAGCCACCTTGCGACAAGCCCGCCACCAGCGATTATTTCGATACCCAAATATTCCCACACCTATTTGTCGCATAATCTAATCATGATCTGGAACTTCACCAAAATGCAGGGCGCCGGCAACGACTTCATCGTACTCGACGGCGTGCGGCAAGCCATACATCTCACACCCCAACAAGCCCGGGCGCTGGCCGATCGCCATTTTGGCATCGGCGCAGATCAGATCCTGCTGGTCGAAAACCCGCTCGATCCAGAAGCCGATTTTCGCTACCGGATTTTTAATGCCGACGGCAGCGAAGTTGAACACTGCGGCAACGGCGCCCGCTGTTTTGTGCGCTTCGTGCATCAGCAGGGCCTGTCGCGCCGCAACCCGCTCAAGGCCGAAATCGCCACAGGCCTGATCGTGCTGCACGAGGCCGAGGACGGCCAGGTGTCCGTCGAAATGGGACGCACCCGTTTTGCACCATCCGATCTGCCCTTTGATGCCAGCGGCCTACCCAGCCAGACAGCCGGCGGAGACACCCTGTACCAACTGGAACCAGGTACGGGCATCGACCCCGTCTGGTGCTCACTGGTGGCCATCTCCAACCCCCACGCTGTGGTTCTGGTGGAGGATGTAGCGACGTATCCGGTTGGCCTTATTGGCCCGGCCATCGAAAGCCATCCCCGCTTTGCCCGACGGGTAAATGCCGGTTTCATGCAAATCCTCAATCGCCACCAGATACGCCTGCGTGTCTACGAACGCGGTGCCGGTGAAACCCTGGCCTGTGGCACAGGGGCCTGCGCCGCGGCAGTGGCCGGCATACGCCGCGGCCTGCTGGATAGCCCTGTGCAGGTGGACACCCGTGGCGGAACACTGCACATCGAATGGGACGGCCAGACGCTTCACATGCGCGGCGCGGCAGTCACAGTCTTTCACGGCCAAGTCGACATCGACCAGCTCCTGTCCACTTTCAACGGAACACAGACATGAATCAAGACGCCTTAACCGCTCAGGAAGTAGCCGACTATCTCAGTCAGAACCCGGCGTTCTTTGAAGACCATGCTGATGTGTTTGCTTCTCTGACGGTGCCACATCCACATCAGGCCCGGGCCATTTCGCTGGGCGAGCGCCAGATTCTTACCCTGCGAGGCCGCGTAAAAGAGCAAGAACAACGGCTCATGCAGTTGCTGCATCACGCAGGCGGCAACGAGCGCATCCACCAGGCGCTCATGCAATGGTGCGCCCGCATGCTGGCCGAACCAGACGCGCAGCAAATCCCTGCCCACATCGTCCGCAGCCTCACTGACCAATTCGATCTCGACGCAATTGCCCTGCGCGTATGGAATCTTCCCGCCTTGACGGACACGGGTCTGGCGCAGGATGTCAACGATGAGATCCGCCAGCAGGCCGCGGCGCTGCAACAGCCCTACTGTGGCCCGCTCAAAGATCAGGCCGCAGCCGGCTGGCTGGCCACAGAGCCGGCATCACTGGCCATACTGCCACTGCGTGCGCTCAACCAAGAGCAGCCAGTAGGGCTGCTGGTCATGGGCTCGGCCGATCCGCAGCGCTTCACGACTGACATGAGCACCGACTTCCTGCAACTGATCGCCTCGCTGGCAGGCGCTGCACTGGGCCGTTTGGCGGTGGTGGCGCCAGACGTCGCCTGAGCCCCGAGATGTCGGATGTCGATGCGCCCACTGTCGAGCAATGGCTGCAGGAACTGGCCGGCGGGCAGCGATACTCGCCTCACACCATCGCCGCCTATCGACGCGATCTCCATGCCTTGATCGCGATTTTCCCGGGCCAACCCCTGGACACACTACAAGAGCACCAGATCCGCCAGGCCCTGGGCCGATTGCATGCTCAAGGCCAGCAACCGCGCAGCCTGGCCCGCACCCTGTCGGCCTGGCGCTCGTATTTTGCCTGGCGCGCCCCGATGGCCGGCCTGGCCCGCAATCCAGTCACCGGCGTGCGTGCACCGCGTATCCCCCACAGCCTGCCCAAGGCCTTGTCTGTTGATCAGGCACAGGCATTGCTGGACCGCAGTCACCTGCCACCCGCCGCCACACCGGTTGAACACCGCGATATGGCCATGTTTGAAGTGCTGTACTCCGCCGGGCTGCGCCTGTCAGAACTGGTGGGGCTGGACTGCCAACCCTTGCGCGAAGCCGGATATGAATCCCACAGCTGGATCCAGCTGGACGAACACGAGGCGATTGTGCGCGGCAAGGGCAACAAGACACGCATCGTACCCCTGGGCCGCCACGCCATAGATGCCGTGCAGGCCTGGCTGCAGGTGCGGACACCCTGGCTGCCGGCCAGCCCGGACGCCGACACGCGGGCTGCTTTGTTTTTGGGGGTTCGTGGCAAGCGCATCAGCCCGCGGGTGGTCGAGTTGCAGCTCCAAACCCTGGCCCAGCGCGTAGGTTTGCCCCTGCATGTTCATCCGCACAGCCTCAGGCACAGCTTTGCCAGCCATCTGCTGCAATCGGCACAAGACTTGCGAGCCGTGCAAGAACTGCTGGGCCACGCCAATATTTCCACCACACAAATCTATACACGGCTGGACTTCCAGCACCTGGCCAGCAGCTACGACCAGGCCCACCCCAGGGCCCGGCGCAAACCAAAAACCAAACCCTGAACTACTTTGCGGGCTCTGAAAACGCCGTCAGCAATTGTTGGGTGTTCCAGCGGAACATGGCCAGATAGCTCGGGGCTTGGCCACCTTTGGCGCTCAACGTATCGGCATACAAGGTGCCACCTATCGACACTCCTGCTTCGGAGGCAATCTGCTTCAAGGCGGCAGACATGCTGCCTTGCTCAAGAAACAGGGCACGCACATGTCCGGTGCGAATCTCCTGCAACAGGGCAGCCATGTCTTTGGCGGATGGTTCTGCCTGGCTTGAAATCCCTACCAACGAAAAAATGCGGATGTCATACGCGGCGCCAAGATACCCAAAGGCATCATGCGAAGTGGCCAGCACCCGGTGGAATGGCGGGATTGCAGACAAGGCGCTGCGCCACTGGGCATCTTCTTGCTGCAGCTGCTGTATGTACGCTTGCGCCCGCGCCGCATATGCCGACGCATGAGCAGGATCTGCCTTTGCAAGGCCGGCGGCAATGTTGCGCACATACTGCACCCCGTTGCGCAAATCCTGCCAGGCATGCGGATCCGGCTCTTGGCCATCGTTCAGCATCCGTGCATGCACACCTTGCGACGCCACTACTTCAAGCCCGGCAAAACCCGAGGCCTCTTGCAGCCGTGGCAGCCAGGTTTCAAAACCCAGCCCATTGATGACCAGCACCTGGGCAGCCCCCAGAACCCGCGCATCCCGTGGGCTGGGCTCAAAGCCGTGACCATCCTGCATAGGGCCCACCAGCACATCCAGCCGGATATCAGGGCCTCCCACCACCTGCACCATATCACCCAGAATAGAGAACGATGCCACCACCCGCAGGGGTTTCGCCGTCCCGCCCGAAGCCTCCGCCGAGACCGTCTGCGCCATGACAAGCGCAGGGACCATCAGCAGGCATAACACCAGGCAACGCCCGGCGTGGCAGATGGCAGTAAAGAAAACCGCCGGCGGCGACACTCGCTTAGACAAGCGGATTGTTGGGATGAGTGTCTTCATGGGCCTGATTGAGTGATTGCAATAAACGGGCGCGCCGGGTGCGCGCCTGCCGAAGTGTTTGCACCAGCCCCCCATGGGGGCCCAATGCCACGGATACAAAATAGGCAGCCCCGGCCGCCAAGATAATGGCCGGCGAGGCCGCAACATCGGTGTAATAAGACAACAACAAACCGGCATAAGAAGCCAGGGCCCCCAGCATAGCGGCCAAAATCATCTGGCCACTGATGGAGCGCACCCAGAAGCGTGCAGCTGTGGCCGGCAGCATCATGATGCCCACCACCATCAGGGTGCCCAGCACCTGAAAGCCCGCCACCAGGTTAAGCACCAACAGCAACAAAAACCCCATATGCGCCCAGGCGCCGATGTGTCCTTCAGCACGCAAGAACGAGGGATCCAGGCATTCGGTAACCAGCACACGAAACATGGCTGCCAGCGCCAGCAACGTGATGCTGCTGACGACTGTGACAAGAATCAGGGCGGCCTGACTGAGCCCCAGCACAGTGCCAAACAGCACATGCATGAGATCCTGGCTGGTGCCCTTGAGCGACACCAGCAAGACGCCAAGCCCCAGGGACACCAGATAGAACGCCGCAAAACTGGCGTCCTCACGCAAGGGTGTCAGGCGAGACACCAGCCCTGCCAGCAGCGCCACCACCAGCCCGGTGATCAGTCCCCCTACCATCATGGCCGTCATGGACAGCCCAGCGGTAAGAAACCCCACAGCCACACCCGGCAAGATCGCGTGGGCCATGGCATCCCCCATCAGGCTGAGACGGCGCAGCACCAAAAAAACCCCCAGAGGGCCGGCCGCAAACGCCAAGGCCCAGGAACCCGCCAGTGCCCGGCGCAAAAAGCCAAAATCAATAAATGGCTGTACCAGCACATGCCATAAGGTCATCATGGCAGGCTCCCCGCGCACAGATGGCGGGCCAGATGCAGATTGGCCGCATTCAGCACCTGATCCGTGGCCCCCCACCCCACCACCTGTCCACCCAGCAGCAAGGTATCTGGGAAATGGCTGCGCACCATGTCGAGATCATGCAGAACGGCAATGATCGTGCGGCCCTCCGCATGCCACAGCTGCAATAAAGCCAGCAGATCTTCGGTGGTGGAATGGTCGACCGCCGCGAAGGGCTCATCCAGCAAAATCACCTGCGCATCACGCATCATCAGGCGCGCAAACAGCGCCCGCTGCCGCTGCCCGCCCGACAGCGTCTCAACCGGCTGATGGCCAAACCCCGCCAAACCCACGGTATGCAGGGCCGCTTCCACAGCGTTCAGGTCAGATGAGCTCAGACCGCGCCACCCCCCGGAACGATGCCAGGCGCCCAAGGCCACCAGATCGAAGGTGCTGACAGGCACACTGGTGTCGAGCTCGGCCGCCTGAGGCAGGCAGCCCAGATTGCCCGAGAGATCTGGTGCGGTTTGAATATGCCCCCGCAGTGGGCTGAGTTGCCCGGCCAAGGTTTTGACCAGTGTAGATTTGCCTGCCCCGTTGGGGCCCACCACCGCAGTGAAAGAGCCGCGGACAAACTGACCGCTGACATCGCGCACGGCAATGTGATCGCGCCAGCCCAGCCACACTTGCTGCAGCTCGATGGCAGGCGCAGCTTGCTGGGCAGCGGCCTTGGCCGGCTGGGGAGTTTGCATCACAATGCCCAGAAGGTGAGCGCCCAAAGCAGCAGCAACGCCCAGGTCACGCGCCGCATGCGACATCCCGCCGATAACAGCAAGGCAGACCCCCGGTAAGTGCGCGGGTGGCGACGAGTGAACAATAAGCGCATGGCAAGTGAAAGCAGTAGACGTGGCCGGAGACGGCTGGTGATCAGGATGATTTGTTATGTTATAACATAACTATTATGGGTACCCAGGCACATTCTCATTCTTCGGCAAAAATTCAGCATCAACTGCTGACGGCCGAGCATCTCTGTTCGCAGCGCGGCTCGCGGCTGACGCCGTTGCGCAAGCGCGTATTGGAAACCCTGTTGCGGCACCATGGCAGCCTGAAAGCCTACGAGCTTCTCGATGCCTTGCGCACCAGCACCCCCGGCGTGGCCCCTCCCACGGTGTACCGGGCGCTGGATTTCCTCACCGAGCAAGGCCTGATCCACCGCCTGGACGCCATCAACGCCTGGACGGCCTGCACCGATGCCGGCGGCACGCGCCACGACTTGCTCATCGTCTGTATCCGCTGCGGCACGGTGGCCGAACTAAGCGACCCGGATCTCAGCCAGCGGTTGGCCGACTGCGTGGCACAAACAGGCTTTGCGCTGGACGGCCACGAGACCGAACTGCGTGCAATCTGCGCCCGCTGCCTGGCCAACCCTTCGCCCTCCACCGAGGCAGGTTTGCCCTAAACCCCTGCCTATGATGTAATCGCATGCTGATTGCATCACGCACTTGACAAGCATCACAAACCTAAAAACCTGATTCAGGTCGGTTTGCTTGTCCTGGCACATGCATCAATCAAAGGTCTAACCATGAACACTGCTGATACTGCCCGATCCATCGACACCATGATCCCGGTTACCATCCTCACCGGCTTTCTTGGCTCAGGAAAAACCACGCTGTTGCGACGTATTCTTACCGAATTCCACGGCCAGCGAATCGCCGTGATCGAAAACGAGTTTGGCGAAGAAAACATCGACAACGATGTGCTGGTGCAGGATCGCGACGAACAGATCGTCGAACTCAGCAACGGCTGCGTGTGCTGTACCGTGCGCGGTGATCTCATCCGCACGCTCAACGACCTCTCCTCCCGCCGCAAGGCCGGGGCCATCCAGTTTGATCGCGTCATCATCGAAACCACCGGCATGGCCAACCCGGGCCCCGTGTGCCAGACGTTTTTCATGGATGACGACATCGCCGAGGCCTACCGCCTGGATGCCGTCATCACCGTGGTTGACGCCAAACACGGGATGGCTACCCTGGATCGCCAGGAAGAAGCCCAGCGGCAAGTCGGCTTTGCCGATCGCATCCTCATTTCCAAAAAAGATCTGGTCAACGACGCCGATTACGAAGCCCTGCGTGCGCGCCTGTTGCACATCAATCCACGGGCATCGATTGCGCCCGTGCACTTTGGCGAAACCGATCTCAACACGCTGCTGGATGTCAGTGGCTTCAACCTCGACGCCATCCTCGATATCGATCCCGAGTTCCTGGCCGAAGAAGACGCCCACGATCACGATCATCACGACCATGACCACGAGCACGACGAGGACGGCCACGTATGTGGCACCGGGTGCACCCACGATCATCACGACCACCATCACGCCCATCACAGCGACGACATCGGCGCTTTTGTGTTTCGTGCCAACCGGCCCTTTGACCCCGAGCGCCTTGAAGACTTTCTTGGTGGCATTGTTCAGGTGTATGGCCCGGATCTGCTTCGCTACAAAGGCATCCTGTACATCAAGGGCATCAAACGCCGCATGGTGTTCCAGGGCGTCCACATGATGATGGGGGCCGAACCCGGTACCCCCTGGAAAGCCAGTGAAAAACCGAATACCCGACTGGTGTTCATTGGCCGTAAACTGCCTCAAGACATCTTTACTCAGGGGCTAGAGCAATGCCTGGCCTGACCGCCCACCCCACGCTGCCCCGCATCATCAATGGGATGCGGACGACAGTTCCAGGCAAATAATAAGGAAGGACACAACATGGCTAGCAAATCAGGCACCAAATCGGCAGCCAAAGCCCTCACCGAAAAAGAACTCTTGGCAATGTCCGACAAGGACTACATGAACAGCGCCCAACTGGCGTTCTTCCGCGATCGGCTGCACCAGCTCGAGCACGAAATCCTGACCAACGCAGGGGCTACCACCGAAAACCTGCGCGAAACCCAATACGTGCCCGATCCCGCCGACCGCGCCACCATCGAGGAAGAACACGCCCTCGAGCTGCGCACCCGAGACCGCGAACGCAAGCTGCTGAAAAAAGTGCAGCAGGCCATCGCGCGCATCGATGCCGGTGAATACGGCTGGTGCGAAGAAACCGGCGAGCCCATCGGCGTGCCGCGTCTGTTGGCCCGGCCCACCGCCACCTTGTCACTCGAAGCCCAAGAGCGGCGCGAAATGCGCCAAAAGCTTTACGGCGACTAAGCCAGACGGCAAACAGGCAGCCTCACAGCCCACACGGGCGCTGCCTGGCTGCCAGCACCTCTCGCCACCCCGTGGCCCTGTGCCAGGCACTTGCCTTGCCACCCTCACCCTTGAAATTTCCCTCTGGTGTCCCCATCTCTCTGGTTCTGGACCAAGAGATCACCATGGAACAATTTCACGCCACCACCATCGTTTGTGTCCGACGCGGCAGCGATGTCGCTCTGGGCGGCGATGGCCAAGTCACACTGGGCGACATCGTCATCAAGGGCACAGCCCGCAAAATCCGCCGCTTGTATCACGACAAGGTACTGGCCGGCTTTGCCGGGGCTACTGCGGATGCCTTCACACTGCAAGAGCGCTTTGAGGCCAAGCTGGAGAAGCATCAGGGCCACCTGATGCGTGCAGCCGTCGAACTCACCCGCGACTGGCGCACCGACCGCGTCCTGCGGCGCCTGGAAGCCATGTTGATCGTAGCCGACCAAGACCACACCCTGATCCTGACGGGCAACGGCGATGTGCTCGAACCCGAGCACGGCATCGCAGCCATCGGCTCGGGCGGGGCCTACGCGCAATCAGCAGCCAGAGCCCTGCTGGATGCCACGGATCTGTCTCCGGCCGAAGTGGTCAAAAAATCGCTCGAAATTGCCGGCGACCTCTGCATCTATACCAACCAAAACCACATTGTTGAAACGCTATAGGCCTGCCATGTCCTCCACACCCATGACCCCAAAAGAAATTGTCTCGGAGCTGGACAAGCACATCGTCGGCCAGGACAAGGCCAAGCGCTCAGTGGCGGTGGCCTTGCGCAACCGTTGGCGTCGCCAGCAGGTGGCCGAACCACTACGCAACGAGATCGTACCCAAGAACATCCTGATGATCGGGCCCACCGGCGTGGGCAAGACAGAAATCGCCCGGCGTCTGGCACGCCTGGCCAACGCGCCGTTTATCAAGATCGAAGCCACCAAATTCACCGAAGTGGGCTACGTGGGGCGCGATGTCGACACCATCATCCGCGATCTGGTGGATGTGGCTGTCAAGCAAACCCGCGAAACCGAGATGCGCCGGGTCCGCACGCAAGCCGAGGACGCAGCTGAAGACCGCATCCTCGACGCCCTGCTGCCACCGCCGCGCAACGCCCAGGGCCAGCCTGAGCGCGAAGACAACAATACCCGTCAAGTGTTTCGCAAGCGCCTGCGCGAGGGCAAGCTGGACGACACCATGATCGATATCGAAGTGGCGCAGGCCCCTGCCCACATGGAAATCATGGCGCCACCAGGCATGGAAGAAATGACCGAGCAGCTGCGCGGCATGTTTGCCGGCCTGTCCCAGGGCAAAACCAAATCACGCAAGCTGTCAGTCAAAGAGGCGTTTCGCCTGCTTACTGAAGAAGAAGCCAGTCGGCGCATCAACGAAGAAGACCTGCGCACCCAGGCAGTCACACTGGTTGAGCAGCACGGCATTGTGTTTCTCGACGAAATCGACAAGATTGCCAACCGCCAGGAAGCCAGTGGCAACGATGTCTCCCGCCAGGGGGTTCAGCGCGACCTTTTGCCGCTGGTCGAAGGCACCACTGTAAACACCAAATACGGCATAGTGCATACAGACCACATCCTGTTTATTGCCTCAGGGGCGTTTCATCTGGCGCGGCCATCCGATCTGATCCCCGAGCTTCAAGGCCGGTTTCCCATCCGGGTCGAACTCGACTCTTTGTCGACACAGGATTTCGTGCGCATCCTAAGCACCACGGATGCCGCTTTGACCAAGCAATACGGCGCCCTGATGGCCACTGAAGACGTCACGCTCGAGTTCACCGAAGAGGGCATCCAGCGTCTGGCAGAGCTGGCCTTTGAAGTCAATGAACGCACCGAAAATATTGGTGCGCGCCGCCTGTACACCATCATGGAAAAGCTGCTCGAAGACCTCTCGTTTGAAGCATCCAACCCGGGCGCCGAATCTGTGGTGATTGATGCGGCATACGTCAATGACAAGCTGGCCGAGGCGGCCGGCAGCCAGGATCTTGCCCGCTACGTACTGTAATCATGCCGCCGGCGTGCCAGCCACGCCGCACGCTGATCTTGCCTGCCGCACACGGTAAACACAGTGGCCTGGCCCAGCCCCCCGTTTTGCAACACTGCACGGGGGGATTTTTTTATTGCTTCTCGAGTTTGACCACCCAATACTGGCCGTTGCGACGTTCGGCGGTGAAATCCACTTTGTCGCCAGGCTGAACACCCGCCAACAAGGTGGGATCCAGGTGATACACAAGCGTCATGGCAGGCAAATCGAGCTTGCTGATTGCGGAGTGACGAATTGTGATCTTGCCCTTATCGGGTGTTACCCGCACCACAGTGCCACTGGCCTGGGCCTGCACAGACTGGGCCTGAACCACGGCTACTGGTACCCCTATCGCCAGCACCGAAGCCAGCAAGACCGCGCCGCCTTTCCGGGGCATCCTGCCCAGCAAGCGGCGTGCAGCAGCCGTCAGGCTCACCACAACGAAACACAAAAAAGACATAAGCTAAACTCCTTGGGGTTTGAATCTAGCATAACGCCAAACAGAGTTTATTTTGCCTACCCCCATTTCCGGCTACATCCTGCGGCCTGCCACCGCATCCGATATTCCCGCCATCTACGGGCTGATGCTCGAGATGGCGCAGTTTGAAAAACTGACGGATATTTTCAAGGCCACGCCAGCTACCTTGCAGGCCAGTTTTTTTGGCCCTGAGCCCGCCGCCCACTGCCTTGTGATTACCACAGAAGCCGCACCCGAGACCGCGATTTCGTACATTATGTGGTTTCACAACTATTCCAGCTTTCTCGACCGGCGCGGGCTGTACCTCGAAGACGTGTATATTTCACCCGCCCATCGTGGTCGCGGCTTGGGGGGCTGGGTACTGAAACACCTGGCCGCCAAAGCCCTTGAGCTGGGTTGTGGCCGCTTCGAGTGGGTAGTGCTCGACTGGAACCAGAACGCCATCGACTTTTACAAGCATCATGGTGCAGAGATTCTTGACGACTGGCGTATGGTGCGCGTCACGGGCGATGCGCTGCAGCGTCTGGCCACACAGCCCTAAGGCACTTTCAGCCAGAGGGCACGCGGGCGCGTACCCTGGCAAAACCCAGGAGATTGGTATGTCTGTTCGCGTTTCAATTGTGGCCACCCGCACCGGGGATGATGGCACCACCGGCCTGGGTGACAAAAGTCGGGTATCCAAGGACGCACCGCGCATTGTTGCACTGGGGGATGTCGATGAACTGAACAGCGCCATCGGCCTCTGGCGCGCTCAGGGCTTGCCTGCCGATATCGACTCACTTCTGGCACAAATCCAGAACGATCTCTTTGATTTGGGTGCAGAACTAAGCATTCCGGGCTGGACGTCGCTGCAGGCCGCGCATGTTGAGCGGCTGGACAAAGCACTGACACACTACAACGCAAACCTTGAACCATTGCGGGAGTTCATCCTGCCCGGGGGCTGCCTGGCCGCCGCACACGCCCACATGTGCCGCACGGTGGCACGACGCGCAGAACGATCCGTGGTGGCCCTGTCGCATCACGACACCGTCAATACGCCCGTGCGTCATTACCTGAACCGCTTGTCAGACCTTTGTTTTGTGCTGGCCCGCCAGCTGAACCGCACAGCCCAGACGTCTGATGTCCTGTGGCGAAACCCTGCCAGCCAACCTTAACGTGCGTCTTCCGAATGCACCTGTAATGCCTCGAGAAAACGCGACACCATGTTGTACGCCGCAATCGTGGCGGTGAGCTCAACGATCTCGGTATCGGAAAACCACTGGCGGACTTCCTGAAACACGCTGTCTGAAACCTGCACAGATAATGTCATCGCATCCACATAGGCCAGCACCACCTGCTGGCGCGCATCAAATATCCCCGAGGGCACCGGAGACAATGCCACACCGTTGAGTTGATCCTGGCTGAGCCCCTCGGACAGCGCAATGGGCGCATGCTGATCAGCTTCGTAGGGCGCGCGATTGAGATGGGCAATGCGCATGATCACCAACTCTCGCAAGGCGCCATCCAGCCCGGACTGCTGCCGGATCGCAGTGAGATAGCCGAGCCAGCCCTGCGCCACGGGCGGGCTATGCAAGAGCATCTGATACAAGTGAAGCACACTGCCGCGCTCGGCAGTGATGCGTTGCGCCAGGGCAGCGGCGCCCTTTTGGCTTAAATCTGCATATGGCAATCGGGCCATGAGAACCTCCGTGTAATGCCGGCCATCCGGCAAAGCAACTAACAAGCAGCCGATACATCCGGCAGACCGCAGCCTGCAACACTGGGATGGATATTATCAGACAGGGAAACTCCCCAGGCGTCCCCTGCATTTTTCGGCGTATGCTGGGACTGACAAGGAAAAGACTGAGTCATGATCGGGCATTGGGGCTGATAACCATTACACAACACGATAAGTTATATTCAACAAATGTTTCTGATATCATATATTATGAAACATTCAATCCAATTTTCCACGACTGCCCATCTGCTTTCTTATGCCGCCACCTGCTACGCCTGACGCGCTGATTCAACATATTCAGTCGCTGTATAACCAGCTTAGTCCGCAGTTTCAGCAGGCTGCCCGATACCTCATCGACCATCCTGCGCAGGTATCCACGCTTTCAGCCCGCAAACTGGCCTTGCAAGCCGAAGTACAGCCAGCCACATTGGTGCGGCTGGCACAGCATCTAGGCTATCCGGGCTGGGAAACGCTAAAAGCGGTGTTCACCCGCGACCTCCAACACAATCCCAACAGTTACACTGCTCGCGCACAATCGCTACTCGAGCGCCCCGAGCCCGGCGAGGCCAACTGGCACACTGCAAGCAGCCAACAGGCGCGCAATATCGCCAGCCTCGAGTCTGCCAACCACCAGGCCATGCAGCGGGCCGTGGCACACCTGGTCAAGGCCAAGCGCATCGCCATCGCCGGCTTTCGGTCGTCGTACCCACCAGCATTCAGCCTGTGTTACTTGTGCAGCCTATTTCACCCCAACGTTCATCTGCTGCACAATGCCGGGGGCACCATGAGCCTGGCTCTGCACCATCTGCAGCCTGAGGACACCGTTATTGTCATCAGCTATACGCCCTACTCGCGTGAGATCCTGGCGGTTGCCCAGGCAGCACGCCAGCGCGGATGCACTCTGTTGGCACTTTGCGACAGCCAGGTTGCGCCCATTGCCTTGCTGGCCGACCATATCCTCATTGCATCCGTCCAGGGGCCCTCGTTTTTCCCCTCAACAGTCGCCCTGCAGTCATTGATCGAAATGCTGGCCCAACAATGGCTGGTGCACAGCGGCGGGTCCGCCATCAAGGCGCTTTCCCAAGCCGAAGCACAGCTGCACGCCACTGGCGCTTATCTATGATGCCTGATTTATCCCCTGATCCTTCCCTGTCGTGGCTGGACGCACACGGCTCTCACTACGAGATTGGCCTGGCACTGGGACAATGGGGGGCCGATGCCTGTCAGCGACACCTGGTGCAGTCTGCTGCCTGGGCGCAAGTCATGGCATTTCGAGATCACCCGGGCATCGGCGCCCTGCACGATCTCCTGCATCGCCATTTTCCGTGGATAGAGCGCGAACTCACAGGCCTTGCCGAAGGCCTGGGCCTGCCCAGCCAGGATGTGTTTTTATGGAATTGCCGGGGGGATCTCTGGGCAATGGTGCCAGATGGCTGCACCACAGTGCTACAGCCACAGTCCCTCAGCCACAACGAAGACGGAGACCCCGGATTTGCGGGTGCCTGCGGGCTGGCCCGGGTTCGGCCCATTGACGCACCCGCCTTTGTCTCGTTTGTCTATCCAGGCTCCTTGCCCGGACACACCTTTGCGGTAAACCAGGCAGGCGTTGCCATCACCGTCAACAATATCCGCGCACAAGGAGCGCAGGCTACGGGCTTGCCCCGCATGATGCTCACCCGCGCCTTGCTGGCCTCACAATCGCCCGCACAAGCGATCACCATCTTGCGCAAGCACCCACGCATGGGGGCGTTTCATCTGGGGATTGGCCAGGCGGGCGCACCCGCCAGCTTCAGTGTCGAGTTCACCCAAGGGGCCGTGTCTGTGCAGCCCGTGCGCCAGGGGTGCCGCGTGCATGCTAACCATGCCATCCACGACACCCAGCAGGGGTTGGCGCAGGTCATTACGGCATCGTCGCAACACCGGCAGCAACGGGGCGACACACTCGCGCAAGACACCACCGACGCCCTGGAGATTCTCCGCGACACCAGTGATGCACAAGAGCCGATTCTGCGCCTGTCAGCCCAAGATACCGACCACGAAAACACCATGGCCACCGTGCATATCAACCTCTCGAGTGATACCCCACAGTGGCTTGTCTACGAGCCCGGCCAACAACAGCCGCTGTTTCGTTTTGACGGCCTGCATCGGCAGACCTGAATCAAAACGGCCGGGCTACACCACACACCGCCGCAAGGCTTAGCGCACGCGGCTGACCATGTACTCTACGGCGGCACGCAAGGCGGCATCATCCGCCTTGGTACCGCCACGAGCCGGCATGGCACCCTTGCCATGCGTGGCCACAGACATCATTTCATCCATGCCACGGGCGATAATGGGCTCCCAGGCCTTTTTGTTGCCCAGTTTGGGCGCATTGGCAGCACCCGTGCTATGACAGGCGATGCACGCCGATTTATACAGCTTTTCGCCTTGTTTGAGCGTGCCGCCATCGCTGGCCATCGACAAGGCGGGCAGCAGTGCCAGGCCCAGGGCAACGGTGCTTAGGGATTTGATGAACATCTGAAAATCTCCGCGAGTAATTGGTACGTGGTGTATTAGAAAAAGTGCGTCAGGGGATGGGGCTTGGGGCCACCACTTGCTTCATGAGGTCGTTGTCCCATTTGCCCTCGACCTTGACGTGGCCTGCCGCACCCAGCTCGAAGGCCTCGATCAGGTTGTGATTGACGTAGGCATACACGCCAGGCTGCTTGAAGGTGTACAAAGCAACCCCTGCCGTGCCACCCGGGATGAACCAGGTTTCGAGATTGCGCTCGGGACGGTTGATGAACTTGCCGGTTGCCCAGACGTAATCCCCATGGCCACCAATCAGGTGCGGACGCGTGTCGCGGTTGGCTGTCGAATGGATAAACAGCACTGACTCACCCACTTTGGCTGTCAGGGCACCTTCTCCGGTGAGTGCGCCCACCTTGCCGTTGAACACCACATGCGAAGGCACCAGCTTGCGCATGGTCTCGACCGTATCGCCATAGCTTTCAAGCGGCGTTGCGTACGACTTGAAATTACCTTCTTCGTCCTTGGGGATGTAGAGATCGAACTCGCCAATCGTGTAGGCTTTGTCGTAGTGCAGCTTGTTGCCGTCGCCGTCTTTCAGGCCTTCTCGAGGCAGCACCATCAACGTGCCGCTCATGCCCGATACCACATGCCAGGGCACCATGCCTTCGGGGGCGCAATGGTAGATAAACGCACCTGTGCGATCAGCCTTGAAGCGCAACACGGTTTGCTCGCCCGGCTTGATCTTGGTAAGCGCACCGCCCCCCAAGGCCCCGGTAGAGGCATGAAAATCGATGTTGTGCTCAAGCGTGTTTTTAGTGGGATTGATGAGCGTCAGCTGAACATAATCACCCTCATGCACCACCATGGTTGGTCCGGGCATCGTGCCATTGAAGGTCATTGCCTGCAGCGTTGTACCGTTTTCTTCATCAATGACAATCTGCTTTTCCTCAATCGTCATGGTGAACTCGACAACCCGCGGCTTGGCTGTGGTGGCTTGCTCATGAGCCATCACGTTGGGCGGGGCGACCAGCATCGGGCGGATATGCTCCAGGGCATCCGCGGGGTCTGCCAACGCTGCACCACCAGCCAACAACGAAGCCAAAGCCGTGGCGGCCATACACAGACGAAAGACCTTCATATACAACTCCCTGTTTGATAATGTCGTCTTGTTCGACAACACCATCGTGACATGGGCTGGGTTAACCCTTATTGCGCCAGATCAAACTTATTCAGCAAAGGTTAATGTTGATGAACAAAGTTTGATCTGGCGCAAACTGCATCAGGAAGCTGTTGCGTTTTCACGAATCAGACGAAACCCCAGATTGGCGGGAGGTAAACCAATCGAGCAGGCGCCATTGCGCGGGTCGCGGATGAAGTCGGGCATGGCGGCAATATGAGCACCGGCAAGGATCCGTACACTGCAGTTCTCACGAGGCGCCAGATCCAGTGCTCCAACCCGGTGGCTGACAAAGCAGGTGTTGGTCCACTCCCAGACATTGCCGGCCATATCGCTCAGACCCAGCGTGTTAAGTCCAAAATGGCCAAACGGCTGAGCAGCCTTGATACGGCCCCGGGCACGAATGATTTCGCGATCATATTGGGCCAGCCAACGCACGGACGGATCGGACGGATCGGACGGCAAGGCGCCTTCCGGGCGATAGCGATCGGCGGCGGCACGCACCCACTCGGCATACTCCGGCAGGCGCCAGGTATGCCCTGTTTGTTGCGACAACCAGGCCGCATACGCTGTGGCGTCTGCCCAGCTGACGCCCACAGCGGGCAAATCCGGAGAATTCAAGGACCGAAAGCCTTTGTCCAGGGGCTTGCAGGCCCCCGCCTGCACACAGCCGGCGTATTCGGCCTGGCTCACCTGACGACGCATGATCGCGCGGCCGCTGCCCACCATCCCCTGGATCATGGGAGCATCCACAGGCGTGCCATGCGCCAGAAACTCGCCAGGCGCCTGGTAGGTAAAGGTGCCGTGCGGAATCACCACTGTCTCAAGCGCCGAGGCCAAGGCACACGGTGTGGCAGCCACACCAGACAAGAGCACAACACCCGTAAAAGAGTATGCCGCTCGCACCCAATGGCGCAGCCACGCGGGGCGAAAAAAAGAGTGCGGATTGAGGGCTGATGAGGGTGCTGTCATAGGGGGCTCCGGAAGTACCCTCTTATTGAACCTGCAACCCCTCACAACCATTTTGAGATGGGTCAAAAACCCAAGGGATAACCCTTATTCAACCTCTTATTTACCAGTAAAGCGAGGCGGCCGTTTCTGCATGAAGGCATCAATGCCCTCGGAGACATCATCGGTGAGCATGTTTTCGGTCATCACGCCGGCGGCGTACTCGTAGGCCTGAGATAACGGCATGTTCAACTGCCGATACAGCATCGCCTTGCCAATGCGAACCGCCACCGGGCTCTTGGCCAAAATAGTGTCCACCAGCCCGGCAACCGCCACGTCCAGCTGATCGTCAGGTACGGCATGATTGATCAGGCCGGTATCGACGGCCCGGGCAGCGCTGATGAACTGCCCTGTTACCAGCATTTCGAAGGCATTTTTAAGCGGCACATTACGTGTCAGTGCCACAGCGGGTGTCGAACAAAACAACCCGACATTGATGCCGGATACTGCAAAACGCGCGCTGTCGGCCGCCACAGCAAGATCACAGCTGGCCACCAGTTGGCAGCCAGCCGCCGTGGCGGTGCCATGCACACGCGCAATCACGGGCACAGGGCACGCTACCAGGGCCTGCATCACCCGGCCGCAGCGGGTAAACAGCTCGCGATAGTAATCAGCATCGCCTTCGTGAGTGCGCATCTGTTTAAGGTCGTGACCCGCACAAAAGGCTCGTCCCCGGGCTGCCAGAACGACGGCACGCAAAGCAGCGTCGTCGCGGCAGGCGTCCAGTTGCACCTGCAGCGCATCGAGCATGTCTTCTGACATGGCATTGAACTGGTCGGGCCGGTTCAGCGTCAGCGTGAGCACGTCTTGGTAGCGCTCAACAAGCACCAGATCATCGGGTGAGTGTGACATGTGCAAGGTCTCCTTGAGAGTGGTCAGCCTGCCAAGCCTGCCTGAAGTGCTGGGCCAGCAAATTGCCTACATCAAAGAGATTGGCACGGATCCCGCAAGACTGCAAATCAACCGTCTGCAAGCCTGCATATCCGCAGGGGTTGATGCCAAGAAACGGTATGAGATCCATGGACACGTTAAGCGCAACCCCGTGGTAGGCGCACCCACGACGGATCTTAATCCCCAAGGCAGCAATTTTGGCCAGTGCCTCGCCTTGTGGCTGGACAAGCGCGGATTGCGGCACATAGATACCCGGGGCGCCCGGCTTGCGGCATGCCTGTGAAAGCCCCAGCGCAGACAAGGTATCCAAAACAGCCTGCTCAAGAAGGCTGACGTAGTCCCGGACAAAAATCCCTTTGCGGCGCAAATCTACCAGCGTATAGAGCACCACCTGCCCCGGGCCGTGATAAGTGACTTGCCCCCCACGATTGCAATGCACCACCGGGATCCCGTGCGGGTTGAGGATATGGGACTCCAGCCCTGCCTGGCCCAGGGTATAGACCGGCGCGTGCTCAACCAGCCAAAGGGCGTCCTCTGACTGATCCGTGCGGTTTTCGGTATAGGCCTGCATGGCCTCCCACACCGGCAGGTATGGCGCGGGGCGATCCAGCCAGCGCAGCTGCATGGTGTTGCCCTAGAGCACCACAGACACCAGCTCGTGTCCATGCAGGGCACGATACAGGTCGTCGAGTTGCTGTCGCGAATGCACTCTTACCATGAGGGTAAGACCCAGATAATTGCCACTGCGACTGGGACGAACCTCGATGGTGGCGGGGTCGAAATCAGGGACAAAACCCTGCACCAGTGCCGACATTGCCGGCAAAAACACATCCTGCGACTTCCCCATCACTTTGATGGGGAAGTCGCAGGGGTAACGGATCAGGGAGTCTTCGGGGGGGAGGCTGGACATGCGCTGTTATTGGAACATCAACCGAACCTTATCCACCAGACGGCCAAAGAACCCGGCCTGAGGCACTGAGTGCATCACTTGCAACGGCACTTTTTTCAGGGTTTTATCACCCAACGAGATCACCAGATCTCCGGCCGCTTGCCCTTCGGTGAGCGGCGCCATCAGGGGTTGCGTATAACGGGCTTCGGTTTTGATCTGATCGGCCTGGCCACGAGGAACCGTGATCCACAAGGGCGTGTTGACGCCGAGGTCGGCGGTTTCAGACTCGCCTTCCCAGACGCGCGCCGCCACTGCCGGCTTGGTCTTGTCCAGCAGCTTGACCGTGTCAAAGTTTTTGAAGCTCCAGTTCAGCAGCTTGAGGCTGGCTTCGGTGCGGGCGGCATCGCTGGCAGCCCCCACCACCACAGACACCACGCGACGCTCGTCACGCAAGGCCGTGGCCACCAGACAATAGCCCGCCGACTGCGTGTGCCCGGTTTTCAGGCCATCGACGGTGGAGTCGGCCCACAACAGACGATTACGGTTGCTTTGCTTGATGTTGTTGTAGGTAAATTCTTTTTGGCTGTCGTAGTGCCGATACTGCGGAAACCGCTGCACCAATGCGCGCGCCAGCACGGCAAGATCTTCTACTGTGGTGACATGGTCTGGGTCGGGCAAGCCGGTGGAGTTGACGAAATGGGTATGCGTCATCCCCAGTGCCTTGGCCTGCTGGTTCATCAGAGCCACAAAGGCAGACTCGCTGCCAGCCACGCCTTCTGCCAGCGCCACGGTGGCATCGTTGCCAGATTGCACCAGCATCCCCTGCAACAGATCGTCCACCAGAACATCCGTATTGGGGTTGATGAACATCCGCGAGCCTTCGGTGCGCCAGGCTTTTTCCGAGACATGTACGGTTTGATCCAGCTTCAGCCTGCCTGTCTCCAGGGCCTCAAAGATGACATAAGCCGACATCAGCTTGGTCAGCGAGGCGGGTTCGACTGCGGCCGTGGGATTTTGTGCTGCAATGATTTGTCCGCTGGTGGCATCAAGGGTAAGCCAAGCCTTTGCACCCAAGGTGGGCAACGGGATATTGGACAAGGTACTGACGCCGATGTTCTCGGAGGGAGCGGGGGTCTCGGCCGACGCAGGCTGCGGCGCATCAGCCGACCACGCCGCACTCGGGGCAAGCAACAAGGCGCAACTAAGCGCCCAAGGTGCCAGGCGAAAGCGGGAGAGGGTCAGCAGAGAAAATCTCATGGGCAGGTTCACGGTGAAAGGTTGAAACAGGCGAAATATGAGGCCCATTATAGGCAGCGTCAGAGGGCCGCCTTAAAGCCCGGGCCGGAGAAATCGAGACAAAACGAAAGCAACTGAAACAAGGATGCGCAAAGCAGGCCGCCTGACACAGCCACGAAAACACCGTGTTCCAGCCCATCTGCGGCAAACGCACACCAGCACAGCGGGCACGGCCGCAGCCTCTGTACTGCTCAGGCGCTGGTGTCAGGCGCCTCACGCAGGCCGGCCAGCCCCTGCAGCACGATCTGGCGCAGAATCAAAAGCCTGCCATGAAAAAAGTGGCTGGCATCGGGCACCAGCGTCAACGGCAACTGATGCGTCCTGGCAAAGTCCAGCGCCTCGGAAACCGGAACCACTTCATCCTGCTCGCCATGGATCATCAGGACATCGGGTGGCAACGACAAGGCACGATAGCGAAAGCGCTCGACGGCGCAACCGATCAGCATCAGGCGGCGCGGCAACGGCACGTCGAGGTCTGCAAGCTCGGCATATAGCTGCGCAGCCACAGCAGAGCCAAACGAGAACCCCGCCAGTGCCCAGGGGCCCGCGCAGGCTTGCGGCCATGTCTGGCGCACATGCTCGACACAGGCAACCATATCCCGGGTTTCACCCACTGCGTGATCGAACACACCCTCGGAACCACCCACACCACGAAAATTGGGACGGATGGTCAGCAGGCCACGCTGCACGCAGGTGCGCGCCACCGTGGTGACGACCTTATTGTCGCGTGTGCCGCCATGCAAAGGATGCGGGTGCAGCACCAGCGCCCAGCCAACAGGTGACTGTTCGGGATGGTCCACGGTATATTCAACGGTTCCCGACATCCCCTGAAAGGCCGCTTGTTGCGTTCGCAAACCCATAAAAGGCTCTCCGGTATGTCACATACCGTCATTCTACTGACATGACAGCCTCCTCTTCAGATACTTCTTCGCTTGCATTGCCCCCACCCGAGGTCCTTGCCGCACAGATCAAGGCCGGTTTGCCGCGTTTTGGCCACACCGACTGGTTGCCCGAGACGCGATCCACCAACGCTGATCTGCTTGATCGTGCACGCCACGGCGCCATGAACCGGCCCTGGCTGCTGGGCACGCATCTGCAGACACAAGGCCGCGGACGTGCGGGGCGCACCTGGCAAAACCGCGTGGGCTCAAACCTGATGTTTTCCTGCGCCTTCGATGTCTTTTTGCCCGCACGGCAACTGCCTACCCTGGCACCACTGATCGGCATGGTCAGTTGCCAGGCCCTGCGCCGCCTGGTTGGCCCGGCAGTGCGCAGCCGGATCAACATGAAATGGCCCAACGACGTGCAGTGGGATCAGGCCAAGCTGGCCGGGATCCTGATCGAATCCACGCGCTCGGGCACCGCCCCTGCCGCCGATCACCACCTCATCATCATCGGCATGGGACTCAATTTGCAAGACGCGCGGGCACTCTCGCTATCACTCGACCGCCAGGTGGCCGACTGGTCCGAGATCAGCACTGTCGACGCGACGGCAGCGGGCGTCCAGGCGGGGCAATGCGTCTGCCATCTGGCCCAGACCTGGTACGAGGCCCTGAACCTGGCCAGCGCCCATGGATTTTCCGGCCTGCCCGCCCAATACGCAGAAGTCGACGGCCTGGCAGGCCAGATCCTGGATGTGCTGGACAACGGCAAGCTGCGCCAGACGGGTGTGGCTTGCGGCATCGACCCACAAGGACGATTGCTGCTGCGTAACAACGACGGCACCACCCCGGTGTCGGTGGGTGAAATTTCCGTGCGGGTGCGACGATGATGCTTCTGATTGACGCGGGCAACACCCGCAGTAAAGCCGCCTGGCTGGATCCCGTCACCCTCACTCGGCAAACCCCTGCCCTGACACTGGAAGACAGCCATCTGGCCAATCTGGCGCACTACCTGCCACAGCCCCCCACCCACATCCTGGGCTCCAACGTGGCGGGCCCTGCGGCCGGCCAGCGGTTAAACCAGGCCTGCCTCGCCACTTGGGGGGTATCCGTCCACTGGTGCGATACCCGGGCCGGACATACCTTGCTCTCCAACCCCTACACACCGCCCGGACGCCTGGGGTCAGATCGCTGGCTGGGCCTGCTGGGCCTGCTGCAGCATCTTCAGGCAGATCCTGCCTGGCAAAATGGCCATCCAGCGTTACTGGCCAGCTTCGGCACGGCCACCACCATCGACACATTGATGCCACCGCCTGCACAGGTAGACTGCCTGCCGGCGTTTTTGGGTGGGCTGATTTTTCCGGGGCCGTCCCTGATGCTGCACAGCCTGGCTCAGGGCACGGCACAACTGCCACTAGCGGCCGGCCATCTGGCCGATTTTCCACAAAATACGCACGATGCCATCAGCAGTGGTGTCGCAGCAGCCCAGGCCGGCGCCCTGATGCGCCAGTGGCAACTCGCCCGCGACCGTGCCCACGGCCGTCCACCGATTGTGTTTGCCAGCGGCGGCGGCTGGCCCATGGTGGCAGACGAAGTGCGCGCGCGCCTGGCGTTCATCCAGCACCGGCTCAGCTTATCGCCGGGCCCCGTCCATGTGCTCGACAGCCCCGTGCTGGACGGCTTGGCACTCCTTGCCAGCCAGGGGGACACCGGGCACGACGCGCCAGACACACCCTGAGACAAGAAACCAGCCACACACCGGGCTGATTGCTATACTCGACTCCAATCTGTTACCCGCCGCACAGGCCAGGGTGTGCACCCACACCAGGTCCTGACGGCACACACTTCATGCGCTTTTTGCTGACTCTCGCCGTAGTAGCCAACGTAGCCGTCCTGGCCTACGGACAAGGCTTTTTTGGCCCGCCACCGGCTGATGCCGGGCGCACGCCACGTCCCCTGTCGCAGCGCAATCAGCAAGTACTGATAGTCGCCACCCCTCTTCCTCCAGAACTCCCACAAAAATGAAACCCATCCGTAAAGCTGTGTTCCCGGTTGCGGGCCTGGGCACGCGTTTTTTACCGGCCACCAAGGCCATGCCCAAAGAAATGCTGCCCATCGTGGACAAGCCCCTGATTCAGTACGCAGTAGAAGAAGCACTGGCAGCGGGCATCACCGAGCTGATTTTCATCACCGGACGCCACAAGCGGGCGATCGAAGACCACTTTGATCGCATGCCGGAACTTGAAAGCGAGCTGGAAGCCAAGAACAAGCACCAGTTGCTGGAAGTCATCCGCACGATATTGCCTGATCACGTGCACTGCATTTACACCCGTCAGGCAGAACCCCTGGGCCTGGGCCACGCAGTGTTATGCGCCGCCCCCATTGTGGGCAACGAGCCCTTTGCCGTGTTGCTGGCCGATGACCTGCTGGACGCGGAAACCGCCGTGACCCGCCAGCTGGTGGACGCCGCCCATCAGCACGATGGCAGCGTGCTGGCCATCCAGACCATCGACCCGCAGGACAGCCAAAAATACGGCATCATCTCGGGTCCGGCCATGGACAGCCGCAACACCCGTGTCGAGTACATCGTCGAAAAACCGGCACCCAAGGATGCACCGTCCAATCTGGCAGTTGTTGGGCGCTACATACTGGAGCCGGAGATCTTTGATTTTCTGCGCCAGACCCGTGCCGGGGTTGGCCAGGAGATCCAGCTGACCGATGCAATATCGGCAATGCTGTCACAACGACGGGTCGTGGGGCATCGCTACGATGGCGAGCGCTATGATTGCGGCAGCAAAGAGGGCTTTTTCAAGGCCACCATTGCACTGGGCCGCAAGTATCACGGCCTGTCTGTGGATTGATCCGGCACCGGCTGCCTAGCAGCCAGCAAGGACTGAATCCCATGCACCACGCGGCTGACCGCACCCGTATGCTGGGTAACCCAATGGCGTCCGGCTTCTGAGGCCTGGTGCCGTTCGGCGGGCTGATCCAGCCACATCAGCGCTTGGCGCACCGCACGGCCGGCGTCTTCAACCTGCATGGCGGCCCCGGCAGCGCGGGCATCCGCCACCGCTTGCTCGAAGTGCGCTACATGCGGCCCGACAATCACAGGGCAGCCCAAGGCACTGGCTTCGATGAAATTCTGGCCCCCAAGCGGTGCAAAACTGCCCCCCACAATCGCCACATCGCAGGCGGCGTAATACCAGGGCATCTCGCCCAGGGTATCACCCAACACCACATCCGCCTTTTTGCAGGCCGCCACGGCAGAGCTGCTATCGTCTCCCAGGGACAGAAGCTCGGTACGCCGGACAAATACAAGCCCGGCAGCACGCAGCTGATCAGCCGCCTGATCAAAGCGCTGCGGATGCCGGGGAATCAGCATGAACAGCACTGGCAAAGAGGTTTCGATCCCGTCACCCTGGCGCGGCCGCTGGCGTTTGATGGCGTCAATGAACCAGGCGTCTTCACCTTCCCGGGTGCTGGCAATGGCCACCACCTGACGCCCCAGTTGCCCGGCAAAGGCGCGTCCACGCGCGGCCTTGTCGGCATCCAGGGGAAGATCAAACTTGAAGTTGCCCGAGACGCTGACGCCCTGAACGCCCAATTGCTCGAGACGCTGGGCATCCGCCAAAGATTGCGCATATACCCGTGCCAGCTGCCCATATGCTTGCGTCATCAAATTGCCCACCCGCAACGTGCGATACAGGGCGGCATCAGACAAACGGGCACTGGCCAGCACCAGGGGCACCCCCGCCTGGGTGGCGGCATGCACCAGATTGGGCCAGAGTTCGCGTTCGATCAGCACCCCCAGCGCCGGCTGGTAGTGACGAAAAAAACGCCGGGTGGCGCCAGGAAAATCGTAAGGCAGCCACGCCTGCTGCACACGGCCGGCAGTAATCTCATCCATATAAGCGCGCTGGCCCTCGGCCCGGCCGGTGGCTGTGAGATGCGTCAGCAACACCGAATAACCGAGATCAAGCAGTGCCCGGATCAGGGGGTGGGCCGCGCGGGTTTCACCCAGACTGACGGCATGAATCCAGATGGCGCCGGTTTGTACAGGCTGTTTACCATAGCGCCCAAACCGGCTGGCACCCAGTACAGCCCATTTCCCGCCGGCGCGGCGTGCCCGCACACCCATCCAGCACAGCAACACCGGCGACAGCACCATCAGCAGCAAGGAATACAGGTAGCGGCTCATGCAGCCCCCACCGCAGGAACAGGCGACCGCGCAGCATCCAGGGCCTCGTCGATGGCAGCCAATACCTGCCCGGCATCCGGTGCCTGGCCACGCTCGCCCAGACTGGCGGTATAGGCCGGCCCCTGCAAGGGTGTGCGAACCGGGGTGGACGCTTTGTAGATCCCGATGGTGGGCCGCCCAAGACCTGCGCTGAGGTGCGTCAGGCCACTGTCCAGCCCGACCATGATACGGGCCTGAGCGAGCTCATCAGCCACTTGCCGCAAGCCCATACGCGGCAACACCTGGGCATTGTCGCGACCTTCAATCAGGGCACGGGCCCGGTCTTGCTCGGCATCGTTACCCGCCAGCAAACGCAGGCCCAGCCCGCGCGCCTGCAGATTATCAAACACCTGTTGCCAGGCAGGCGCCGGCCACAGCTTGTCATCACGGCTGGCCGACGGCATGATCAGCGCCACCGGCTGCACTTCAACGCCATCAGTAATGGCCTGCAGACCAAAATCGGGAGCACCCTCAAAGGTATAGCCAAACGCTGCCGCAGCCAGCGTGCGCTGGCGAATAATGGCGGGTTGCCAGAACTCGACCCGGTGGCGGACGTCGTAAAATAGGGATGCCAGGGGCTCACGCGCAGACTTCCAGTCGAGCCCGTGGCGCCGCCCACGCGCCTGACGCACCAGCCACACGGATTTCAGCAAAGCCTGCATATCCAGGATGATGTCGTAGCGGCGCCCGGCCAGGGTTTCGCGCAGGGCGGCGCGTTCGCGGCGTGTTTGTGCACTCCACCAGTGCTTGCGCCAACGCCGGTGCGCCACGGGGATGACCTCGTGGACAGCGGGATGCCATGAGGGAATCTCGGCAAAGGATTCTTCGGCGATCCAGTCGATCTCTGCGCCGGCCACATGCGCCGCTACGTCGCTGATCGCGGGCAGCATGTGAACGAGATCGCCCAGAGAGGACGTGCGGACAATCAGGATACGGGTTGTCATGACGCGATTATAGGCGGCACCATGGTCCTGGATGACGGGTTTCCGGGGGGCATTACTTGTGAAGCCCCCGGGACGCCAGTATCCTTGAACCAGCCAATTCACCATGTCTATTCATCGGAATCACCATGACCTGCTACGCACTGGGAGACCTGACTCCCCATATCGACGCCTCTGCGTTTATCGCCGCCGAGGCCACCATTATTGGCGCCGCCACCCTTGAGGCAGGCACCAGTGTCTGGCCAGGCGCAGTAATCCGGGCAGACAACGAACCCATCCATATCGGCGAAAACTCCAATATCCAGGAGGGTGCCGTGCTGCACGTGGATGCCGGCAAACCGCTCACCATCGGCCGCGAGGTGACCGTGGGGCACCAGGCCATGCTGCATGGCTGCACCATCCAGGACGGCGCTCTGGTCGGGATCCAGGCAGTGGTACTTAATGGTGCAGTGATTGGCCGCCACAGCCTGGTGGGTGCAGGTGCCCTGGTGACCGAAGGCAAGATATTTCCCGAGCGCTCTCTGATCCTTGGCGTCCCTGCCAAGGCGGTGCGCACATTGTCAGACGACGAAGTCGCGGCACTCGAGCGCAGCGCCCGCGATTACGCCGCCCGTGCCGGCCACTACCGCCAAAGCTTGCGGCCGCTTTAATTACTCACCACCCCGCGATACAACCGCAGATAGCGCTCTACCATAGCGGGTACCGAATATTCCTGCCTCACGTGGGCCTGAGCCCGTTCGGCCATTTCGCGGGCTGCATCGCGATGATCCAGCACCCAGGCCAGGCGCTGCGCCAGATGCGCCGCATCACCTGCGGGCACCAGCAAACCGCGATCGGGCAACAAGATCTCCGGGTGTCCACCCACACGGGTTGCCACCACGGGTAAGCCGGCCAGGCAGGCATCCAGCACACTGGTGCCCAGGGCTTCAAACCGCGAGCTGCTGACATACACATCTGCAACCGCCAGTGCATTGCCCACCTGCGACTGAAAACCAGCAAACAGATAGTGCTGTTGCAGGCCCAGCGCATCTACACGCGCACGCGCGCCAGCGGCAGCGGCACCCTCTGCACCACAATGCAAACACACCACATCCGGATGTTGCTGACGCAACTGATGCACGGCTTCAATAAGCGTCAAGGGATCCTTCTCGGGGCTCAAGGCCGCAGCCGTCACCAGCACCCGGTGTCCATCGAGCCCGAAGCGGGCGCGCAGGGCTTGCACTTGTGCGGGATCAGGCAGCATTGGCTGCACCGCACTGGGAATCAGCTGCACTTCCAGCCCCAAGTCTCTGGGGGCTGCCGCCGCTGCTGCGCTGATTGCGACCAGCGCATCCGCACGTGCCCATTTCCAGCGCTGCCGCCAGGGCCGCCCACCGGACTGAAATGCCGTGCGGCGGGTAAAGACCAGGGCGGCTTTAAGCACCGGCCGCAAGACAGCCAGCACAGTCATGGCCTGGGCAGTCTGGGCATGCATGACATCAAAGGATGCCCGCACGCGCCACAGCGCGCGCAAGAGATCGGCTGTACCCCGGCAAGGCAGTATGGGGATCCCCGCTTCTTTGGCGCGTTGGGCCAGAGGCCCACCGCAACGCGCGGCCAGCCCAACCGAATGGCCGGCGGCCTGCAGCCCCTGCAAAATAAACAGCGTCTGGCGCTCGCCGCCGCGCCAGCCTTTTTCGAGGTTGATCTGCAGGATCCGCATTACATGCCGTGCAACCAGCCAGAGAACTCAATCAAACGCATGGGTTTACGCATGTAATCAGGATTTGCGCACCGGACGCTTCCAGCCGGAAATGCTTTGCTGGCGCGCACGGGAAATTGTCAACTGGCCTTCGGGGGCATCCTGCACCAGTGTGGTGCCGGCACCCAGGGTGGCGCCCCGCCCCACCGTGACAGGCGCCACCAGCTGCGTATCCGAGCCAATAAAAGCGTCATCTTCGATGTAGGTCTGAAACTTGTTTACTCCGTCATAGTTGCAAGTGATGGTGCCCGCACCAATATTGACGCGTTCTCCAATGACGGCATCCCCGAGATACGCCAAATGATTGGCTTTGGAGCCTCGTCCCAGACGGGTTTTTTTAAGTTCGACAAAGTTGCCCACATGCGCATCAGGGCCGACATCCGCCCCCGGACGAAGCCGCGCATACGGCCCGATACGTGCCGCCGCACCCACTTGTGCGCCTTCGAGATGCGAGTAGGCATCCAGGACAGCGCCGGCAGCAACCGAAGAATCGCGAATCACGCAGTGCGGGCCCACCCGTACGCCATCGGCCAGTTTCACGGTGCCCTCAAACACGCAGCCCACATCAATAAAGACATCCCGGCCACACTGCAAGCTGCCGCGCAAATCAAAACGCGCCGGATCGGCCAGAGTCACCCCTTGCTCGAGCAGGCGCCTGGCCTGCTCTTCCTGCCAGATGCGCTCGAGTTGCGCCTGTTGCACCCGACTGTTGACACCGAGGGTTTCGTAGTGCGCAGCGGGTTGGGCATGAGCCACGGGAAGGTTCTCGCCAACTGCCAGGCCAACGATATCGGTGAGGTAGTACTCACCCTGGGCATTGTCGTTGGTGATCTCACCCAGCCAACGCCGCAACGCCGCCGTGGGCGCAGCTAAAATGCCGGTATTGACTTCGTGAATGGCCTGCTCTGCCGGACTGGCATCCTTGTGCTCGACAATGCGTTGCACGCGCCCTTGTGCGTCGCGCACGATACGGCCATAACCACTGGGATCGTCCAGTGTTTCGGTAAGCAGTGCCAAGCCATTGCCCCGCGCCTGCAACAGGGCACGCAGCGTATCAACCTGCACCAAAGGTACGTCGCCGTACAACACCAGGCTGGTGTCATCGGCATCACCCTCAAGCAATTGCGGCAGTGCCTGCATCACAGCATGGCCGGTGCCCTGTTGAGGCTGCTGCAGGGCAAATTTGAGATCTTGTGTGTCGTATGCCGCCTGAACGCGATCGGCGCCATGCCCCACCACCACAACGATACGATCGGGAGACAAGGCACGGGCGGCTGCCAGCACATGGCCGAGCATCGGTTGCCCCGCAATGGAGTGCAATACCTTGGGCAAATCAGACTGCATGCGCTTGCCCAAACCGGCAGCCAAAATAATGATGTTCAACATAGGATTTAAAAACCGCAACGAGGCGGTGAATCAGGAAAGACGGGATTTGCGGGTGTTGGTGCTGCGGCTGGCAGATGCCCTGGCGGCCGGTTTGCGGCCGGAGGCTTTGGCAGCCGGCTTGCTAGTAGCGGATTTGCTGCGTTTTGGCGCAGCCTTGCGCGCAGCGGCCTTGGGAGAGGTTGCCGCCGCGGTTGCCGCCTGGCCAGCTTCAGCCATTTCATCAATGCTGGCAGCCGTGGCCTCACGCAGATGCTCGAATTGTTGCTGCACGAGGTTCCACCAATCGGAGGCAGCCTGAACATAGGCTTGCCCGCCGGTATCCTCAGCTGCAGATGCGCTGGCGGCCTGCTTATCCTGGGCGCGGCCTTTGGGGGCACCCGCTGAAGCAAACGCGCCACCCGACAAAGATTGCAGGGTTTGCAGCGTGCTGCGCTGAATCTCCAGCCCCTGAATGGTGCTGGCCAGCATGGTGGCATTCAGTTGCAGCCAGTTTTGCACGGTCTGCAGCTCGCGGATGCGCCGTTCGAGGTCTTCAAGAGACATCGACGGCATGCCGGCCGGGGCATCCGGCAACTTGCCGGCCGCCATGTTTTGCCAGGCCTGGCGCATCATGTCCAGGCCCGCCAGCAGCGGGTTGCCGGCTGCCTCGCCTTGTTGGCCAAAGCCCGGAAGCACAAAAGGATTAGAAGAATCTTGAGCCATGATGGTGTTTACCTCCGCCAGCAGCATGCCGGCATGAATCAAACTACAGATCAAGCGCAGCCGACGCCTCCAGGCGCCGACGTAGAGAATCAAGGATACAGAGATCGGCCTCTAGGGTAAAAGCCCCTTGTGTCAGCATCGACCAGAGATCAGGCAGGGCAAGGCAGCGGAATTCAAGCACCTCACCATCCAGATTGGTGGGCGCGGCCGCTGCATCCAGGACGCAGTCACTGACACTGACATTCTCAACCTGATAACCATCCGGCAAGCGCCGGTGCATCCGCAGCACCGTACGCAAAGCCTGATGACCGGAGAGCTCGACGGCAGCCAGCCCGGCTTCTTCGTAGGATTCGCGCAACAGTGCGGCTTCAGGGTCCTCGCCGGCAGACACCAGCCCACCGGACAGGGTGTCCCACAGACCAGGATCGGTGGATTTGTTCAGTGCACGGCGAGCAACCCACAGACGGCCATCCGGCGCCCAGGCATTGAGATGTATTGCGTGGGTCAGCAGGCCCAGCGGCCGAACAGCACCCCGCTCGATGCATCCCAGCAAGCGCCCCTCAGCCACAACGTCAAGCTGCTCGTTGCGCCAGTGGCGGATACGGCCGGCTTTTTGCAAGGCTTCCGCCAGCTCACGCAGCACCGTGTCCAGCCCGGAACGGGCCGCCATCCCGGGATTGACATGAACGGCTTCAGGCTCGATGTGGACCGCGGGGTGATCGGCGATGGCTGTGAGGACAGGACCGCTTATCCAGCCAGCCACACGACTGCACAGCGTGACAGGACGCGCCCCGGGCGGAGGCAACTGCTGCGCGCGACGTACCAGCCGCGCGTTGCGCGCAAGGATGTCGTCGAGGGTAAAAACCGCAGAATCGAGGCTCATCGAAACATTGTAGTGGAAGCCTGAACCGGATAGGGAGAAACCCGGCCACCACGCGGCAAACACCGTTACACTAGGGAAAACAGTAGCCCGCAGAACTGTACAAGCCGCAACGCTTGGCTATAATCCCTTCAAGCTTATAAGGGCATCGCAGGCCGCAATCACTTTGATTTTACGGCCTGACGATCCGATTTATGTGTGCAGGGCCTGTCTTTCCCTCGTGTGTCTTTGACGAAGGTCAACCCGCCCAAAGAACACACTAACCAGAGGGACAACATGAAGATGGTCAGAAGGTTGTTGGGCATGGGTGCGCTGCTGTGGGTAAGCGCTGCAACAGCACAGGTACAGGACATTCCAGGCGGCCCGGCGGTCGACCAAATAAACGTCACACGCGGGGTCACCCCAATCTCCCACGAGATCTACTCGCTGCACTGGATGATCATGATCATCTGTACGATCATCTTCATCGGCGTGTTCGGGACGATGCTGTACTCCATCATCAACCACCGCAAGTCCAAGGGCTACAAGGCTGCAAAGTTTGATGAAAACCTCTCCATAGAGCTCACCTGGACGGTCATCCCGTTCCTGATCATTATCGGCATGGCCATCCCCGCCAGCCAGACGGTCGTCGCCATGAAAGACACCAGTGGCGCCGATCTCACCGTCAAGGTGACGGGCTATCAATGGAAATGGGGCTACGAATACATCGACGGCCCCGCCACTGGTGTGCATTTCCTTTCCACGCTTTCTACCCCGCAAGCGCAAATCGACGGCACAGAGCCCAAAAGCAATACCTACCTGCTCGAAGTCGACAACCCTCTGGTGGTGCCCGTCGACAAAAAAGTTCGTATCGTGCTCACCGCCTCCGACGTCATCCACGCCTGGATGGTTCCTGATTTCGGCGTAAAGCAGGATGCTGTCCCGGGCTACCTGCGGGACACCTGGTTTCGTGCCGAAAAAGTAGGGACATACCGCGGCCAGTGTGCCGAGCTCTGCGGTAAAAACCACGCCTACATGCCTATTGTGGTCGAGGTCAAATCCGCCGAAGACTACGCCAAGTGGGCTGACGAACAAAAATCCAAGATGGCAGCGGTTACCGAAGATCCCAACAAGAAATGGACCAAAGAAGAGCTCGTCGCCAAGGGCAAAGAAGTTTTTGCCGCCAACTGCGTCGCTTGTCACCAGGCCAACGGCCAGGGTATCCCGGGCACCTTCCCAGCACTCAACGGCAGCAAGAACTTTGTTCTGGCGCCCATGAAAGAACAAATCCTCACCGAACTCAACGGCCACCCAGGCACCGCAATGGCGGCGTTCCGTGACCAGCTCAGCGACGTGCAACTGGCTGCTGTCATCACCTATACCCGCAACGCCTGGGATAACGCCGGACAAGGGCCCGACCCCGTCGTCCAGCCCTCGGATGTCAAGGCCCTGCGCTGATGACCCGCACCCCGAACACATCGATTAACTGATATTTCCGCGCCGCCAACGTGCGGCGCGTCCTCGAAGGAGGCAATAATGAGCAGCGTCACCGCAGACCACATTCCGCCCACTGTAGGTCATGACGACCACGCACACCACCACGTTCCAACAGGGTGGCGGCGCTGGGTTTTCGCCACAAACCACAAAGACATCGGAACGATGTACATGATTTTCTCGTTCTGCATGTTGCTTGAGGGCGGCACTCTCGCCCTTTTGTTGCGCACCGAGCTTTTCGAGCCCGGCATCCAGTTCTTCCAGCCAGAGCTCTTCAACCAGTTCACCACCATGCATGGCCTGATCATGATTTTCGGCGCCATCATGCCGGCCTTCGTGGGCTTTGCCAACTGGATGATTCCGCTGCAAATCGGCGCCTCTGACATGGCCTTTGCCCGGATGAACAACTTCAGCTTCTGGCTGTTGCCCGTGGGCGCCATTTTGCTGACTGCCTCGTTCTTCGTGCCGGGCGGTGCCAATGCCTCCGGCTGGACCATGTACGCGCCCTTGTCGCTGCAGATGGGCCCAGGCATGGACTTCGCCATCTTCGCCGTGCACGTGCTGGGCGCCTCGTCCATCATGGGGGCCATCAACATCATCGTCACCATCCTCAATATGCGGGCACCGGGCATGTCCCTCATGAAAATGCCCCTGTTCTGCTGGTCGTGGCTGGTTACCGCCTATCTGCTGCTGGCCGTGATGCCTGTGCTGGCTGCTGCCGTCACCATGCTACTCACCGACCGCCACTTCGGCACACACTTCTTTAACGCTGCGGGCGGCGGCGATCCGGTGCTGTATCAGCATATTTTCTGGTTCTTCGGGCACCCCGAGGTCTACATCATGATCTTGCCGGCCTTCGGCATCGTGTCGCAGATCATCCCCACCTTTGCCCGTAAACGTCTGTTTGGCTACTCCTCCATGGTGTACGCCATCTGCGCCATCGCGATCCTGTCCTTCCTGGTCTGGGCGCACCACATGTTCACCACCGGCATGCCGGTTACCGCACAGCTGTTCTTCATGTACGGCACGATGCTGATTTCCATCCCCACCGGGGTCAAGGTGTTCAACTGGACAGCCACCATGTGGCGCGGCTCCATGACCTTCGAAACCCCCATGCTGTGGGCCATCGGCTTCATCTTCGTGTTTACCATCGGGGGTTTTACGGGTCTGGTGGTAGCCATCGCCCCCATCGACATACAGGCACAAGACACCTACTACGTGGTGGCGCACTTCCACTATGTGCTGGTGGCCGGTTCACTATTTGCGCTCTTTGGCGCGGCCTACTACTGGCTGCCCAAGTGGTGCGGGCACATGTACGACGAACGCCTCGGGAAGCTGCACTTCTGGAGCAGCATGATCTCCTTCAATATCGCGTTCTTCCCGATGCACTTCCTGGGCCTGGCCGGCATGCCACGCCGCTACGCCGACTACGCCGCACAGTTCACCACCTTCCACCAGATTTCCACCATTGGTGCATTCTGGTTCGGGTTCTCGCAACTGATCTTCGTCTGGGCAGTGGTCAAGGCCGTACGCAGCAAAGGCCCCACCGTGGCGGCCAGCCCCTGGGAAAGCGCCGAAGGCCTCGAGTGGACAGTGCCTTCGCCAGCCCCTTATCACACCTTTGTCACGCCGCCGCAATACGAAGGCTGACACCTATAACCACGGACACCTGACATGACCCCTGAACAACGTCGTCGCAATCGCCGCCTGGGATTGATTTTGGGCCTCTTCGCAGTGGCCATCCTGGTCTGGACGTTTGTACGCGCCAACTTGTATGGGGCTGTTGGGTGAGCACAGGTCCTGGCAGTTTCCTGAGATCGCTGCGCACCATTGCCTGGGCATTTTTGGGCTTGCGCAAGCGCTCCGGCCACGACGAAGACCTCTCCCAGATTGGGCCAGGCCATATCGTGGTAGCGGGGTTGCTGGGAGGTCTGGTTTTCGTATTGCTGCTGTTGCTGGCCGTGTGGCTGGTGGCAGCCTAGAACACAAAAAAATCGAGGAGAAGCATCATGACAGTGGCACAGACGGCACATAGCGGCAAGGCTCCTTACTACTACGTCCCGCCCAATTCCGTCCATCCCATCCGTGGCAGCCTCTGCATGCTGGCTACCCTGGTGGGGGCGGCCTTGTGGGTTAACAATTACACCATCGGCCCATGGCTGTGCGCGGCAGGCATCCTGTGTCTGTTCCTCGTGTTGTTTGGCTGGTTTGGTGACGCCATTCGCGAATCCGAAGGCGGGCTTAACAGCCATCACATCGACCGCTCCTATCGCTGGAGCATGACGTGGTTTATTTTCTCCGAGGTGATGTTCTTCTCGGCGTTTTTCGGCGCCCTTTGGTACACCCGCGAAGTCTCCACACCGTGGCTAAGCAACCTGGACACGCAAACACTGCTGTGGCCCGGGTTTACAGGTACCTGGCCCAATTTTGGGCCGGCAGGCACGATTGCTCCATTTGAGTCTGTTGGGCCTTTCTGGCTGCCTACCATCAACACGGCACTGCTGCTTACCTCGGGCCTTACCCTTACCATTGCGCACCACGCACTGCGTGCAGCCAATCGCAGCAAGACCATCGTCTGGCTCGGCATTACCGTGCTGCTGGGCTTCGCCTTTGTGGCCTGCCAGGCATACGAGTACCACCATGCGTACACCGAGCTCAACCTGCGGTTTACTTCAGGGGCATTTGGCGCGCTGTTCTACATGCTTACCGGTTTTCACGGGTTCCACGTGATTCTGGGCGCTACCATGCTAACCGTGATCTGGTTCCGGCTGGTGCGCGGGCACTTTACGCCGAAACATCACTTTGGCTTTGAAGGCGCCGCATGGTATTGGCACTTTGTCGACGTCGTCTGGCTGGGCCTGTATATTTTTGTTTACTGGATTTAAGCTGTTTGGGCGTGTCGGCCTACCTTGCGGTAACCGGCACGCCAGTTGCGTCAATCCATCCCAGGGCATGGGCCAGCAGCAAAAATAAAAACAGCACAATCGACAGCCCGACACGCCAGGTTAAGGCCCAGGCCATCCGGTTGCTGCCACCACGGTCCTGCATCAAAAAGATCAGGGCTGAGCCCAGACTGGCGACGATCGCCAGAAACAGGATGACAATCAGCACTTTCATGGATAGTTTCCTTTATGACCCAGCAGCATCCCACATCACGGACCAAGGCCTGGGTAGCCATCGTGTTGCTGGTTGTGCTGGGCTCAATTTGTATCGCAGCCGCCCAATGGCAGCTGCGTCGTGCCCACACCCGTGAAGCCATCCATGCCGCCCGCCTGGCGGGCCAGCAGGCAGCACCGCTGGTTCTTTCTGCTTCGCAAACCGATGGCCCCGATTGGCATCGTGCCACTGTACGGGGCCACTGGCTTAATCCCTTAACTGTACTGCTGGATAATCGTAACCTAAAGGGCCGGCCCGGCTTTTGGGTAGCCACTCCACTGGCACTGCAGGATGCTGCACAAACGGTCGTGCTGGTATTGCGTGGCTGGTTACCGCGCCCGATGCCGCCTGCACAATTGCCTTCGCTGTATGCCACTGAAGGCCTGGTGACAATAAACGGCACGCTGTTGCATCATATTCCCCGCCTGCTGGATCTGGGCGTCTTTACAGGCACGCCGGATAACACCTTGCCTCAGCCGTTTCCGCCTGCAGACGGCACAGTGCCGGCCCTGCAGAATTTGTCGCTGGACGCCTTTGCCAAAGCCACCGGCCTCACGGTATTGCCCGTGATTATCCAGCAATCCCCCACCAAGGATGCCGGCTTGATCCAGGAGTGGCCCGGTCCCTCGGAAAACGCTGGCCAAAACTACAACTATGCGCTGCAATGGTCCAGTTTTGCAGCCATCGCCCTGATCGCAGCAGCCATCACACTATGGCGCACCCTGCGACGCAAATCTCTCTCTACTTCGGACGATTCCCTCTCATGACCACCACGACTGCCCGACACCGCTCGATGATGCCGGTGTATGCCATTTTGCTGATCAGCATCGCCCCCGTGGTCTTTGCCCTGCTCGCCTACTATGCCCCGTCTCTTGGGCTGCGCCCGCCTTCAAAACCTCATTATGGTCAACTCATCGAGCCCCAAAGAGAAATCCCCAAGCAACTGTCCTTGCACGAGCTTGACGGCAAACCCTACGATCTGAATCAGCTCAAGGGCCAGTGGATCCTGCTCAGCACAGGCCCGGGCGCATGCCCGGAAACCTGCGTGCGCGGACTGTTCGTGCTGCGTAATTCGCACGCCAGTCAGGGCAAAGAGGTTGATCGCATCAACCGCATCCTGCTGGTTACTGATGACGCCCCCGTTGCACCGGTTGTTGCGGAGGCTTATGTCGGTACTCATGTGTTGCGGGCCGACCCCGCACAACTGGCTGCCTGGTTGGTGCCGGATGCGGCAGACCCCACCGCAGCCTTGTCCACCGGCATGTGGATCATCGACCCACTCGGGCACCTGATGATGATGTTTCCTGACGGCCAGGATCCTGAAGGCGTACGCGACGATATCCGCGTGCTGCTTAAAAATTCGCGCATCGGCTAAGGCGTTTACGTGGCGCACCACACTTCACAGCCTGCATCAACCGCAACGGCGGCTGCATCCAAAGGAATCCGAACCTACCGGACGCTTGTCTTTCTGGCTGCGTTCCTGACTTTCGATCTGATCATGTTTGGCGCCTTCGTGCGCCTGACCGACTCGGGTCTGGGCTGTCCCGACTGGCCCGGCTGCTATGGTCATTTCACGCCGCTGGGGGCACATGCCTCTATTCAGCAAGCCCTCGAAGCCATGCCCTACGGCCCGGTTAGCGCGTTTCAGGCCTGGATCGAGATGATCCACCGCTATGCGGGGGCCATCCTGGGCATGCTGATCATCGGCTTTATGGTCCTAGCCTGGCGTCTGCGGCGCAGCCTGCCCTACCGCCCCACGCTGGCAACCGTGATTTTTGGGCTGGTGTGCCTGCAAGGGGCATTTGGCGCCTGGACAGTCACCCATCGCCTGATGCCCGTGGTGGTGACCACGCACCTGGTGTTGGGCATGAGCCTTCTGGCCATGCTGACCTGGCTTGCTGCACGTGAGAAGTCCCATGCAGCAGTACCTGCGCACGCCGGTAACGGCCGTATCTGGATGGTATTGGGCTTTATCGTACTGTTTTTGCAGCTGGCCCTGGGTGGTTGGGTAAGCACCAACTACGCAGCGCTGGCCTGCATGGATTTCCCCACCTGCCATGGCGCCTGGCTACCCACCATGGACTTTGACAGCGGCTTTGCATTGCTGCGCGGCCTGGGCCAGGCCTCCTCGGGCGAAATCATCAGCCAGGACGCCCTGACGGCCATCCACTGGACCCATCGCAATTTCGCCTTTCTGGTCATTGCCCTGTTGGGTGTTCTGGCCTGGCGCTGGCGCCATACCTCCGGCCTGAAAGGCCCCGCACGCGCCCTGCTGGCACTGCTGGCACTGCAATTGCTTACCGGCCTCACCACGATTTTCTTCCAATGGCCGCTACTGATTGCCGTGATCCACAATGGCGGGGCAGCCGCTTTGGTACTGATCAGCACCACACTGCTGTGGCGTCTGTCCCGAGCAGGGAAACCCCCTAGCGGCAGAGGCCATCAACACGCCTAGAATGACACCATGACAAGCACCACTGCCAACCCGCATTCCTCTTCACCTTCGCTGCTGCATCAATATCTGGTGCTTACCAAACCACGCGTCACCCAGCTGGCCGTGTTTTGCGCCGTTATCGGCATGTTTCTGGCAGTGCCCGGCCTGCCCGATCTCCTGCGCGTTGCGGCCGCTACCGCGGGTATCTGGCTGCTGGCTGCAGCGGCATTTTCAGTCAATTGCCTGATCGAGCGCGAAACCGATGCCCGCATGCGGCGCACGGCCCGGCGTGCCACGGCATCTGGCGAAATCACCCCAAATCAGGTGCTGCTGATGGCCGGTGTGCTGGGCGGCGCGGGCATGTTCATTCTCAATATGTGGGTCAATGCCCTCACCATGTGGCTTACGTTTGCCACTTTTGTGGGCTATGCCCTTATCTACACCGCCATCCTCAAGCCGCTTACCCCGCAAAACATCGTCATCGGGGGCTTCTCGGGCGCCATGCCGCCGGCGCTGGGCTGGGCTGCCATGGCCGATGCCGTACCCGCCGAGGCCTGGATTCTTGTCCTCATCATCTTCATCTGGACACCACCCCACTTCTGGGCGCTGGCCCTGTATCGCCACCACGACTACGAAGAATCCGGCCTGCCCATGCTGCCGGTTACCCATGGGATGAATTTCACGCAGTTGCACGTCCTGCTTTACAGCGTCGTGCTGTTTGCCGCATCGCTGCTGCCGTATGTCATCCGCATGAGCGGCCCGGCCTATCTCGTCGCCGCCTGCCTGCTCAGTGGCTACTTCGTCTGGCAGTCCTGGGGGGTGTATCGCCACTATTCCGACGCCAGAGCGCGTAAACTGTTCTGGTACTCGATTTTGTATCTGGCGCTGCTTTTTGCAGCACTGCTTCTGGATCACTGGGTCGGGTTGGCACTGGCAACCTAACCCTCTGCGTCCTCGGGGCCAGCCCAGCCCCCTGGCCACATAGGTAATGTATGTCTGTCTCTTTTTTACCTGCCCGCCGCACCGTGCTGGCAGGCTTGCTTGCAAGCGTTCCATTGGCCCTGCTGGGCTGCTCCTCCGAAGCCAAGCCCCTGCCCTTCGAAGGCAGCGACATCACCGGTACCCACTTGGGCCGCGATCTCGACATGACCGACACCCATGGTCAGCACAAAACACTGGCCGATTTTTCCGGCAAGGTGCTGATGGTGTTCTTTGGCTACACGCAATGCCCCGATGTCTGCCCCACAGCCATGGCACAGGCGGCACAGGCACTGCAACTGCTGGGCAAAGACGCCAGCAAGGTGCAGGTCATCATGATTTCTGTGGATCCCGCCCGCGACACCCCACCGGTGCTGCAAGCTTATGTGCAGGTATTTGATCCCAATTTCATTGGCCTTACCGGCACGCCAGAGCAACTCGAGAAAACCGCGCGGTCATTTAAGGCGTTTTACGCCAAAGAAGCCGGGCCAACCCCCGAGCAATACGCCATGAACCACTCGTCGGCGTTTTACCTGATGGATATTCAGGGCGAAGCCCGTGCGCTGCTGGGGCCTTCGTTAACCCCCGAAGACATGGCCCACGACATCAAGCTTTTGCTGTAGTGCCTGCCGCATCGTCTGCCGCCGGCGGCTCTGTCGTCAAAGTTGGCAAGGGCTCATGTTGGCGCTCACCCGACTCAAACTGCCGCCAAACCTCCACTGCACGCATCCGCTGACGCACAATCGTATCGATCTTGTCACGCAAGGCGGGCAAGCTGGCCACCAGTTTCTTGAAGTCGCGCTCGTGCAGCATCAGCAGGCGGCTATAGCCCAAAGAGCGGACCCGCGCCTGAAAATCATGATCCATGGCCAAGGCCATTTCGCCAAAGATCTGGCCACTGCCAAGCTCTGCCGTGGTGTTATCGGGCAAATCCAGCACCACGGCCCCAGACGCCACAAAGTACATGGCACGGCTACGCCCCACCCGCGTAGGGACGTCTTGCCCGGGAAACGCCAGGCGTGGTTTAAGCACCTTGCAGATGGCAGATCTGGTGGCGTCATCCAGCCCCTCAAAGAAGCTTACCTTCTCAACCAGCGCCTCGGCCGTCAAGGCAATATCCAGCGCACCGTGCCGTTCAAGGGGGGCCCAGCGGGTTTCCACTTGCTTGACGAGATCGGAATAGGTTTCACCACTGATCAGGTTTTGAGCCAACATGTCGCGATAGCGTAGGCGCTCCATTGAACGCGCCATCCGTGCCAGATAGGCCTCCTGCAAATGCTGGGCATAGCCCGGATACTGCAAGGTCATGGCCTGCAGCGCACCCTCAAGCAAAGCCAGCCGCCGCCGATGTGCATCGATAATGATCTTGGTCACATCAGGGCCCAGCAAAGGCTGCACGTCATCACGCGCAAAGCGGATCAGGCGGTGAGCCACGGCCCACTTGCTCATCAGATTGGTGAAGCGTTGAGCCAACGCCTGAGCCAGCCAAAATGGCCGGCCGGTAATGTGATGCAGCCGAAGCGCAACCCGCAATGTGGTCGCATACCGTAAATCGCCCTCCAGTGCGGATTCGAAGCCGGCCAGGCCACCTGTACGCACCGCATCTCCCATGCGTTCTGCACGGGCCAGAAGGGATTCTGCCGTGCGCCAATCCACCACCTGGGCCTTGAGCGTCTCGAAGAACATTTCTTCCTCGCGCCCAGCCAGGATCCCCATCCCCACAGCCACTTTTTGCTCTTGGGTGAGCTGATGCACCTGTGCCGTGTCTATCCCTGCCTGGCTGGCATCAAAGACGGCACTCAGGCGGTCGAGCACTTCTTGCCCGATATGCTCATTGCGCCCGATTTCATCGATACGCTCGCGCAGGGCTTCGAGCTCGACGATCTGGGCCTGGTCGCGCAAGGTGCGATCGATCACCGACAGTTGATCCAAGCCCAGCCGGGCGATCAGGGGTCGCAAGGTAAGCCCATTGATGAAAAGCGTCATCAACACGAAACCGGTGGTGACCACCGCAATAAACTGACGCGCCTCGTGCGGCACGGCTGGCTGCTCGGTAACCGCCAAAGCCAAAGCCAGCGACACTGCGCCACGCAAGCCGCCCAACAGCATCACCGCCCGGTAGGCGGGGCTTACCTGCGTGCTTAAACGCAGGCGCCCCAGCAAGGGCAGCAATCCATACACCATCACGGCACGGGCAAACAGGGTTGCCACAAACACCACCAGGATAAGAAAGACTTGCATCCAGGTGATCTCCGCCATCATCCGAGGAATCAGCATGGCGGCAAACAGAAAGATCAGCGAATTGGCCCAAAAGCCAAACTGTGCCCAGGCGCCTTCCAACTGTTCAAAGGTGGTGGGAGACATCCGTGTACGGCCATTTGACCCCACCACCAAGCCGGCAATCACAGTAGCCACCACGCCCGAAACACCCAGGTAATGCTCGGCGATAAAGAACGTGAGATAGGCCAATGCCACGGTAAGCGTTACTTCAGCAGCAGGCCAGCCCCGCAGCCAGCCAAATAGTGTCGTGGCCAGACGCCCCATCGCAAAACCAGCCAGGCCTCCGCCCACGAAGCTGAGCACAAAGCTGCGAGCCACTTGGGTCATGGAGACTTCGCCGCCTGTAAACATCACGCTGAGCAGCACCGAGTACAGTGCAATCGACGCGGCATCATTGAACAGGGACTCGCCCTCGACCAGCGTCGTGAGACGTCGCGGCGCCCCCACCTCGCGAAAGATCCCGACCACGGCCACAGGATCAGTTGTGGCAACAATGGCGCCCAGCATCAGGCAGACAATCAGCCCGTATTGTGAAATGGCTGAGATCGAAAAGCCCACCACCACGGTGCACACCACCACTGCAACAATGGCCATGACCAGAATCGGACTGAGGTCATCCATCAGCCGCCTGATATTCATGGCCAACGCAGTCTCGAAGAGCAGCACCGGCAAAAAAACATAGAGGAAGGTTTCGGACGAGATCTCGAAATGCTGGAGAGAATCGAGGAAATCGGCGACAACGCCAGGCGCCCAGCCATGTACGTGGATGATGACACCCAGCACAAACCCCACAATGGCCAGTAGAACCGAGTAAGGCAGGCGTAGACGCCCAGCCAGGGGTGGCATAAATGAAATAAGGGCCAGCAAGCCGGCCAGGCCAAAGACCAGAAGGCCTATTTTCATGATGACTGAACAGGTTTCGGTACGTCAGTATGCCACGTGGCACCACTGGGCAAAAAAAAGGATGCCAAAGAAGGCATCCTGTGAACATCCGGCTCGATAGGGAGGGGAAGAGGAGAAGCTGAACCGGACGACAGGCAGCGCACGGCCAGCAAGCCTGGCAACTGCCCATATCCAGTTAGTCTGGTGTCTGTACGAAAGGTTCAGCGCTTTACCACGTCGAGATGTAAATGATCGTGACAGCACCCGTGGCCTCAGGCTGAGACCGGCCACCAGGACGTGCCCTCAGGCTGCCTGAAAATCCGGTTGCTGATCGGCCAATGCCAAGCGAAGTTTTTTAAGTGCAGCAGCCTCGATCTGGCGGACACGTTCGGCAGAGATGCCATACTGGGCGGCCAGCTCGTGCAAGGTGGCACCGCCATCATCGGCCAGCCAACGAGACTTGACGATGTGCTGCGAGCGCTCGTCAAGTGTGTCAAGCGCATCTGCAAGACCCTGGCTTTGCAGGGTATCCATGCTGCGGCGGGCCAAAACCTGATCGGGGGCCTGTGAGACATCCGAGAGCCAGCCGATCGGTGCGAAATGGTCTTCGTCTCCTGCGGGTGCATCCAGGGCGCAATCGCCACCAGACAACCGGACTTCCATTTCGGCAACGTCCTCCTGGCGCACATTCAGCTCGCGGGCAATGTCTTCCATCTGGTCTGGCGCCAGAGAGTGGCCATCTGGCCGCATGCGCCGCAGATTGAAGAACAGCTTGCGCTGAGCCTTGGTGGTGGCAATCTTTACCAAACGCCAGTTACGAACCACGTATTCGTGGATCTCTGCGCGGATCCAGTGCACGGCAAAGGAAACCAGTCGCACTCCGCGATCGGGATCGAACCGGCGCACCGCTTTCATCAGCCCGATATTGCCCTCCTGGATGAGGTCGGCATGTGCCAGACCATACCCCAAGTACTGACGCGCCACCGAAACGACCAGCCGCAGATGCGACAGGACAAGTTCTCGGGCAGCGTCAAGATCGTTGCCGTCACGCAAGCGGTGGCCGAGATCGGCTTCTTGCTTGGCGGACAATATCGGCAAACGATTAACGGCACCAATGTAAGCTTCAATGGTGCCCAAAGCGCCTGGGTTGGAGATGGCCTGCGCAAGCTGGGCCGGCGCCAACACCAGGGAGGATGATGTGTGGCTCATGTGGCAATCCTTTGGGAGACGGGTTTTATGTTAGCACTCTATGTGGCGGAGTGCTAATTTCCTTGCAATGTGGGTTGGACAATAGGCAGGCGGGAAAGTTCCGTCACCGACACGGCTGCAAGCCGGGTCAGGGCAGTTCGAGATCCGCCACCAAGGGGGCGTGATCTGACAGCTTTTTCCAGGGGGCGCCATGCAGTACCCGCGCACGGCGCACAGCAAATCCCCGCTGGTAGATGCGGTCGAGGCGCAACCACGGAAACACCGACGGAAAAGTACGTGGCGGCGGTGTCAGGCGGGCGGCATTCCCCGACATCGACAGGACTGGCGAGGGGCCTATCTGAGACCCCGACAGCCACGGCATCCGCGAACGCAGCTGCGCCACGCGATGACGCAGGCGATAGATTTCATCCGCGCCCTGAGGCGCGGCTGCAAACACTTCGACCAACCCCAGCTGCTGAACGAACAGAGGCGCCAGACGATTGTTCCAATCGTTGAAGTCGCCCGCAATGAGCAGGGGTTCATTATCAGGCACCAGGCGGGCAATGCGGTCGGCCAGCGCCTGCACCTGGCGGGTTCGCCCGCCTGCCAGCAGGCCCAGGTGCACCACAATGCAATGCACCCGTGACTGCTCGACCTGCACGACACCATGCAACAGCCCACGCTGTTCAAGGCGGTGATCGGAGATATCCTGGTTCTCGTGGTACAGAATGGGAAACCGCGACAACAGGGCATTGCCATGGTCTGTCGCGGTACGAATGGCATTACGGCCATACGCGGCATCCATATGCATGGCTGCCGCCAGGGATTCGTGTTGCGCATCCAGGCTGCCCTGGCGTTGGTTGCGCCCCTGCACCTCTTGCAAAAACAGGAGGTCGGGGCGCAGTCCGTAGAGCCCCAGCCGCAAATCTGACAGCGACTCATGTCCACCCGAGGCCGAGCGCCCCTTGTGAATGTTGTAGCTGATGACCCGCACGACTGGCATGACCCGGCGCTCCTGGCTTACTTGGCCTCGGTCTGGCGCAGACGGATATGCAGTTCTCGAAGCTGCTTTTCGTCGACGGGAGACGGCGCCTGAACGAGGAGGTCTTGTGCCCGCTGGGTTTTGGGAAACGCGATGACGTCGCGGATAGAATCCGCGCCGGCCATCAGGGTAACCAGGCGATCCAGACCGAAGGCCAGGCCACCATGCGGCGGTGCGCCAAACTGCAGGGCATCCAGCAAGAAGCCAAACTTGGCACGTGCCTCTTCTTCGTCAATCTTGAGCGCTTTAAACACCTTGGTTTGAACATCAGCACGGTGGATACGCTCGGAGCCACCACCGACTTCCCAGCCATTCATGACCATATCGTAGGCTCGGGCCAATGCCTTGCCAGGATCGGTTTCGAGGAAGTCTTCGTGGCCTGCCTTTGGGCAGGTAAACGGGTGATGTGCCGCGGTATAGCGGTTTTCAGCCTCATCGTACTCGAACATGGGGAAATCCACCACCCAGAGCGGCTTCCAGCCAGCCTGGAACAAACCATGCTGACGACCGAACTCGCTGAGGCCAATTTTGACCCGCAAGGCGCCAATGGCGTCGTTGACCACTTTGCTACGATCCGCACCAAAAAAGATGAGGTCGCCATTTTGGGCACCAGTACGCTGGATCAGACCTTGCAGCGCCTGGGCGTGAATATTTTTGACGATCGGCGACTGCAGGCCCTCGGGGATGGCCGAGGCGTCGTTGACCTTGATGTAAGCCAGACCACGGGCACCATAGATACCAACAAACTGGGTGTAGGCATCGATTTCGCTGCGCGGCATGCTGGCGCCACCCGGCACCCGCAAGGCCACCACGCGGCAGGCCGGATCTTTGGCCGGGCCGGAAAACACCTTGAAATCCACATCCTGCATCAGGTCGGCCACATCAGTGAACTCGAGATTGATACGCAGATCGGGTTTATCGGACCCATAGCGACGCATGGCCTCGCCCCAGCCCATCACAGGGAAGGTATCGGGCAGTGCAACATCCAGCACCTGACGGTAGATCTCACGAACCATGCCCTCGAAGATCTCACGGATCTCGACTTCGTTGAGGAAGGAGGTTTCACAATCGATCTGGGTGAATTCGGGTTGCCGGTCGGCGCGGAGATCTTCGTCGCGGAAGCACTTGGTGATCTGGTAGTAACGATCGAAACCGGCGACCATCAACATTTGCTTGAACAACTGCGGCGACTGCGGCAGGGCAAAGAACTCGCCCGGATTGACGCGCGACGGCACCAGATAATCACGTGCACCTTCGGGGGTGCTGCGCGTGAGCATCGGGGTTTCGATGTCGATGAAGCCCAGCTTATCCAGATAGTTGCGCGCCACCATCGACACCCGATAGCGCAGCATCAGATTGCGTTGCATCTGCGGCCGGCGCAGATCAAGTACCCGGTGCGTCAGGCGCGTGGTTTCAGACAGATTGTCATCGTCCAGCTGGAACGGCGGGGTAACTGAAGGATTAAGGATTTCGAGCTCGCGGCAGAGAATCTCAACATCACCCGATTGAAGATCGGGATTGCGCGTGCCCTCGGGGCGCATGCGCACCAGACCCGTAATCCGCAGGCAGTACTCGTTGCGGATACGTTCTGCTGTGCCAAATGCGGCCTGATTGTCGGGATCAACCACGATTTGTGCCAGACCGGCACGATCGCGCAGATCGATGAAGATCACGCCGCCGTGGTCACGACGACGATGCACCCAGCCAAACAAAGTGACGGTCTGGTCGAGGTGGGATTTGGACACCTCACCGGTGTAGCAGGTACGGTTCAAGAAAAACTCCGGGAAATTTGAAAGCAATACTGCCGGTTAATGTGATGACAGAGACACGTCAGGCGTATCCGGGGGCAATGGCGTGCCGGGCCGCGGCAACACCGGCGGGGCGACGACACCCATCGACACGACGTACTTCAGGGCGGCATCCACAGACATCTCGAGCACCTGGACATCGCCACGCGGCATCATCAGAAAAAACCCCGACGTAGGATTTGGCGTGGTGGGAACATACACGCTGATGAAATCGTCAACCAGCCACTGCGAGACTTCTTCGCAGGGTGTGCCGGTAAGAAAGCCGATGGTCCAGGCACCCTGGCGCGGATACTGCACCAGCACTGCCTGTCTGAATGCCTGGCCGTTAGGCGCAAACACGGTATCGCTGACCTGCTTGACTGAATTATAAATGGAGCGCACCAACGGGATGCGACCCAACAGGGATTCCCAGCGGGACAAAATGGCACGGCCAATAAAATTGGCGCACAGCAGGCCTGTGATCAGGATGATCAACAGCACCAGAACGAGTTCGAAGCCCGGAATTGCCACACCAAACAAAACCTCTGGCGACAAAAACGAAGGCACCAGAGAATCCAGGGTATTTGCCAGCATCAGCAGCACCCAGACGGTGATCACCAGAGGCAGCCAGATCAGCAGCCCAGTGACGAAATAGCGTTTGAAAAATCGCATGGGTCCTGTGACAGGCCTTAAGCCGGTGAGGCAGACGGACTGCCTGAAGAGGCCGTGCTGGCCGACGATGACGCAGTGCTGGCCAAAGACGCCGTGCTGGTTGCGCCCGTCGACGCCCCACTGGCGGGTGCGGCGTTTGAATTTCCGCCGGAGGCAGCATCTGAGTGGCTGGATGAGCCCAGCACGCCTTCGGAGTGCGACCCGGACTTACCGCGGAAATCGGTTTCGTACCAACCCGAGCCTTTGAGCCGGAAACCGGCTGCAGTCACTTGTTTTTCGTAGGTTCCCTGGCCACAGGCCGGGCAGGTGCTCAGGCGTGGATCGGAAATTTTCTGCAGCACGTCTTGCTGATGGCCACACTGGCTGCACCGGTAAACATAAATAGGCACAATCTTGTCCTGTAAATCTCAACTGCCTGAATTCTAGTCCTTTTTGCAAGGATTATTTAACTGAAGGCATTGGGCAGCATGAACATCACGGCTGCCACCAGCGTAGGAACAGCAGCCGCCCCCAGCAGCTTCAGCGGCGAGATCGAACCATCGCTGAAGCAGCCTTTGAGAATCGAAAAGCCCGCCGGGTTAGGCGCATTGGCGATAACTGTCAGGCCGCCTCCGGTGACCGCACCCGCCACCAGCATATAGCGCCAAAGCTCATCGGTACCCTCGACCAGAGAGCCCAGATACGTCAGTGCGGCATTATCAGTAACCGCCGTGAGCGCTGTAGCGCCCACATACAGCGCCAGGGGCGACAGACCTGCCAGCAGATCCTGCAACCACCACTGCTGCAAACCGCCCAACACCACCAGACCGGCCAGAAAGAAGCCCACCATCAGCCCCTCACGCAAGAGCAGAGGCGACTGATGGCGCTTATAGGCATGGGCATAGCCCATAAAGAGCACCAGCAGCCCCAGGAAGATCTTGATGTGATGCGAAGACAGCACCACCGCCAGCAAAAAGAGTACATGGACGAGGATGACTGCGCGGGACACCGGCGGCCGGGTGTCGGCCGGCGTACCGCCGATCTCGCCATTGAGCAAAAAGGGGCGGCAAATCCAGGTAAGCACCAGACCGTTGAACAGTACAGCAGCCACTGCGCGCCAGCCAAAGTGGGTGGCCATGAAGCCGGAATCCCAGCCAAACGTGTTTGCCACCATCAAGACCGGAGGAGCCGCGTAAGCGGTTAACACACCACCAATAGAGACATTGACGAACAGCACCCCGATGGCCAGGTACTTGAAACCATCCTGCCCGGGACGACAAAAATACGCCTGACGCAGCAGCAGCGCCGCCAGCGTCATGGCGGCTGGTTCGGTGATCAGTGACCCCGACAGCGGCACGAGCGTCATGATGACAAAGAAGCGGGAGAGCTCGTTGTTGACAGGCAACGCCCGGGCAACGACTTCCACCACCATGCGGATCAACTCGATGATGGGCCGGCTGGCGGCCACCACCATGATCACGAACACAAAGGCGGGTTCGGTAAAGTTGCGGGTGTCGAGATAGTCGACTGCACCCTTGACCCCAAGCGTGAGGGCCATCCAGACAAACAGCGCACAGGCCCAGACGCCAAACACTGCCTCGACTTCGGAAAGCATGTGCCACAAGCCGGCGTGGGTCCCGCCCTTATTGGCCAGGCGCGCAAAGACGGGAACAGAAAATGTATGGATGATGGCAATGGCAAACAGTATGCTGGCCACGACTTCGGTGTGACTGACCATGTCCGAGTCCGGTAAAGGGGTGTCTTCGAATGACCTGTATTGTGAGGGACAACACAGGCACCACAGGATTGCCTGACGGCCTTTGGGTTCGCCAGAAGGGTGTCAGGCGCCGCTTAGAATCATGCGCGCGCCTTTCTCGGCGATCATGATGGTGGGCGAATTGGTATTGCCTGACGTGATCACCGGCATGATCGACGCATCGATTACCCGCAGGTTTTCGATACCCCGGACACGAAGCTGGGGGTCGACCACCGCCAAAGGATCGACGCCCATTTTACATGTCCCGACGGGATGGAAAATGGTGGTGCCGATATCGCCCGCCGCGGATTCGAGCTGTGCCTGTGTTTGCACGGCTTCGCCAGGCAGGTACTCTTGCGGCTGATAGGGCGCCATGGCGGGCTGCGTCATGATGCGCCGGGTAAGGCGCAAGGCGTCGGCAGCCACCGCGCGATCTTCGGAGGTTTGCAGATAATTGCACAGAATATCGGGGTGATCGGCAACATTGGGCGAGGTAATACGCACATACCCCCGGCTGCTGGGTTGCAGATTGCAGATGGATGCCGTGAGCGCCGGAAACCGGTGCAGAGGATCGCCAAATTTATCCAGCGACAAGGGCTGCACGTGGTATTCGAGATTGGCCCGCGTACGAGACGCATCAGAACGCGCAAACGCCCCAAGCTGAGACGGCGCCATGGATAACGGCCCACGGCGAAACAGGGCATATTGCATCCCCATATACGCCTTGCCCCACCAGGCATTGGCCAGGGTATTGAGTGTCATCCCCTTGGACAGCCGATAGATCATGCGCAGCTGCAGGTGATCCTGCAGGTTTTCGCCCACCCCTGGAAGATCGTGCACCACTGGAACCCCCAGCTGACGCAGGCGCTCTGCGGGCCCGACCCCCGACACTTGCAGCAATTGTGGTGAGCCAATAGACCCGGCCGCGAGGATGATCTCGCGCCCCGCCACGGCATGGCGGCGCAGACCATCTTGCACAAACGCCACGCCGGTGGCACGACGCCCGGAGAATTCGATGCGCTCGACACGGGCACCAGTAAGCACCTGCAGATTGGCACGGCCCATGACCGGGTGCAAAAACGCCTTGGCTGCGTTCCAGCGCACACCGCGCCGCTGATTGACTTCGAAATAATTGCAGCCTTCGTTGTCGCCCCGGTTGAAATCGGGCGTGCGCTGGATGCCGGCCTGTGCCGCCGCATCACGAAACGCGTCGAGTACAGCCCAACGCAGACGCTGGGACTCTACCCGCCAGGTACCAGAGGCCCCGTGAAACTCGCTTTCACCACCGTGGTGGTCTTCGACATCCCGAAACAGCGGCAATACATCCTGCCAGCTCCAACCCGGATTGCCAAGCGACTGCCAGTGGTCGTAATCGGCCGCCTGGCCACGCAGGTACAACATGCCATTGATGGAAGATGACCCGCCCAGCACACGCCCGCGTGGATAACCCAGAGAGCGGTAATTGAGGCCAGGATCGGGTTGTGTGTGATAACACCAATCGGTGCGCGGATTGCCAATGCAGTACAGATACCCCACCGGGATGTGGATCCAGCGCCAATCATCCGGACCGCCGGCTTCGATCAGCAACACACGATGCTGTTTGGAAAGGCGATTGGCCAACAGGCAGCCTGCTGATCCGGCCCCAACAATGACGTAATCAAACTGAAGCGTTGTTTCTGGTGCAGACGAACTGCTGGACATGCGAGTGTCTCCTGGCTGGGCTATACAAAAGGCCTGATCTTTTTTTATGGACCAGTCTAGCCTCAATCAGCGACACACGCCAAGCGTGTCGCAAGAGAAGCAGCCGATGAATGCCCATGCCAGACGGGTGCCGGCCAGACGGCGGCACCCGTAATAAACACCTAGTGCGAGATGCGCGTACCCAGCACCGCCAGAAACTGCGCCAGCCAGGCAGGATGGGCCGGCCAGGCGGGTGCGGTTACCAAGTGCCCATCGGTGTGTGCCTGGTCGATGCCGATCTCGGCATACGTGCCCCCGGCCAGACGAACCTCGGGTGCGCAGGCGGGATACGCCGAGCAGGTACGCCCCTTGAGGATGCCGGCCGCCGCAAGAATCTGCGCACCATGACAGATTGACGCAATGGGCTTTTTGGCCGCATCAAACGCCCGCACCATATCCAGCAATTTGTCATTCAGGCGCAGGTATTCGGGGGCCCGCCCGCCGACAATCACCAGGCCATCGTAGTGCGCAACGTCTACTTGGTCGAAATCGGCATTGAGCGTGAAATTATGCCCACGCTTCTCGCTATAGGTTTGTGCACCTTCGAAATCATGGATGGCCGTGGCAATGGTGTCTCCGGATTTCTTGCCCGGACATACCGCATGCACTGTATGGCCCACCGCCTGCAGGGCCTGAAAAGGCACCATGGTTTCGTAATCTTCGGCGTAATCACCCACCAGCATCAATAGTTTCTTGGCCATCATGATCTCCCTGGAATTTGAAGCATTGCAAGAATGAAAAATTAATCGTCCCAGCCCAACGTGCGCCCAGCTACGGGCATCGCGGCCAGCACATCCGTACCCACACGCTGAACCTCGGGGACAGACGCCGAGCGCTCGAGCACCCGGCCGGCATCACGGATCGAGCGGCAGCGCAGCTCGAAATACCGCAAACAGGTAACCCGCAGGAAAGAGGCAAAATTGGCGACCTCGTGACCACTGGCAAACACCTCGTCATGCAGCCGGGAAATCAGCTGATTGGTGGTGATGCTTTCTTCGTGAGCCATCTGAGACAGAATGTCCCAGAAGAGATTTTCCAGCTTGATGTTGGTGACTACGCGATCGATCCGCACAGACCGGCTGCGTGATTCGTAGAGAATCGGATCTGTGCTGTAATAGATGTGACACATGTCGCCTCCTGCCCGGAAAACACTTCGCCTGACCACTCTATACATGCGATTGCTACGTTAAAGCTATCCGCCATATTGCCGGACAAGCCTTGCGACAGGCCCGGCAACACCTACATCAGAGCTCTTTGCGAGCCATGCGATCCGCAATGTGCTCGGCCTGCCGGATTGCCAGAGACACGATGGTCAGTGTCGGGTTTTCTGCGCCGCTGGTGGTGAACTGGCTACCGTCCGAGATATATAGATTGGGAACTTCATGCGCCCGCCCATGCGGATCACACACGCCGTCCTCGGCTTTTTGGCTCATGCGGCATGTTCCCAGATTATGCGTGGAGGGATACGGCGGCGTCCGGAAGGTTCGGCTGGCCCCCGCAGCCTTGTACATGGCCTCGCTCTGGCGGAAAGCATGATCACGCATGGCCACATCGTTGGCATGATCATCGTAATGCACATTGGCCACAGGCAGGCCAAATTGATCCTTGACCGCCGAATTGAGCGTGATGCGATTGGACGCCTGAGGCAGGTCTTCGCCCACGATCCACAGGCCGGCTGTCCGGGTGTAATCATCCATAAAGCCGGCAAACCCCTGCCCCCAGGCACCCGGATCCAGGAAGGCCGCATAAAACGACAGGCCCAGACTGATGGTTTCAAGCTCGTAGCCGCCCACAAAACCACGATCCGGCTTATGGATGACCTCGTCCTGAACAATCCCCGCCATCGTGGTACCGCGATACATGTGAACCGGCTGGTCAAATACGGCATACACCGAACCCGTGGTATGCCGCATGTAGTTGCGCCCCACTTGGCCCGACCCATTTGCCAGCCCGTGAGCGAACTTTGAGGATTCGGACAGCAGGAGCAAACGGGGACTTTCGATGGAGTTTCCGGCAACGCAAACCACCCGGGCCTTTTGGCGCTGCTCTTTGCCATCGGCATCAAAATACACCACACTGCTGATGTGGCCCTTTGCATCGTGCTCGATGCGTGACACATGGCAACCCGCGCGCAGCTCGAGCTTGCCGGTGGCTTCAGCCTTGGGGATTTCTGTGTAGAGCGTAGACCACTTGGCCGCCGACTTGCACCCCTGAAAGCAGAAACCCTGCTGGATACAGGCGCCCCGACCATCATAAGGAACACTGTTAATCGCCATATGGCCCGTGCTGACCTCTTTGTAGCCCAGCTTGGTGGCTCCGTTGTACATCACCTTGAAGTTATTGTTGCCCGGCAATCCGGGCAGGCCGTTGGTACGGGTGACACCCATCTTTTTCTCGGCACGCTCGTAGTAGGGATCCATTTCCTCGCGCGTCACCGGCCAATCGAGCAGGTTGGCCCCCTGGATATCTCCGTAGGTGCTCTTGGTCTTGAATTCGTGCGCTTGCAGGCGCAGCGATGCTCCTGCCCAGTGGGTTGTGGTACCGCCCACTGTTTTGCAGATCCAGGCCGGAAGCCCGGGGAAATCACGGGCAATGCGCCAGGATCCCGAGGTGGTCCGGGGTTCAAGCCAGGCCAGTTGATTGAAGGACTCCCATTCGTCCTGAACAAAGGTAGCCGGGCTTTGCCGCTCTCCTGCCTCCAGGATCACCACCTGCACACCTTTCTGACAGAGTTCGTTAGCAAGCGTACCGCCGCCCGCACCCGACCCAATAATCACCACCACGCTGTCGTCGCTTTGTTGATACTTGGCCATATCGCCCCCACAAAGTTGTGTTCAATGTGTCGCGCATCACACCTTGGGCAAAACAATGCCCTTGGGTTATCACCGCATGCTCAGGAATTGAAAGGCGGTGGGCTGGCTGATGCGGGAGGATCCGGCAGCCAGGTAAGGTCGTTGAAGCCCCGCTTGATGTAGCCACCCTTGGACCAGGACTCACCTTGATAACCAAAATGCTTGTAGGCCATCTGGTTGTCGTATAGAGAGGTAATGCATTGCCCGCGTACTTTCTGGAAGAACGCATCGGACTGCATGGCAGTGAGGATATCCAGTTGCTTGTCGGCGGGTGCTTTTAACCAGCTGCCCCCTGCCCGCTTGTCCAGCGCAGCCACGCCATCGCTTACCAGGGTATGGACCTTATCATCCCGGCTGGCCTCATCAAGGTCTTTGACAAGAATTGCATAGACGGCATCTGGCAGGTCTTTGTGGGGATACAGCCGTTTGGCCATCGTCAGCAGCGTATCGGCCTGATGCTGGTTGAGCGTGTGAACTTCGAGGGCCCAGACTCTGGAAGGGGCCAGTGCCGCCAGCAAGGTACCGCTGGTAAGCACGCCTGTCAGTACGACAGCACCCTTGAGGAATGTTCGCCTGGAATGATGGCGAATAATCACGGGTTGTTCCATTTTTGTCTCCCGGTTTATGTGGAATGCCACCCCTGGGGGGCGGACCATACACCTTGATGCAACCCCAATCGGCCGGATTCAGGTGCCCGGCTTTCCTCGATATGGTGTGCTCATTATGGTGCGAGAGAGACAAGCCTGGGTAACAGCGGGTTGCTACATGACAAAAAATTGGTACCAGGCTGGCGCAATACCTGGCCGGCAAAATTAGACGGGCAGCACCGTGCCGGCCAACGCAGCCACAATCAGCAAGACCCCCACCTGCATGTTCGAGCGAAAAATCCGCAGGCCGCGTTCGGGGTGCTGCACATCAAAATGAACCATCTGCCAAACAAAATGGCCACTGATCACTGCCATCACCACATAATAAGGCCAGTTCATGCCCATGCCCCAGCCGGCGGCAAACCACAGCGCAGCCGTGGCGGCATAAAACCCGCCGATCCATGCGCGGCCATGGTCGCCAAACCACATGGCCACGGATTTGAGCCCCAGCATGCGGTCGTCACGCAAATCAATGTAGGCATATATTGCGTCGTAACCGATTTGCCACAGCACCGCCCCCACCCACATGGCCACGCCATACCAGGGGAGAATATCGCGGGTGTCTGTCCAGGCCATCAGCATGCCCCAGTTAAACGCCATCCCCAGCACGGCCTGGGGCCAGTAGGTAAACCGTTTGCACAGCGGATAAATAACCACCAGCGGCACCAGCACCAGTGCCAGCCAGCGGCTGTATGCATTGATCGCCAGCAGCATAACGGCACTGATGAGCAACTGGGCCAGCACAAACCACAAGGCTGCCCGCAGGCTGATCTGCCCACTGGTCAGCGGGCGAAACCGGGTGCGCTCAACCTGGTAATCAAAATTGCGATCAAAAATATCGTTGAACGTACACCCCACCCCACGCATCAGCAGTGCGCCCAGTGAAAAGATCACCAGACGCCATATCGTGGGCCAACCATCGGCCGCCTGCACCAAAGCCCCCAGCGCGGGCAGCAAAGTAAGCCAGGTACCTACCGGGCGATCCAGCCGGCACAGGCGCGCGTAAGGCCCCCAGGCAGGCGGCAAAAACCGCGCCACCCAGTCGTTCTGCCGCATATCAGAGAGATCTGGCAGGGCGCCTGGCAGGGGCGTGTTGCCGGCTGTTTTGGGGTCTTGAGACGGCTGGGTGTCGCTCATGCAGCGGCCTGAGCGGGCCCGATGAGCTCTCCCAGCACTTGCACACCTTTGCGGATAAGGCCTTCAGGCACGGTGACGAAGCTGAGCCGCAAGGTGTTGGCAGGTGCCTGCACGCCGGCGTAAAACGGGGCCCCTGGCACAAAAGCGACATTGCGAGCAATGGCGCGCGACAGGAGCTCGGTGGTGTCAATACCGGGGCGCAGGGTAACCCAGATGAACATACCGCCATCTGGTGTCGTCCAGGAGACATCTGCCGGAAAGTATTGCTGGAGGGCATCGAGCATGTAGCCACATTGCCGCTGATACAGTGCCCGCACCTTGGGCAGGTGAGCCTTCAGGAAGCCATGACGGATGGTTTCGAATACCGCCATCTGTGTGACCGAGGCCGTATGCAGATCAGTGGCCTGCTTGATCTGCACCAGCTTGCTGATGATTTCGCGCGGTGCCACAACATAGCCCAGGCGCATGCCCGGCGCCAGTACCTTGGAAAACGTACCCAGGCGAATCACCGTTGCGCCCACCGGCCGACCCAGCTCAAGCAAGCCCGGTTGCGGCTCGCCGGCGTACCGGAGCTCGCCATAGGGATCATCCTCGATGATGGGCAGGCCCAGCGTGGCGCAGCGTTGCACCAACGCCTGTCGGCGGGTGAGATCGAGAGAGCGTCCGGTGGGATTCTGAAAATTGGGCAGCACGTAGATGAAACGGGCACCCTGTGTGAGATCTGCAGTAAGGGATTCGGGAATCAGGCCGCCGGCATCCGTGGGCACCGACTGAAACTGGGGCTCAAACATCGAGAACGACTGCAATGCCCCCAGATAGCTGGGTGCTTCGACCAGCACGCGTGAGCCGGGATCAATGAACAGCTTGCCCAGCATATCCAGCGCCTGCTGCGACCCGGACACAATCAGTACTTCTTCGGGATCGATTGACACGCCGGGGCGAGAAAGATCGTGAGCAACCCACTCGCGCAACGGTGTATAGCCCTCGGTACGTCCATATTGCAACGCTGCCGCCCCTTGCGTCGCCAGAACGTGATCAAATGCCGCCCGCAACTCGGGGATGGGAAACCCCTCAGGCGAAGGCAAGCCGCCGGCAAAGGAAATCACCTCGGGACGCTCGGTGATTTTGAGGATCTCGCGAATGGCAGAACTGGTGAGTTGGGTAGCGCGCTTTGAAAACACGGTAGAGATGGAATTGAAAGTGTCCATGATGGAAGCCCGATTGAATGCCCGCCTTTTGATCCGGCCGATTGATGTCTTTCAATCAGTCCGGGCCTTCGGGCAGCCGGCGCAGATACATAGATTTATCCAGAACAGATAAATCAAGCTGCTTATCTTAAAACAATTCAAGATTTAGGGGTTTCCCGCACTACCAGAAGCGGTCCATCAAGTTTGAAATAGCTGGTAACCGATTAAACAGAAGCAGTAACTGATTGAGCCAAAACGTCACGTGGTTGATCGGCACGGCATTTGGTATTTACTGACACCAGCAAGGGCACACATGAAAAATTTGAAGATTGGTACTCGGCTAGCCTTGGGTTTTGGCTTTGTCATTTTGATGTTGATCATCCTGACCACCATCAGCTTGTGGCGGATTTTCGACAGCAACGCCACCAGTACCTCCTTGCAATCGCGTCAGCACAACAATGCCCTGATTCTGCAGTGGGCCCGCGAAACCGAGGTGAACAATAACCTCACCCTGGCCTCCACCAACATGAATGACCCCGAGGCTCAGAGCAAAGCCCGCAAGGCCCTTGAGATCTCTGATCAACACGTCGACTCATTGCACAAAGAGCTGGCCAAAGCCATTTCTTACCCACCGGCCCAAACACTGTACAAGCAAGCCGTGGCCGCCCAGGATGCGTATGCCGAGAAACGCAAAGAGGCCTTTAAATGGCTGGAAAACTGGGAAGTTGGCAAGGCCAACATTTTTTTCAGCCACCAGATGCCAGAGCTGACCCAACAGATTACCGGCACGATCGACAAGCTCAGCACCATGCAAAATGGCCTCACCGAGGAAGTATTTGCCAAAACCTTCCAAGACAATCGCCTGGGCATGCTTGTGCTGGGAGTGGTCGCCTTGCTGGCCCTGATCATCAGCCCCCTGATCGCCTGGCGTGTCACCCGCTCTGTCACCCACCCCCTGCGCCGGGCCGTGCAATTGGCCGAATCCGTCTCCCACCGGGATCTCAGCCAGCATATTCATGCCCAGGGCACCGACGAAGTCGGACAGCTTTTGCGCGCACTGGGGGCCATGGGCGACAACCTGCGCCAAGCCGTGGGCGAAGTGCGTAGCGGCGCCACCTCGATTGCCGCGGCCTCCGGCCAGATCTCCGCCGGCAACCTGGATCTGTCCTCGCGCACCGAGCAGCAGGCCAGCTCCCTGGCGCAAACCGCCGCCACCATGGAAGAAATCACCGCCACCGTGCGACAAAACGCCGACAGCACCCAGCAGGCCAACACCCTGGCCGCTGCCGCTGCCAAAACCGCCACGCAGGGCGGCTCGCTGGTGTCAGAGCTCGTGGGCACCATGGGCGAAATCAACAGCAAGTCGCAACAGGTGGCCGACATCATCGGCGTCATCGACTCCATCGCCTTCCAGACCAACATCCTGGCGCTTAACGCCGCTGTCGAAGCCGCCCGTGCCGGCGAGCAAGGCCGCGGCTTTGCCGTGGTGGCCGCCGAAGTGCGCGCCCTGGCGCAACGCTCGGCCAGCGCCGCCAAAGAGATCAAGGGCCTGATCGACAGCTCGGTGGAAGCCACCACCAAGGGCAACGATCAAGCTGCCCACGCCGGGGCCACCATGCAGGAGATCGTCGACAGCATCAACCGCGTCACCGACATCATGGGCGAGATCAGCGCGGCCAACCGCGAGCAAACCACCGGCATCGAGGAAATCAACTCGGCCATCACGCAAATGGACGATGTCACGCGGCAAAACGCCAGCCTGGTCGAAGAGTCCGCCGCCGCAGCCACCAGCCTGCAATCGCAGGCCGACACCCTGGCGCAACTGGTGGCCACCTTCAAACTGGGCGACCAGGACACAGGCGCAGGCCAGGCAAGTGCAGGCCAAGCAGGCACTGCCCGCCCCGCCCCGGTGCTGTCAGCCCCCGAGAAAGTGATCAGCCCTGCTCCCGCACGGGCCCACCCCCGGCCCGAGCCCGCCAAACCCGCAGCCCCCGGCAACCGGCCGGCACTGCGCGCCCCCGGGCGCCCGGCCCCCAGCACCACCGATACCGAAGATTGGACAGAGTTTTAAACAGACTCATGCTTCCCAAGCCAAAAGGCCGGGCATCATGCCTGGCCTTTTGGCTTTGCCTACGCAGGTCTTTCCAATAAAATCATCCTCACAATGTGCATCGCCTGTCTTGGCGAGCCACTTAATTTCTAGGAGACAACTCGTGCGTACTGGTTTCATGGCGGCCGCACTGGCCACTGCATTACTCACCGTGCCTTTGGCCAGTTTTGCGCAAATCAAGATAGGCGTTGTCACCTCTGCCACGGGGCCCACTGCGCTGGTGGGGATCCCGCAAAAAAACACGGTCCCCCTATTGCCCACCAAGGCGGGTGATCTCACCGTCGAATACATCAGCCTTGATGATGCCAGCGACCCCACCCAAACCGTCACCGCCTTCAAGAAACTGATCTCCGAAGACCACGTCGACGCCATCATCGGGCCTACCGGCTCTCCCAACGCCATGAGCGTGCTGCAGTTTGCGGCAGAATCTGGCACACCCATGCTGGCGCCTGTCGGAGCGGCGTCAGTTGTTTTGCCCATGACAGCGCAAAAGAAATGGGCCTTTAAAACCACACAAAACACAGACATCATCGCCCAGGCACTGGTGCGTGACATGGTCAAACGCAAAATCAAAACGGTAGGCTTTATTGGCTTTGCCGACGCGTACGGCGACGACTGGTACCAGGTGTTCAGCAAACTGGCCGCAGAAAACGGCCTGGATCTTATCGTCTCCGAGCGTTACCAACGCACGGACAGCTCTGTCACGGGCCAAGCGCTGAAACTGCTGGCAGCCAAGCCCGATGCCATCCTGGTGGCCGGCACCGGCGGAGCCGCTGCCCTGCCGCAAACCACGCTGGCACAACAAGGCTACAAGGGGCAGTTTTATCAAACCCACGGGGCTGCCTTGCCTGCATTTTTAAAATTGGGCGGCAAGGCCACCGAAGGCACCATCCTGGCAGCCGGCCTGATGCTGGTGCTGCCTGAGATCCCCGACAACAATCCATCAAAGCCCATCGTACAAGACTACATCCAGCGCTACGAGGCTCGCTACGGCGAGCACCCGGCAACGTTTGGAGCCAATGTATACGACGCAGGCCTGCTGTTGCAGCATGCCATCCCGATTGCAGCCAAAGCAGCCAAACCCGGCACGCCAGAGTTTCGCAAAGCATTACGCGACGCCCTGGAGCAAACCCATGAACTTGTGGCCACCCAAGGGGTATACAACATGAGCCCCGAAGATCACAGCGGGTTTGACCAGCGTGGCCGCGAACTGATCACGGTAAAAGACGGCCACTGGACGCTGCTGCACTAAGCGGGCAGGCCTGGACGACGCATTTTGCGTGTTACCAGGCCTCTGGCCCGATCAGCCTTTGCCCTGGGCATCCAGGCGTTGTTTAAGTGCCTCTAGTGGCAGGGCACCATTGACGCGGCCACCATCTGCAAAAAACAATGCCGGAGTACCTTGCACCTTCAGTTTGCGTCCCAACGCCAGATTGTCCTGGATAGGAGTGTCGCATTCGGCGGTTGGTGGCAACTGACCATCCACCATCCAGGCCTTCCAGGCCTTGGCCGGATCTGCCGAGCACCAGATGTCACGCGCTTTTGTGCTGGAGTCTGGTGCAAGAATCGGAAACAGGAAGGTGTACACCGTGACGTTATCCACGTCTTGAAGGGTGTGGTGCAGCTGCTTGCAATACCCGCAGTTGGGATCTTCAAACACAGCCACCTTGCGGGCACCCGTGCCTTTTACCTGACGGATGGCATGATCCAGTGGCAGGCTATCAAACGCCACCTGCTGCAGGACTTCAAGCCGTTCGGCGGTAAGGTCGCGGCGGGCCTTGGCGTCGATCAAAGACCCTTGCAACACATAATTTACCTGTGCATCGGTATATAAAAGATCCAGCCCGACCTGCACCTCGAAAAGACCGGACATCGGCGTCAGGCGCACACCATCCACGTGGATCCCTGGAAACCGTGTCTCAAAGGCCTTGGTGATGGTTTGTGTCTGTTGTGCAGTGGGCGCTGCCTGGGTGGACAGCACCTGCGCCTCACCGGCTGCGCCGGGCACAGGCGACGCATTTGGCGTAGACATTGCAGGCTTCGAAGTGCTTAATACCTGCGCATCTGGCTGAGCCATTACAGGCAGGCTGCTGACACACAAGGCAAGGCCTGCCATTATCAAGGGGAATTTCATATGAACCTCGAACGTCACTCGCCGGCCGCTGCTTGAATCAGCCGGCGTTTAATAAACGGAATTTGATCAGCTATTTGCATGCCCTGATTGCGTACCCAGGCCAGTGGCGCCCAGCCACTGCCAAACAGACGGTGCAAGCCATGCGTGGCCAGGCTCATGGCCAGAACCGGCTCGGCGCGTCGGCGACGATAGCATGCCAGAACCTGTGCATCTCCGGGCAGACGATGTGGCCCACGCGCCAGCAATACTTGCACCAGCGTACGGACATCTCCCAGCCCCAAATTAAGACCTTGCCCGGCCAGCGGATGGACGCGGTGCGCCGCATCGCCCACCAATGCCACACCGGGGGCCACCATCGCGGTGCGCTCGAAGGTAAGGGGAAAACCTTGAGGGCGCGAGCGCAGGGTCAGTTTTCCCAGACGCCCACCGGTAATGGCCTGGGCATGTGTGGCTAAAAAGGCCTGTTGGGCAGGTTCATCCTGGGCCATCCAGGCCTGCGCCTGGCCCTGCGGCATCGACCACACCAACGATGCCTGGGGCCCCTTTGCCGTATCTGGCAAAGGCAGCAATGCAAATACGCTGTCGCCTGTAAACCACTGGCAGGCCCGCTGTTGATGGGGGTATTGGAGATCGAGGTGCGCCACCACGCCCATATCGCCATACGGGGTGTAATCGTGGTGGATACCAGCTGCCTGACGCACAGGCGAGCGCGCACCATCGGCCCCCACCAGCAATTGCGCCTGAATAGTGCCCATTTGGCGGGTATGCACCTGCACGCCTGCCGTATTGGTATCCAGACCTACAAAATGGTCTTCGTGCCAGGTGATGCCCAGCACCTGCACCGCCTGCTGCAGGGCGCGCTCGAGCTCGCTGGACTCGACAATCCAGGCCAGCGCCTCCCGGGCATCTTGCCAGGCAGACAAATTGATATGCCCCTGTGCATCACCATAGATTTCCATGGATTCGACCGGGCTGACGCGGTTGAAATCCATCAGGCGCCATGCCCCCAGGGAATCGAGAAGATCCCGGCTGGCCTGCGAGATGGCGTACACGCGCGGGTGGTAGTCATCGGAGGAGCGGGCCGCAGGCACTTGCCGCGGCCCCAGCAAAGTGGCCGAGAAACCGGCGCGCGCCAGCCCCAGGGCACATGCCAAACCGGCAATGCCTGTGCCGCAGACCACAATCGAAGAGTTGCTCATGAGGTGTCCTTTAGCGGGCGGCAGGCGCCCCGGCGCGAGCCGGCCACAAAAGCCACATTTGCCCAATCTGCTTCATGCGCCCGGCCTGGGCGCCGGCCTCGTCGCCAGTGCCCCAATAAAAATCAGCCCGCGCGGCACCCTTGATGGCTGCGCCGGTATCTTGCGCAAAGACCAGTCGCTGCAAAGGCCCGGCGCCACCCGGTTGCTTGGTAGCCAACCACAAGGGAGTGCCGAGGGGGACATAATTGGTGTCCACCGCAACGGCCCGCTGTGCCATTAAGGGTACTCCATAGGCGCCACTGGGGCCTAGTTCTGGATCCGGGATGGCCTCTGCACGGAAAAATACCATGGCTGGGTTGACATTGAGCATCTGTTGCACCCGATCGGGGTGATCGCGTGCCCACTGCTTGATGTTTTGCATGGATGTCTTGGCCAGGGGCATTTCTCCCTGGCGGGCCAGCCACTGTCCGATGGAAACATACGGACGGCCATTGTGATCGTCATATGCCAGACGAATGGTGGTGCCATCGGGCAACACCGCGCGCCCCGAACCCTGAATCTGCAGAAAGAAGGCCTCGACCGGATCGTTGGCCCAGACAATGACCGGTGGCTGACGTGTGGGATTGGCAGCAATCTCGGCCCGTGTGTCGTAGGGCACCACCCGCCGGCCCTCTAGTTTGCCACGCACCCGCTTGCCGGCAAGCTCGGGATACACCGCTCCCAGATCGATGGTGAGGAGATCCGGCGGGGTGGCGTATAACGGCCATTGATATTCGCCGGTTTGCTGTTTGGATGCGCGGATGAGGGGTTCGTAGTAGCCGGTCACTGTGCCACTGGCCGCCTGCCCGGCAGATTGATCAAGTTGCCAGGGCCGCAGTTGTTGTTGCAGAAAATCACGCACGGGTGCGCCTGTCGAACGTGCATCCAGCCCCGACTGCACGGCTGCCTGGCACACCGGCTGCCAGACCCGTGGTGCCGCCCGGGCCGGTACAGCCAAAGACCCCGACACCGGCCGCATCAGGCCCTTGCAATTATTGAGGAAAGCTTTCCAGACATGCGCAAGGTTGTCGTTGTCCCAGCCCGGCAACTGTCGCCAGGAAACCGCCACATAATGCCCTTGCAAACGGCGCGCAGGGGTTTCGGGTAGCGACGCCAGCGGCGGCACCACCAGAGGCCGTGACACCGCAGAGGGTTCTGGGCCTTGTCCCGGCATCCCGGGTTCTTCGAGGGGAACCGAAGAACAGGCGCCAAGCAACAATGCAGCGGCAAGCCAAAGAAGCTTTTTCATACGAGAACCAGGTGCTCTAAAATGGAGACGGCTGTCAAACCAATATCATGACATATCCACTATATGGTTTGGCCCCAGCCTGTATCCAAATCTGGACACCCCTTACACAATTGCCTGCCCCATGACGCCCCTGCCCCCCGCCCGCATCGCCCCCAGTCTGCTGTCCGCGGATTTCGCCCGCCTCGGAGAAGAAACCGCTGCCGTGATTGCCGCCGGCGCCGACTGGATTCATTTTGATGTCATGGACAACCATTTTGTCCCCAACCTCACCATCGGCCCCATGGTGTGCGCGGCCCTGCGGCCCCATACCCAGGCCCCCATCGACGTCCATCTGATGGTCGAGCCCGTTGATGCCTTGATCCCCGCCTTTGCCAAGGCAGGCGCCAATATCATCAGCTTTCACCCCGAGGCATCCCGGCACGTCGACCGCACGCTGTCCCTGATCCGCGACCATGGCTGCCAGGCGGGGCTGGTATTCAACCCGGCCACGCCATTACAGTGGATGGATCATGTGATGGAGCGCCTGGATCTCGTCCTGCTGATGTCGGTCAATCCGGGTTTCGGAGGGCAATCATTTATTCCCCATACGCTGCAAAAACTACGAGAAGCACGCCAACGCATCGAGCGCTGGCAGGCAAACGGTGGCCAGGCCATCGCACTCGAGGTGGACGGCGGCGTCAAAACCGACAACATCACTGACATCCGGGCCGCTGGCGCGGATGCCTTTGTGGCGGGGTCTGCCATCTTTGGGCAAGCCGACTACACCCAAGTCATCCAGACCATGCGCCGGGGCATCGCACAGGCAGACGCCCTGCGCCAGGCACAAGCTGCCGGCTGAAACAATTGTTTCCGGACGCCCGCTAAGCGGCACAATCACGACATGGGGTGCTACCATTAGGCCCCATGTGGGTGTCTCAACATGGCATCCAGCCACTCACCAGCGGCCCAGCCATACCCTTGTCAGGCCGCATCAGCAACGCAAACTCATGCATTTCCCCGGAATCCTGTTCGATCTGGACGGCACTTTGGTGCACACAATCCCCGACCTCGCAGACGCCACCAACGCGATGCGTCAGGATATGGGTTTCCCCTCCTTGCCCGAAGCCCTGATTACAAGCTTTGTGGGCAAAGGCATCGAGCAGCTCGTTATCCGCGCGATCAGCCACAACGGCCCAGCCGCCAGTGTCGAGCAAGTGATGCGCGGGCTGGCGCGATTCAAAGACCACTATCGTGCCATCAGTGGCCGGCGCAGCACGGTCTTCCCCGGTGTCATCGCTGGCCTGGAGGCGTTTCGCAACCAAGGCTGCCGGATGGCTGTTGTAACCAACAAGAGTACCGAGTTCACCCCGCCTCTTTTGCAGCAGATGGGCTTGACTGACTACTTTGACGCGATTGTGTGTGGTGACACCTGCGAACGCAAAAAACCTGATCCCCTGCCCCTGTTTCATGCCTGCGATCTGCTGGGTGTGACACCCTCACAAACCCTGTTCATCGGCGACTCCATCAACGACGCACTGGCGGCCAAAGCAGCCGGCATGCGTGCACTGGCCCTGCCTTACGGCTACAACGAAGGCCAGCCTGTGCAGACCCTTCCCGTCGATGCTATAGTGAGTTCGCTTATCGAAGCAGCCCGGTGGGCTGCCAATCCAGAACAGGCTGCAAGCCAAAACCCACAATTCGCATGAACAGCTTTCGCTATTACCCGATCTGCACTGGCGCCACCTGGCGCTGGTGGCGTCTGCGCTCCGGGTAATGGCAATTTGGCTGGCACCACTAATTGGCGCCGCCCCACCTTCCAAGCCCGGACCTTCCAATGGCCGGGCTTTTCTGTCTCGGCCCAACCACACTCCAGACCATCATGACAGAAATCGAATTCAACGCACTGGCTGCACAAGGCTATAACCGTATCCCACTGATCGCGGAAACCTACGCCGATCTGGATACCCCTCTGGCCATCTACCTGAAGTTGGCACATGCCGGCCCTGAAGCCGGCCGCAACAGCTGCCTGATGGAATCTGTGGTGGGCGGCGAGCGCTTCGGCCGCTACTCGTTTATTGGCCTGCCCGCCAAAACGCTGATCCGCGCCACCGGCACCACCACCGAAGTCGTGCACCAGGGCCAGGTCATCGAAACGCACGAAGGCGATCCCCTTGCCTTCATTGAAGACTACCAAACGCGATTTAAAGTAGCACTGCGTCCCGGCATGCCCCGCTTTGCCGGCGGCCTGGCCGGCTATTTTGGCTACGACACCGTACGCCACATCGAGCCCCGTTTGGGTCCTTGCGTCAAGCCACGCCCCGCCGGCCAGCAGCCCGGCACCCCGGACATCATGCTCATGCAGGTCGATGAACTCGTGATCGTCGACAATCTGGCCGGGCGTACCTATCTCATCGTCTACGCCGACCCCGCTCAGCCAGAAGCCTACGCCCTGGCCCGTCGGCGTCTTAAAGCCCTGCGCGAAAAACTGCGCACCCCGGTGGTCATCCCTTACGCATACGCCAGCATGCAAACCCCCACCGAACGCGACTTCAAAAAAGAGGATTACATCCAGGCTGTACTGAAAGCCAAAGAGTACATCGCCGCCGGCGACCTCATGCAGGTACAAGTGGGCCAGGTCATCGCCAAGCCATTTCGCGACTCACCGCTCTCGCTGTACCGCGCCCTGCGTTCGCTCAATCCCTCGCCGTACATGTACTACTGGAACTTCGACTCTTTCCATGTGGTTGGTGCCTCTCCAGAAATCCTCGTCAGACAGGACCGCGAAGGACAGGGCGACGCTACCCGCGAAATGGTCACCATCCGCCCTCTTGCCGGCACCCGTAAACGTGGCACCACCCAAGAACAAGACCAGCAACTCGAGCAAGAACTCCTGGCCGACCCCAAAGAGCGTGCTGAGCACGTCATGCTCATCGATCTCGCCCGCAACGACATCGGCCGCGTGGCCAAAACCGGTACCGTCGAGGTCACCGACACCATGACCATCGAGCGCTACTCGCACGTCATGCATCTGGTATCCAACGTCTGCGGCGAGCTCAACGACAACATGAGCAACATGGATGTCCTGCGTGCCACTTTCCCCGCCGGCACACTCACCGGCGCTCCCAAAGTGCGTGCGATGGAAATCATCGATGAGCTCGAACCAGTCCGCCGCGGCATCTACGGCGGCGCCGCCGGCTACCTGAGCTACGGCGGTGAGATGGATCTGGCCATCGCCATCCGCACAGGGATCATCCGCGACGGCATGCTCTACGTCCAGGCCGCCGCCGGCATCGTTGCCGACTCCGACCCTGAAAAAGAATGGCAGGAAACCGAGGCCAAGGCCCGTGCGCTTTTACGCGCCGCCGAGCAAGTACAGTTTGGTCTGGACGAGCCTATTTAAGGCTTTGGCTGTTATTGACAAGCCTCACGCAACGTCCCCGCCAGATTATTTTTTATAGCGCATACAAGGCAACTGCACGACTGCATTAATGTAACCTTCTTCATCACTAGGCCATCATTCACGGGGGGTTCCAGGGCAGGAGCTACGCAACAGTCCTGGAACCCCCCGTGAATGATGGCCAAAATAGATCTGTGTCACACCAAGAACACAACCGCTCAGCATTACGCAAGAATATAGCCCGCTCAAAATCGTCAGGACGACGTTGATGGGGGTTTCAGGACTGTTGCGCAGCTCCTGTCCTGAAACCCCCATCAACGTTGGCCGAGCTCTAACAAAAAAGCACCCAAAACCCCACCCGCACCTCTTCACTCACGCACCAACAGCTCCCGCGTGATATCCCCAATTGTCCGCGCCCCCGTCAGCGTCATCGCCACCCGCATCTCCTTCTCGATCAACGACAGCAACTGCGAAACACCTGCACGCCCCCCCACCGACAAAGCGTACAACCACGCACGCCCCAGCAGCACGGTATCCGCCCCCAAGGCCAGCATCCGCACCACATCCAGCCCTGTCCGGATCCCGGAATCGGCCAGCAGCGTAATCTCACCTTTGACCGCGTCGGCAATCGCCGGCAACGCCCGCGCCGTAGATAACACCCCATCCAGCTGACGTCCGCCGTGATTGGACACAATGATCCCATCAGCGCCAAACCGTACTGCGTCGCGCGCATCCTCGGGGTCGAGAATTCCCTTGATCACCATCGGGCCTTCCCAGAAATCACGGATCCACTGCAGATCTTTCCAGGAAATAGAGGGATCAAAGTTGGCGCCCAGCCAGCCGATATAGTCTTCGAGCCCCGTCGGTGTCCCAAGATATTTGGACACATTGCCCAGATCATGCGGGCGTCCCCACAGCCCCACATCCCACGACCAGCGCGGATGGCACACCGCCTGCAAATACCGCCGCCAGTTGGCATACGGCCCGCTCATCCCCGAATGGGCATCCCTGTACCGTGCTCCAGGCACCGGCATATCCACGGTAAACACCAGGGTTGAGACCCCCGCATCCCGGGCACGTTGCAGCACGCTTTTCATGAAGCCACGGTCTTTGAGCACATACAGCTGAAACCACATCGGCCGACTGATGGCCGGGGCCACTTCTTCGATGGGGCAGACAGATACCGTCGACATCGTGAATGGAATGCCGTGCTGTTCGGCTGCCTGGGCGGCCTGAACCTCACCACGCCGGGCAAACATGCCGGTCAGGCCCACAGGCCCCAGGGCGACAGGCATGGAGAGTGTCTCGTTAAACAGGCGGGTAGTGAGATCCAGCTGCGACATATCGTTAAGCACCCGCTGGCGCAGCGCCACAGACGACAGATCACTGACGTTGTGCTGCAAGGTGTACTCGGCATAAGCGCCACCGTCGGCATAATGAAACAGAAACGGCGGCAAACGCCGCTTGGCGGCTGCACGATAGTCAGTGGAAGCAGAAATAATCATGAAGACAGTGTCCGGGGTTAGGGAAAATGAATCAGACGCGAAGACCTTGCCTGGCGAGCCTCATCTTCGTCCAGTTGCCGCATCGCGGCATGTATGAACTGCAGATGCTGCCAAATCGCTGCACGGGCACCACTGGCATCACCCTGTGCGATGGCGTCCTTTATCGCACGATGCTGCCGCAGCAATTGCCCTTGCGTATCCGGCATGGTGTACATCCGCTGCCGGCTCTCGGTTACCGTAGAGCGCAGGAGATCAAACAAGCCACGCATCATCTGGATCAGCACCGCATTGTGGGAAGCCTCGGCGATGGCCAGATGAAACCGTGCATCGGCTTCGGCCGATAAATTGGCGTCGGCCTCGTCCTGGAAACGTTGCAGATCATCAAAGCAGGTTTGAATCCGCGCAATATCATCCGGCGTTGCTCGCAAGGCAGCATGCCATGCCGTGCCGCCTTCAAGCGCGTGGCGTGCCTCAAGCACGTCGTAGCGGTAATCGGGATCAGCCACCAGGAGATCCCGCAACCCGCCAATCTGGCGACGCGGCCAGGTGCTGGCAAGATCAGCAGGCGCCTGCAAAAAGGTGCCACCGCCCTGGCGGCTATACAACACCCCCTGGCTGGCCAACTGATGGATGGCTTCGCGGATTGACGAGCGCGAGGCAGCAAGATCCTGTGCCAACCGGCGCTCGGAGGGCAAGCGATCGCCGGGTTTCAGCCCGCGATCACGCACCAGACCCAGGAGCGCTTCAGCAAGACGGTCAGACAATCGCATAGGGACAAACCAAGAAACAGGGCATGACAGGCCACGAATAAACCATCTACCAGGCAAATCGCCGGATGGTTAGCCACATAAATGGCCAGACCACTTGGCAACCACCTATTTACCCAATGATTATAGAAACCTATGAATTCAATGGTCAATCATTTATTTAGGCTCTTTAAATCGGTAGGACCATTTTATTTTTTGCTGGCACTCGACAGCAACCCGCCCACACAGTAGAATCGTTGCATGATTTTTCACGCGACCACACACTCATCAAGCTGGTGGCGCCTCTCATAGAGGCGGCATCCTCATGCGTGTTTATCGCACTTTGCCGCCGTTCTGGCCGGCAAAGATTGCTTCCCTCCTCTGTCCCCAGCACGGCGGTTTCTGACCAAGGAAATGCTTGATCATGAAGCTATTGATGCTCGACAACTACGATTCCTTTACCTACAACCTGGTTCAATACTTTGGTGAGCTTGGCGTGGACGTCGAGGTGGCCCGCAACGACCACATCGATCTCGACACCATCGAACGCATGGATCCAGATCGCATCTGCGTGTCTCCAGGGCCCTGCACACCCGCCGAAGCCGGCATCTCCATTGATCTGATCCGCCACTTTGCGGGACGCAAGCCCATCCTGGGTGTTTGTCTGGGCCATCAGGCCATTGGCGCAGCCTACGGCGGGCACATCGTGCGTGCCCAAACCCTGATGCACGGCAAGGTCTCGTCCATCACGCATACCGGCACAGATGTGTTCTCGGGTCTGCCCTCTCCCTTCGAAGTAACGCGCTACCACTCGCTGGCCATCGAAAGAGCCAGCTTGCCGGATTGCCTGACCATCACTGCAGAAACCGCCGATGGCGAGATCATGGGCGTGGCTCACAAGACGCTTCCCGTCTATGGGGTGCAGTTTCACCCCGAGTCCATCCTCAGCGAACATGGCCACGACCTGCTGCGCAACTTTCTGAATCTCTGAATATCTCTTCCAAGGACACTCTCATGCCATTGATCACACCCAATGAAGCACTGGTACGTTGTATCGAACACCGCGAAATCTTTCACGACGAAATGCTGGAACTCATGCGCATGCTGATGCGCGGTGAAGTCTCGCCGCAACTGTCGGCCGCCTTGCTGATGGGCCTGCGCGTCAAGAAAGAAACGGTGGGCGAAATTACCGCAGCGGCACAGGTGATGAGAGAGTTTGCCCTCGGTGTGACCACCCCGTACCCGCAAGACCTGCTGGATATGTGCGGCACTGGGGGCGACGGATCAAAGACCTTCAATATCTCTACGGCGGCCATGTTTGTGGCAGCCGCAGGTGGCGTCAAGATCGCCAAACACGGCAATCGCAGTGCATCCTCGTCGTCGGGCAGTGCCGACGTGCTGGAAGCCCTGGGCGTATGCATCGCAGCCAAACCCGAACAAGTGGCAGAGTCCATCGCAGCAACCGGCATCGGCTTCATGTTTGCGCCCGCACATCACGGCGCCATGAAAAACGTTGCTGCCGTGCGCCGTGAGCTTGGCGTACGCACAATTTTCAATATCCTCGGGCCGCTCACCAATCCGGCCGGTGCCCTCAACCAGCTGATGGGCGTGTTTCACCCCGACCTCGTCGGGATCCAGGTGCGCGTGCTGCAACGGCTGGGTAGCCGCCACGTGCTGATTGTGCATGGCAAAGACGGCATGGACGAAGCCTCGCTGGGCGCTTCCACCCTGATCGGTGAACTCAAGGATGGCGAAGTGCGCGAGTACGAGATCCACCCGGAAGACTTCGGCATGGCCATGGTATCGAACCGCAGCATCAAGGTAGCCAACCGCGACGAATCCGCACAACTGGTGCAGGCAGCCCTGAACAACACCGCCGGCACTGCGCGTGACATTGTCATCCTCAATGCAGGGCTGGCACTGTATGCTGGCAATCAGGCCACTTCGATTCAGCACGGCATCCAGCGCGCTGCCGAACTCATCGCTGCTGGCGCCGCCCGCGACAAACTTGAACAATTTCGGCAGTACACCCAAAGGTTTGCATGATGAGCAATATTCTCAAGGAAATTCTGGACGCCAAACGCATCGAAGTAGCCACTGCACGCCAAATGCGCAGCGAAGCCGAGCTTCTGCGCGAGGCACGCAGCCGCAACGATATCCGTGGGTTTGCCCGAGCCATCGAAGACAAGATCGCACAAGGCAAACCGGCGGTTATCGCAGAAATCAAAAAGGCTTCCCCTTCCAAAGGCGTCATCCGGCCCGATTTTCACCCCAGTGAGATTGCCACCAGCTACGCCTGCCACGGGGCGGCTTGCCTGTCGGTACTTACCGACGTGCAATTTTTTCAAGGGGGTTACGACCACCTGCGCCAGGCACGGGCAGCTTGCAGCCTGCCGGTGCTGCGCAAAGACTTCCTGATTGATCCTTATCAGGTGATCCACGCCCGCGCCCTGGGAGCAGATTGCGTGTTGCTGATTGCCGCCGCGCTAAGCCCCAGCCAGCTGCTCGAGCTTGAAGCAGTGGCCACCGAACTGGGTATGGATGTTTTGGTGGAAATCCACGACGCCAACGAGCTGGATGCCGCACTGGCCCTGCAGACATCTTTGCTCGGAATCAACAATCGCAATCTGCGCACCTTCGACACCCGCCTGGAAACCACGCTGGACATGCTCAAGACTTTACCTGAAGGCAAGCGGGTGATCACCGAAAGCGGCATTTTGCAGGCGGCTGATGTCGACCGCATGCGCGCACACGGCGTACAGGCATTTCTGGTGGGTGAGGCCTTTATGCGTGAGCCCGATCCCGGCGTGGCCCTGCAAGCCCTGTTTTTTGACCGCAACCAAGGCGGCCAGAACGCAACATGACAACAGCCAGCAGCCGCCCCACGACGGCCGGCCAACCCGATTGCCCTTTATGTGACAAGCAACTGGAGAACACGCTGTGGGAATCCCCACAGCTGCGCATCATCCATGTGTCTGATACTCCCTTCATAGGCTATGTGCGGCTGGTCTGGCGGGCGCACGTGGCCGAGATGAGCGATCTATCGACACCCGAACAGCAAACCCTGATGCACCTGGTGTTTCAGGTAGAAGCCCTGCAAAGGCAGCTGCTGCACCCGGACAAGATCAATGTGGCCAGCCTGGGCAATCAGGTGGCCCATGTGCATTGGCATGTGATTCCGCGTTGGCGCACAGATCCGTGCTTTCCAGACGCCATCTGGGCACCCTCTAAGCAAACACCCGAGCACCAGACAGCGTGGCAATCGCACACAGATGCCCTGCAGCCCCGGGTACATGCCCTTCATGAGGCCATCCGCCAGATTCCACACTAACCTCGGCACGGCCACCCGCGCCGGATCAATAACTCAATCATTTTGTACCCAAGACCATGACAAGCAGCACACGGGCTTCAGACGGTGGCATCCCCGTGCCGCAACCCAGCGCAGATCCTTCCCATTCTCTGGCCCGGACACTCAAGAACCGGCACATCCAGATGATTGCCCTGGGTGGCGCCATTGGCACCGGCCTGTTTTATGGCTCTGCAGCGTCCATCCAGTTGGTGGGTCCCGGCATCATTCTGTCTTACCTCATTGGCGGCAGCATCATCTATCTGATCATGCGCATGCTCGGAGAGATGTCTACCCAAGAGCCGGTATCAGGCGCCTTCAGCTATTTCGCCTATCGCTACTGGGGTGGCTTCGCCGGATTTTTATCGGGCTGGAACTACTGGCTGCTTTATATCCTGGTCAGCATGGCCGAGCTGTCCGTGGCCGGCATCTACGTCAATTACTGGTTGCCTGGGTTTCCGCCCTGGGCAACGGCTCTTGTGGTGCTGGTGGCCATCACGGGCCTTAATCTGCTTAATGTCCGCCTGTACGGCGAAAGCGAATTCTGGCTGGCCTTCATCAAGGTGGCCGCCATCATTGGCATGATAGTGCTGGGGCTGCTGCTGATTGTTTTGGGCACCGACCAAAAAGCCGATGGCCTCAGCAATCTGTGGGCGCACGGAGGCTTTTTGCCGCACGGGGTTCACGGCCTGCTGCTATCCCTGGTGGTGGTGATGTTTTCGTTTGGCGGTACCGAGCTGATCGGCATCACAGCCGGCGAAGCCGATAACCCCCGGCAAAGCATCCCCAAGGCCATCAACCAGGTCCTTTGGCGGATCTTGCTGTTTTACGTTGGCGCACTGACAGTCCTGGTGATCTTGTATCCCTGGAACCAGATCGGGCTGCAAGGCAGCCCGTTTGTGATGATCTTCTCGCACCTGGGCATCCCCGCCGCACCAGACATCCTTAACCTGGTGGTACTCACCGCGGCCATTTCTGTTTACAACAGCGGCATCTATAGCAATGGCCGCATGCTGTACAGCCTGGCCCAGCAGGGCAACGCCCCAAAAGCGTTCCTGACACTCAGTGCCCGCCAGGTGCCGTGGGTGGGGATCCTGTTCTCTTCAGCCTGCACGCTGGTTATTGTTGTTGTCAATTTTTTGGTGCCCGAAGGCGCCTTCATGCGCATCATGGCGGTGGCAACGGCTGCAGCAGCCACCACCTGGATGATGATCGTGCTGGTGCATCTGCGGTTTCGGCGCGCCCATACGCGATCGGCACTTTATTTCGGGGCGCCATGGTTTCCGTGGGCCAACTATCTGTGCGCAGGCTTTTTGCTGATGCTGATTGCCCTGATGACACAACTGGAAGATACCCGCCCCGCCGTATACGTGCTGCCTGTATGGCTGGCCGTGCTGTATGCGGGCTACCGCTTGCGGCGGCAATAAAAAAGGTGCTCTGAGAGCACCTTTTTTACCGTACCAAGCACAGATCGCTTAGTGCGATGTGCGCTTATGGCTGAATTTACGGGCTGCGGCGGCCTGGGCTGCCAACATGGCCAGCTCGGCTTCTACCACTGCCAGATCAGCCTTGTCTTTGGTGTTGCGCAAGGCTTCTTCGGCACGCTCGCGCGCCTTGACTGCCTTGGCTTCATCAAGATCGGCCGCACGAATGGCCGTATCAGACAGCACCGTGACCGAATGTGGTTGAACCTCAAGGATGCCGCCGGCCACGAAGATGTTTTCTTCGGTGCCGTCGTCAAGCTTGATCTTCAGCGTACCCGGGCGGATGCGTGAAATCAGGGGAGTATGCCCCGGCAGGATGCCGAGGTCGCCGGATTCTCCGGGCAAAGCAATAAAGCTTGCTTCACCCGAATAAATCGAGGCCTCCGCACTGACCACTTCGATGTGAAGAGTCGCCATGTGCAATCCTTATTGGATGGTTTTGGCCTTCTCGAAGGCCTCGTCAATGCTGCCCACCATGTAGAAGGCTTGTTCGGGCAGTGCATCGCACTCGCCTTCGACAATCATCTTGAAACCACGCAGGGTTTCGGACAAGGGCACGTACTTGCCAGGTGAACCGGTAAAGACTTCGGCCACATGGAAAGGCTGCGACAGGAAGCGCTGGATTTTCCGGGCGCGGGCCACAGCCTGCTTATCATCGGGGGAGAGCTCGTCCATACCCAGAATGGCGATGATGTCGCGCAGTTCTTTGTAGCGTTGCAGCGTTTGCTGAACACCACGGGCGATCTGGTAGTGCTCTTCGCCCACAATCTGGGGATCCAGCTGGCGGCTGGTGGAATCCAGGGGATCGACGGCCGGGTAGATACCCAGGGCTGCGATATCACGCGACAGCACGACGGTGGAGTCGAGGTGCAGGAAGGTGGTGGCAGGCGAGGGATCGGTCAAGTCATCGGCAGGCACGTACACAGCCTGGATGGACGTGATGGAACCCGTCTTGGTGGATGTGATGCGCTCTTGCAGCTTGCCCATTTCTTCGGCCAGGGTTGGCTGATAGCCCACGGCAGACGGCATCCGGCCCAGCAGGGCGGAGACTTCGGTACCGGCCAGCGTGTAGCGATAGATGTTATCAACGAAGAACAGGACGTCACGGCCCTCGTCGCGGAAGGACTCAGCCATCGTCAGGCCCGACAGCGCCACGCGCAGACGGTTTCCGGGAGGCTCGTTCATCTGGCCAAACACCATGGCCACTTTAGATTCGGCCAGGTTGTCGAGCTTGATCACGCCTGCATCAGACATTTCGTGATAGAAGTCGTTGCCTTCGCGGGTACGCTCGCCCACACCAGCGAACACGGACAAGCCACTGTGGGCCTTGGCGATGTTGTTGATGAGCTCGAGCATGTTGACGGTCTTGCCCACGCCGGCGCCGCCGAACAGGCCGACTTTACCGCCCTTGGCAAACGGGCAGACCAGATCGATCACCTTGATACCGGTCTCGAGCAACTCGACCGACGGGGAGAGCTCGTCGAATTTAGGTGCGTGCTGGTGGATGGCACGGGTTTCGGTGGATTGGATCTCACCGCGCTCGTCGATGGGACGACCCAGCACATCCATGATGCGGCCCAGGGTACCCTGGCCCACAGGCACGGAAATGGGGGCGCCGCTGCCGGCCACGGACATGCCGCGGCGCAGGCCGTCGGAGGAGCCCATGGCAATGGTGCGCACCACGCCATCGCCCAGCTGTTGCTGGACTTCGAACGTCAAGCCTTTTTCCGCAAAGGCGGAAGACTCGTCGGTCAAGGTGAGCGCGTCGTAGATGTTGGGAATGCTGTCGCGGGGAAACTGAATATCCACCACTGCGCCGATGCACTGAACGATGGTACCGTTGCTCATGTTTAGTCCTATAAATATCTCTGGGTTGACCTGGCGTGCGTCGATCAGACCGCCGCTGCGCCGCCCACGATTTCCGAAATTTCTTTGGTGATGGCCGCCTGACGGGTTTTGTTGTAAACCAGTTGGAGGTCGCCGATGACTTTTTTGGCGTTATCCGAGGCCGCTTTCATGGCCACCATCCGCGCCGATTGCTCGCTGGCCATGTTCTCGGCCACCGCCTGATACACGAGACCCTCGACATACCGCATCAGCAGATCGTCGATCACGGTCTGGGAGTCGGGCTCGTAGAGGTAATCCCAGCCATATTGGGTATCCAGCGAGTCGTTGCCCTGTTCGCCGGCCTGGAAGGGATCTTCGAGGCCGGAGGGCAAAGGCAGCAAACGGATAAAACTGGGATCTTGCTTCATGGTATTGACGAAGCGGCTGGTGGCCAGATAAACCGCATCCACCTTGCCATCCACAAAATCATCAATCTGTGCCTTGATGGCGCCAATGAGGCGCTCGAGGTTGGGTGCATCACCCAGCTGAACCTCGGACGAGACAACATTGACACCGACCCGATTGAGCAGACCCAGACCCTTTGAACCCAGCGCAGTGGCCTGCACCCGAACGCCTTGCTGCTCAAACTCTTTGATACGAGCCAATGCCAGGCGCGAGATATTGGTGTTGAGCCCGCCGCACAGACCTTTGTCGGTGGTGACCAGCACAATACCGACAGAGCTCAGCTTGGGACGCTCGACCATATACGGATGGGTGTAATCGGGGTTCGCCTGCATCAGGTGCGCCGCAATGGCACGCACCTTGTCGGCGTAAGGGCGACCCGCCCGCATGCGATCCTGCGCCTTGCGCATTTTCGATGCGGCGACCATCTCCATCGCCTTGGTGATCTTGCGCGTGTTTTGCACGCTCTTGATCTTGGTTCGAATTTCCTTGATTCCGGCCATTCCACTATTTCCTTGGGCTGACCAGAAAGCCTGGGGTCAGGCTTTCTGGCTGCAACTTAAAACGTGCCGTGCTTCTTGAACTCTTGAATGGCGGCGCCCAAAGCGGCGTCGTCTTCCTTGGAGAGTTCTTTCACGTCTTCGATGCGCTGGATCAGGGCTTCGTGCTTGGATTTCAGGAAGTCTTTTAGGGACTTCTCGAAGGACAGCACCTGGCCAACTTCGAGGTCGTCGAGGTAGCCGTTATTGACCGAGTACAGAGCAACGGCGAGTTCCCAGACCTGTTGGGGCTGGTACTGGGGCTGCTTCAGGAGCTCGACCACACGCTTGCCGCGCTCGAGCTGACGACGCGTTGCGTCGTCGAGGTCGGAGGCGAACTGGGCAAAGGCAGCGAGCTCGCGGTATTGGGCGAGGTCGGTACGAATACCGCCGGACAGCTTCTTGACTACCTTGGTTTGAGCCGAACCACCCACCCGCGACACCGAGATACCGGCGTTAATGGCGGGCCGGATACCGGCGTTAAAGAGGTCGGTTTCCAGGAAGATCTGGCCGTCGGTGATGGAAATCACGTTGGTCGGCACGAAGGCCGAGACGTCGCCTGCCTGGGTTTCGATGATGGGCAGTGCCGTGAGCGAACCGGTTTTACCCTTGATCTCACCCTTGGTGAATTGTTCAACGTAGTGTGCATTGACGCGCGCAGCACGCTCGAGCAAACGGGAGTGCAGATAAAACACATCGCCAGGATAGGCTTCGCGTCCGGGCGGACGGCGCAGCAGCAGCGATACCTGACGATAGGCCCAGGCTTGCTTGGTGAGATCGTCGTAGACGATCAGGGCGTCTTCGCCACGATCGCGGAAGTATTCGCCCATAGTGCAACCTGAATAAGCAGCCAGGTATTGCATGGCGGCGGATTCGGAGGCAGCAGCGGCCACGACAATGGTGTATTCCATCGCGCCGTGTTCTTCGAGCTTGCGCACCACGTTGTTGATGGTGGACGCCTTTTGACCAATGGCGACGTACACGCAGGTAACGCCCTTGCCTTTTTGGTTGATGATCGTGTCGACAGCCACGGCCGTTTTACCGGTTTGGCGGTCGCCGATGATGAGCTCACGCTGACCACGGCCGATTGGCACCATGGAGTCGATTGCCTTTTGGCCGGTTTGCATCGGTTGTGACACCGACTGACGTGCAATCACGCCCGGGGCAACTTTCTCGATGACGTCGGTTTCTTTGGCATTGATCGGGCCCTTGCCATCGATCGGGTTGCCCAGGGCATCCACGACACGACCTTTGAGCTCGGGGCCCACGGGCACGGCCAAAATCTTGCCTGTGGTTTTTACCGAATCACCTTCGGACAAGCCGATGTAATCGCCCAGCACCACGGCGCCGACAGAGTCGCGCTCGAGGTTGAGGGCAAGACCAAAGCGGTTATTGGGGAATTCGAGCATTTCGCCCTGCATCACATCGGACAGGCCATGGATGCGGGTGATGCCGTCGGTAACGGACACGACAGTGCCCTGCGTGCGGACATCAGTGGATGCGCCCAGGCCTTCGATGCGGCTCTTGAGCAGTTCACTGATCTCGGACGGGTTAAGTTGCATGGTAAGACTCCTGGAATCCTGTTGGTTGGCCCGCCATCATGCGGCCAGCGTATCGCGCAGATTGGCCAAACGGGCCTGCACGGAAGTATCAAGCACGTGGTCGCCCACGGCGACGCGTACCCCGCCGATCAGTTCGGGATCAACCGTCACCTGCGACTTGAGTTTCAGGCCAAACTTTTGTTCCAAACCCTTCAGCAGGCCTGCCAGCTGAGTGTCATCCAGCGGAAATGCGCTGGTGATCCGGGCCAGTGCAGTGCCTTCGAGCTGATTGCGAAGCAGCTCGAATTGCTCGGCCACCTGCGGCATCACCTGCACGCGATCGTTTTCGACCAGCAGGCCAAGCAGGTTGGCTGCCTGTGCCGGAAGAGCGTCAGGCAGCAGGCTGGTGAGCAACTGAATACGCTGGGCGTTGTTCAGACGCGGATCAGCCATGGCTTCGAGGACATCCGGCTGACCGGCAACCTGCGCCAGTGGCGACAGCACTTCGGACCATGCCTGGAGCCCGCGAGAATCATCACGAACCGCCTGAAACAAGGCCTCGGCATAAGGGCGTGCGATGGTAGATAGTTCAGCCATGACCCGCCCTGATCAGAGTTGTGCCTGCAGCTGATCCAACAGATCAGCGTGCACTTTGGCGTCGACTTCGCGGCGCAGGATTTGCTCTGCCCCCTTGACGGCCAGCACAGCAACCTCGGCACGCAGTGTTTCGCGTACACGCTGGGCTTCTTGCAAGGCGTCCTGACGGGCTTGTGCCACGATCCGGGCCTTCTCGGCTTCGGCTTCGCGACGCGCTTCGTCGATCAGTTGCGCAGCCTGTTTTTCGGCTTCGGCCAAACGGGCATGGTTGTCCGTTTTGGCTGCAGCGTCCATGAGGCTGATGCGAGCCTGCGCCTGGGCGAGGTCGGCTTTGCCTTTCTCGGCGGCAGCCAGACCGTCGGCGATTTTCTGGCGACGATCATCGATTGCCTTCGTCAGGGGTGGCCAGATGAACTTCATCGTAAACCAGCCCAGAACGAAAAACACGATCATCTGGAAAAAGAGAGTCGCGTTTAAATTCACGGTCGTTTCCCTAATTTACCCACTCGTGCCTTGCAGCGATTCTGCAAGGCACCAAACCTGGCCAGCTGTCGTTGTACAACGACGTGCCAGCCCCTGGCCTGCCTTGGCAGGCCTGCGTAATCAACCAACAAACGGGTTGGCAAACGCGAACAGCATGGCCAGACCCACGCCGATCAGGAAGGCTGCGTCGATCAGACCAACCAGCAGGAACATCTTGGTTTGCAGGGTGTTCATCAGCTCGGGCTGGCGTGCAGAGGCTTCGAGGTATTTGCCACCCATCATGCCGATGCCGATGCAGGCGCCAATGGCGCCCAGACCGATGATCAGACCGCAAGCGAGAGCAACGAATGCAACGTTGGTCATAACAACTCCTTGGTAAGTAAACGTTGTTTAGTCAGAAAACAGAAATCAGAAATCAATGGCCTTCGTGTGCCAGCCCGATATACACCAGGGTGAGCATCATGAAGATGTATGCCTGCAGCAGCACGATCAGGATATGGAAGATCGCCCACGCCGAGCCGGCCAGTACGTGCCCGAACGCCAGACTGATGCTGGTTGCATCCGTACTGACCCAGGCCCCCCCGAGCAAGGCGATCAGCATGAACAGCAGCTCGCCCGCATACATATTGCCGAACAGCCGCATGCCAAGAGACACAGTTTTGGCGACGTATTCGATGAGATTTAGCAACAGATTGAAAGGTGCCAGCACGATGGCGCCTACGCCATGTGCGTGGAACGGAGCCGTGAAGAGTTCTTTGACAAAGCCGCCAAGATGCTTGATCTTGAGACCGTAATACAGTGTAAGCACCAGCACGCCCAGAGACATCCCCATGGGGACGTTGAGATCGGCAGTGGGCAAAATACGATGGTAATACAGGGGGTCAGCGTGATTTGCACCCAGGCCTGTCATGCGGAAGATCCAGCCCACGAGATCGACAGGCACAAGATCCAGTGCGTTCATCAGGGTGATCCAGAGAAACACGGTAAGTGCCAGCGGGGCAGCGAACAGGCGGGATTTCTCGTTGGGAACAATGTTTTTGGCTTCTTCCTGAACCATGCTGACCAGCATTTCTACGGACATCTGGAAGCGGCCGGGCACATCGGTGGTGGCGCGGCGCGCAGCGCGCCACAGAAACCAGACCACAACGGCGCCCGTGAGAATCGACCAGAAGAGAGAGTCGTAGTTGACGACGCCAAAATTGGCGATGATGTCCTGTTTGTGCCCGAGGTTATTCAGGTGCACCAAGTGGTGCTGAATGTATTCGGACTGAGGCGTCGTTACTGCGTCGGTCATCGGTAAGCCCTTCAAACGTAATCAAATCATGGCAGGCGGCGCAAGGCCAGCAACACCACATACCCTTTCATGACGCCCAGCAGGCCCAGCAGGAATGCCAGCCAATTAAGCCAGCTCCCCCACTGCCATGCCACCAGAACCACTACCCCGGCTGTCATGAACAGCTTGAGGAACTCACCCCAAAAAAAGGCGAGGGATCCTGGGTGCTTTGGGCCCAAATACCCGAGCAGCAGCCGCAAAGCAAACAGCGCGTTGGGTACAAAATAGGCTGCCGCTCCTATCAGAGCGGAAGCCCCTGCGTCTTTTCCTGCCATTCCCCAGGCACCAAGCACCACCAGCATCCCCGTGAATGCCTGCGCTGCCAGCGCCCAATATAGGCCAACTCTTGAACGGTGGAGGATCAGGGCGCGATCTGTGTCGGTCAGCTTTAGTGCCTGTGACACCTCACCTGACCCTTCATGCGAGCCGGATGTGGCCTGATCACCCATGTGTATCCGTTCTTGACCAGGCAAGCTGCCGCCTGGTGCGTTAGTCAAACCCGTGAATTATAGCTGTTTTTGGATGAGGGTTTTGCACCCCACCTCAAAAGGCGCACCATTTTAACTCAGATTCTTTGCAAATGCGTGGAAGACTTTGCAACAACCAAGGTACTAGTCCATTTATCCGATAAAGGCCGAGGCCCTCGGGCGAATGGCCTAACGTGTCTGCCCTATGGGTAGCCAGGCGATTGCTCCGTACGATGTCCCCCATACCAGTTCGTTGCAGCAGTTGAGAGGCGGACAGCAGTTAGAGGGGATACATCGTGTGTGCTACCAAGTTACAAGTTACAACGTGTTGCGCACTGGCACTGATGAGCACCCTGGCGTGGGCACAGGAGCCAGCAGCCACCGAACCAATGGATCGGGGGCAGATCGACAACGAGCCCCTGCGTGGCCTGCTGATCAACCGAACCATCACTGTGATGGGCTGGGATTTTTACAAAAGTTTCTCGGAAATCTGGCAAGCGCTGTATCCCAACTCTCAGGACACCCTCACTGTCATTGAGCGCCCCACTGCGCAATACGGCAGCGAAATCTGGGTGTCCTATGACAGCCAGACCGTTTACCACACGTTTTTGTCACCGGCCAGATCGCGGGCACGCCAAGAAAGCAAGACCGCCGTAGCCGCAGTACACGAAAACATCGCAATCATCCAGACACAGCGCCAATTTGTCCAGGACGCCGACCTGGCGCCCAAGGAGATGTAAATGAACACCCGCATACGCAAAGCTTTGGGCCACCGGGCCGCGCTGCAAGCATCACTGGTTGCGATTGTGTCAACCGCATTTTTAGCCCAGACAGCTGCCGCCGGCCAACTACTGTACACCCCGGTCAATCCGTCGTTTGGGGGCAACGCCCTGAATGGGCCCATGTTGCTTCAAAGCGCACAGGCCCAAAAACGGTATCCCTATCCAATGGACGATCTGGGGCTCGACAGCATCGGGCAGATATTGCAAACGAACAACGGGTTTTTAATCCAGCGGGGCAACAGCCTGTATTGGGTGGATCTCAATGGCAAGGCGCACCCCGTCAATCTGGACGGTTCGGGCTCCACCGACCTGCCGATCAACTAGGCCTGAGTCCAGAAACGGGGATATGAGATGGATACCTTAACAATGTCGGCCGGTGTCACACGCATTCAGTGGCGCCGCCTGTGTATCGGGGCTCTTGCCTCTTTGACTCTATCGGCCTGCGCACTGCAAAAGCCGATGAACGTGTCTGACGAGGCCCAGTTGACGCCAAAAACACCTTCTGCGGTAAACCTGACGCTCCTGCCTCCACCCGCTCATAAGATTGTGGCTGCTGTGTACGGATTTCGGGACGAAACCGGCCAGTACAAACCTTCGCCTGACAGCGCGTTCTCTACGGCTGTCACACAAGGTGCGGCATCGATGCTAATGAAGGCCTTGAGAGACTCCGGCTGGTATACACCAGTAGAGCGCGAAGGCCTGCAGTCTTTGCTGACAGAGCGCCGGGTACTGCGCGCAGTGGATGAAAACGAAAAAAACGGAAACGCCGCCTCCGTACCCAGCCTGCTGCCCGCGTCCATCATCCTTGAAGGCGGCATCGTCGCCTACGACTCCAATACCCGCACCGGAGGCCTGGGCGCCAAGTTTCTGGGTATCGGCCTGTCCACGCAATACAGCGTGGATCAAGTCACCATCAATCTGCGCGCAGTGAATGTCATGACCGGCGAGGTGCTCAACAGCGTCTCCACCACCAAGACTATCTGGTCGTACGAAATCCATCCCAGCTATTTCCGCTTCGTCAATTACTACGACCTGCTGGAAATCGAAGGTGGCTACACACACAACGAGCCAACCCAGCTAGCCGTCAAGGAAGCCATCGACGCGGCCGTGATGCACCTGACGGTTCAGGGCATCAAGGACAAGCTCTGGTCCCTGAAACGCCCCACCGACTGGAACGACCCAGTGCTTCAGCGATATTTGAACGCCGACCGCGAAACCACAGTGACGACAGTGACCCCTCGTCAAGCAGCTCAGCCGGAAAACGGGGCCACAACCGACAGCAGCAACACCCAGCCCTCATAAAGCAGACAGCTGCTCTCGCACTGACTTGGAGTAAACCATGAACACACGGTACCCCCCGATCCAATGGGATCACCTGAAACACAGCGCCACCGCTCTGTTTGCAGGACTGCTGCTGACGACAACCCCGCTAGTTGGCTATTGCAGCAACCCGGATATGTCTTCATTGTCCGAACTGCCCCCCACCGAATTAAACGCGTCATCCCTGCATGCAGACACATATCAAAATGGTGTCCTGAACAACAGCCATATCACTCAAAAGGGTGCCTCGGCTGCGGCTACCGTCACACAAGAGGGCATCAAGAACCAAGCCAGTATCTCGCAAACCGGCGTGAACAATACCGCTGTGTTAGCGCAATACGGCGCTGGTAACGATGCATGGATCATGCAAGGCGGCAGCAATAACTCAGGCGACATCACCCAGCAAGGCACCGGCAACCGCGCAAAGCTGGAGCAATACACCAGCAACGCCCATGCCAGCCTGGGCCAGTTTGGCAATTTCAATCAACTGGCGGTCACACAAACCATCCCGGGTTCGCTGCCGCCAATTATCCAGATCGGCACCGGGCTGAAGTTAAACGTCATTCGCTAAGCATGCGCAGGGTTATGCAATCAGCCAGGAACATGCTGTTTTTTCTGTTTTTTTCTACAAAACCCGGTACCAAGACCGCCGGGTGGCGTATTTCTCACACAGGTCTTGTTGTCTATAGAGGAACATCATCATGAAAACTCAACTCTGCGTATTGGCATCCGGTCTTGCCCTGGCCTTCTCTGGCGCAGCAGCCGTTGCCGGCAGCACGGGCAACACGTATCAAGAGGGCTTCGACAACGATGCCACTATTACCCAGGCGTTTAACGGTAATGCATCGGCCCAGATCACCCAGAAGTTCGTGAAGAACGTGGCTGAGGCCACCCAAGACGGCAACTGGTATGGCACAGCCAAGATCGATATTTATCAGGACGGTATCAATAACTACGCTAAGGCCAAACAAACGCACACCTGGGGTTCCGACTCAAAGATCGTGCAGCTTGGCTGGGGCAACAACGCCAACACCACACAAAGCTGGGGCGGCAACCAAACGTCAGACGTCTATCAGCGTGGCTTTGGCAATACTGTCAACGTGACGCAAACTGGTTCCAATCTCAGCGCAACCGCGGTGCAGGTTGGTGTTGCCAATACCAGCACCATCACACAAACGGGCGGCTGGTAAGCAACACGCGCGCAAGCGCTTATGTTCCCCGGTGGGATGCCTGACAAGGGCGGCCCACCGGGTTTGCCACTCGGCAACTCTCGGAAAACGATCATGATGACCCCGGATATCAATCTGCAAGTGTGGCTTGATACTGTTGCTGGCACTCAACCGGCAATGATCGTCCCCTATGTGCAGGGCCCTGAAAACAGCACGCTGCATTATCAGCTGACCGCCACCAAGCAAGGCGTCAGCGGCACATCCACTATCCAGCAAAGTGGCGATGTGCGTTTGCAGGCCAATACCCCCACCGCACTGACACGGTTTTCGCTCTCCGTCGGAGATCAGGACAAGTGCACGATCAAACTGATTTTGTATGCCGGCAGCCAGGCGGCCAGCCATTATCAGTTTGACTGTCCCAAAGCCCACTAACACTTCTCGATCGCGAGGCCCACCTTGTCTACCCGCCTTTTGCCCATCGCTTTTACATTTTGTATGGTATTGGCACTGCCCGACATTGCCATGTGTGCCTCAATACAAAAGTATGACACTCTGATACAAGAGGCGCGCTCCCATCGGGATGCGCAGCAATGGGATCAGGCCTTGGCGCTTTTCAAGGAAGGTGAACAGCAGTTTCCACAGCTATCTGCGTTCACGCACGGTTACATCATGACCTTGGCCGATGCTGGCCGCACAGAGCAAGCCATCCGCCTGGGGCGTCAACTGGCGTCCAGACATCCCGATAGTGCAGACAGCCACCTGGTGCTTGAATACGCGTATTACCAAGCGCACCGGCCCTACGACGCACTGGAATCCGCCGCTCAGGCGTACCGTCTGTCACCAGGCAAAGCATACGTGGTGCGTTCGTATATTCAGGCCTTGCAACGCGCCCGGCTGTCTCAGGCGGCCCTGAATCTAGCTAACACCCACCCGGGGGTTCTTAAGCCGGCAGAAATACGTGCGCTGCAAACAGATGTCGCCGCGCAGCTTACCCGCGCGGCAGCGGCTGAGTCCCGTGGCGAGGCAGACCGATTTTTGGTAGCCGATCGGGCATTGGCAATGTATGACACCCTGATCCCGCAATGGGAAGCCCTTGGGCCCTCTGCCCAGCCACAACTGAACCGCGCCAAGGCAGACCGCCTCCAGGCCCTCCAAGAACGTCAGCGTTGGGCGGAGGTTGCCAGCAGCTACGAATCCATGCAGGCTGCCGGCATCCCTATACCCAACTATGCACTGGGCGATGTCGCTGCAGCATATCTGGCATTGCATCAACCCGAGAAAGCGGCACCGCTCTTTGAAAAATCACTGGCTGCTTCCGCGGAAGCCCGCCCATCGGCAGACGTGCTGACCGATACCACCGGCCTGTTTTACGCCCTGACTGAATCTGGGCACTACGCCACCGCCAACGAAGCGCTACACAGCCAGGATGACAAGCTGCCAACGTGGATCGTGAACAAAGGAGACCCCAGGCAACGGCCTAATCCACTCAAGCTGGATGTCGCCCAGACTCAGGCCCTGGGGATGCTCTATGAAAACCACACACTGAAGGCCCAGGCCCAGCTGGATGAAATGGTGACTGCTGCGCCAGAAAATGCCAGTCTACGCACAGCAAGATCGCAGGTGTACCTCGCACGGGATCATCCGCGTGCCGCCGAAAAAGACTTGAAGATTGCTGAAAACCAGACGCCCAGGTCGATCGAGGTTGAGCTCAATCAGGCCTCAGCCGCCATGGACTTGCAAGAATGGGGCCAGGCTGAGCTGCTGCACGACGACCTGATGGCACGCGCACCCGAAGACATCGCTGTGCAACGGATCGACCGTGTCTGGAAAGTACACAACATGGCCGAATGGCGGGTCACGGCCAGCCGCGGCGTCACCAGCGACAGCCCGGTACTGGGTAGCCACGAATGGAACCTGGATACAGTTTTGTATTCACCGCCCATCAATAAAAACTGGCGGGTGTTTGCAGGCACCGGCTATTCCGAAGCCGATTTTGACGAAGGCACAGGCCATTACAGCTGGACGCGCGCGGGCGCCGAGTGGCGTAGTCGGGATATCACCGCTCAGGCAGAAGTATCAGGCAATCGTTATGGGCACGGCACAAAAACTGGTGCGGCTGCCACTATTTCTGTGGATCTCAATGACCATTGGCAGGTGGGGGCCGGTGCTGCCTGGCGCTCTCGCGAAACCCCCCTGAGGGCCCTGAAAAACGACATTACCTCGAACAGTCTGCAGGCTTCCTTGCGCTGGCGTGGCGACGAACGTCGCGAATGGACGTTGTCAGTAACGCCCTCGTTTTTCTCGGATGGGAATAACCGGCTGGAAGCCCGACTGAATGGCCGCCAGCGCCTGTACACAACTCCCACCATCAAGCTGGACGCCTTGTTCGAGATCTCTGCGTCGCATAACTCGCACGACGACAACGCAAATTACTTCAATCCGAAGTCAGACCTCACGGTTGTGCCGGCCTTGCAACTTACCCACACCCTATATCAGCGCTACGAGAAAACCTGGGAGCAGCAGTTTTTGCTGGGAGCAGGTACGTACGCACAACAGCACCATGGCACCGGGGCAATCATCACGGTGGGCTATGGGCAACGCTATCGCTATAACGACGTGCTGGACGTCGGCTTTATGGTAACCGGCACCTCCCGCCCCTATGACGGCCAACGGGAGCGCGACTACAACTTCCTCGTCAATATGACGTACCGGTTTTGACCAGGGAACACGCCATGTCTTCAATTCATACTTTCGCACGGTTTCTGTTCCTGTCCTGCTGCCTGGTGATATTGGCGGGCTGCGCACGCGACATCCCTGCTTTCTTGCCCCCTGCCGACCGCCCAATGGAGGCAACCAATCTTCCATGGCCGCATAACCACGTGCTGACGCTGGCCTACCACGACATCGAAGACAGCGACCCCGACCAGACCTTTGTGTCCGTACGCACAGACCTGTTCGTCGCCCAGATGCAATGGCTGCATGACAATGGCTACCAGGCTGTTTCCGTAGATCAGATTCTGGCGGCACGCAACGGCGGTGCAGCCTTGCCGCCAAAATCTGTACTGCTGACGTTTGACGACGGATTCCGCAGCTTTTACACGCGTGTTTTCCCGATACTGAAAGCCATGAGCTGGCCTGCGGTGTGGGCGCCCGTGGGTAAATGGCTGGATACGCCGCCTGATGAGACAGTCATGTTTGGCAACCAGGCAATACCTAGAAGCCGCTTTGGCACATGGGCACAGGTTCGCGAAGTCGCCCGCTCCGGGCTGGTTGAGATTGGCTCGCACACCAACAACCTGCACCACGGCATTCTGGCAAACCCCCAGGGCAATCGCGAACCCGCCGCAGCCACCCGCCAGTACGATCCGGCCACGCATACCTACGAAACCGAAGCAGCCTACCGGCGGCGCATTGACGCGGATGTGCAAGCCATTACCCGCAAATTACGCGAGGTCACCGGCAAGGCACCCCGGGTATGGGTATGGCCTTATGGCGCTGCCAACGGCATTGCCCTCGACATCATCCGCAAACATGGCTATCAGATGGCCCTGACACTGGATGACGGCCTGGGCAATCTGCAGCAGCTGATGTCCATGCCACGGGTACTGATCACCGACTCTCCCGATATGGTTGAATTCGCCCGCACCATTTTGGGCGTGGAGCCAGCACCCATCATCCGGATGGCTCAGGTCGATCTCGATTATGTCTACGACCCCAATCCTGCACAGATGGACAAAAACCTGGGTGTCCTGGTGCAACGGATTGCAGACATGAAGATCAATACGGTTTTTTTGCAGGCCTATGCTGATCCAAACGGCGACGGACTGGCCCGATCCGTATATTTTCCCAATCACTGGCTGCCCATGCGCGCAGACCTGTTCAACCGCGCCGTATGGCAGCTACAGACACGAGCCAACGTCAAGGTCTATGCCTGGATGCCCGTGCTGAGTTTCGATCTTGCACCAAACATCCACCGGGTAAGCCGCTGGGACCCCGCCCACCCAGACAAGGCGCCGGCACCCGACCCACAGCAATATCAGCGCCTGTCTCCCTTTGATCCTCAGGCAAGAGCGGCGATTGCCGGTTTGTACGCAGACATGGCCGCCAGCGCTCCCATCAGCGGGATTCTTTTCCACGATGACGCGATCCTGTCCGACTTTGAGGATGCCAGCCCACCCGCACTGGCGGCCTATCGGCAAGCGGGCCTGCCCGACGCCATCCCTGCCCTGCGCAAAGATGCCGGCACGTTGCAGCGCTGGACACGATTCAAGAGTCAGAGCCTTATCCAACTAACCAACAACCTCACCCGGCAAGTCAGGGCCATACGTGGGCCCCAGGTAATCACTGCACGCAATATCTTTGCAGAGCCCATTCTCAACCCCGAGAGCGAAACATGGTTTGCGCAAAACTTCGACGACTTCCTGCAGACCTACGACTGGACCGTTCCCATGGCCATGCCACTGATGGAGCAGGTGCCGGCCGCACAGGCGGACAAGTGGCTTGAACATCTGGTAGCCACCATCAAACAGCATCCGGGCGCACTCTCGCGCACGATTGTGGAACTGCAGGCCCGTGACTGGAACCAGCCTGGCCAACCACCTGTCAACGACAACACGCTGACGCGTTGGATGCACGGCTTACGACTCCAGGGTGTCCCAAGCTTCGGCTTCTATCCCTACGACTTTGGCCAAAACCAGCCCGCGATGGAATCCATCCGGCCGGCGCTCTCAAACGCCTGGTACCCCTACCACTAAGGAATCCACGACATGACTGACCGACTGCTTGCTTTCCTGATCCTGTGTCTTGTTCTAGGGGCTCCTTTTGGCGCCGCAGCTGTCTGGACAACCGACCTGATCCTGGACTTCGTATTCTTTTACCCCTTGTTCATGTCCTGCCTGTGGATGCTTGGGGGCATTTATTTTTGGCTGCACTGGGAAAGGCACTGGGCGTGGGGCCCGGATGTGCGCCCCCCCGAACTCAAAGGGAACCCACTCGTATCGATTTTGATCCCTTGCTACAACGAAGCCGCACACGGCACAGAAACCATTCTGGCCGCGCTTGATCAGCACTACCTCAACATCGAGGTCATCGCCATCAACGATGGTTCAAGTGATGAAACCGGGGCGATGCTGGATCGGCTGGCCACCACCCATGACCGCCTCCGGGTGATCCACCTCGCCCAAAATCAAGGCAAGGCGATGGCGCTGCGCATGGGCGCATTGGCCGCACGCAGCGATTACCTGGTGTGCATCGATGGTGATGCGATCCTCAACCGGGATGCCGTCACCTACCTGGTGGCACCGCTACTGCAACACCCTCGCGTGGGGGCTGTCACCGGCAACCCGCGTATCCGCACTCGATCCACGCTGATCGGCCGCATTCAGGTGGGTGAATTCTCGTCTATCGTCGGGCTGATCAAACGCACACAACGTGTGTATGGGCAGGTATTTACGGTATCGGGTGTCGTGGCCGCATTTCGTCGCACCGCACTGGATCGCGTGGGCTACTGGAGCCTGGACATGGTGACAGAAGACATCGATATCAGCTGGAAGCTGCAGCGGGATCATTGGTCGATCTTTTTTGAGCCTCGGGCGCTTTGCTGGATCCTGATGCCTGAAACCCTGCGCGGATTATGGAAGCAGCGGCTGCGTTGGGCACAGGGCGGCGCCGAGGTTTTCCTCAAGAACATTCCCAATATCTGGTCGTGGCGCCATCGCCGCCTGTGGCCCATGGTGCTTGAGTTCTCCATTTCCTCCATCTGGGCGTTTGCGCTGATCCTATCAATCGTGCTTTGGGCACTGGGCTTCTTTGTCGACCTACCACCACATATCCACGTTGAAACACTGATGCCACCAGCATTTACCGGCATGGTGCTGGCCATGGCCTGCCTGATGCAGTTTGGGCTGAGCGTGTTTATTGATCGCCGATACGAGCCTGGCCTGAGCCATTCTCTGTACTGGGTGATCTGGTATCCCCTGGCCTACTGGATGATCAATCTGCTCACCACGCTTTGCAGTTTCCCAAAAGTCATGCTTAAACATCACCGCATCCGGGCGCGCTGGGAAAGCCCCGACCGCGGCATTAAGGCACCCACACCATGAACATCATCAAAACCCCACGCTCGTGTGTATCCGCCGCGATCGACATGATTCTCACCGCATTGGCCTGGTTGGGATTTCTATATCTTTTTGGCGATGGCATCGTGTCCATCCTCCGCGAAGACACACCGGGCCTGGATGTACCGCTGGTGTCGCAGCTGCTTCCACAAATGCACTCTCTGGTGATCTACGCCATCGTTGGCGGCAGCCTAGGCATCCTGCTGTTTCTTTGGGCCGACTACAACGCCAACCGCTTTCGCCGGCTGGATCGGCGCAAAGCCCCGATCATTCTTCCGTATGAATCCCTGGCCGCCAGTTTTGGTGTCGATCTTATGCAGGTGCAAACCCTGCACAGTAGCCAGACCGTCCGTATTCACCACACCGAAGATGGACGAATCCAGCTGCTGGATTTCACCCCCCCGGGTGCCGGCATGACACGCAAAGTGATTGCGATGAGCCGCTAGGAAATTGGTTTGGTGGACATAAAAAATAATATTCTTTATGTCAAACATGTCAACGCTAAATAGAAATGTCCGGTTTTCTCCCAAGTAGAAATGTCCGGTTCAGGGGGCGGTTTGAGGCAGAACG